>CAJQQK010000295.1 GCA_905480435.1 uncultured Hyphomicrobiaceae bacterium | reverse complement strand
CAGGGTACGTAGCTTCGCCCTCAATATCCTGCGTGCCAACGGCGAAAACAATATCTCGCAGGCCATGTGGCACAACGTCCTCGACATCACACGGCCGCTCAATTATCGCTTCATGTAGTTAGCGTTGAACAGCCCTGCCCCTTCCACAAATAGAAATTCTGCAAATCCAGCCCATGTTCTTTGGCATAGGCCTTCATCGAACCGCCACTAGCTGCGCAAGCCTCGACATGTGTCAGCCAGATGCGTTGTGTGTCTGTGAGTTCCCGATCATCCATGCCGAAAAAATGGCACGATACGAAACTTCTAGACAGAAGCCGTTCCTTGATCGCTTACATTTGGAGGATCCGACGGACGCAATTGAAGCGCGTCTCATGGATGAGCTTGCCAAATTGACCAGGACTGATGTGTCAGGTCCCACATATACGTCGCTGCACCGCTGGCGCTTTGCAAGCACGCAGACGGCAGCGGGTGCGCCTTATCTTCTGGATAAAGACAACCGTCTGGCGGCCGGTGGCGACTGGTGCATAAGGGGACGCGTAGAAGCGGCGTTTACCAGTGCCCGCATGCTGGTCGACGAAATGCGGCAAGAGATCGGTTAGTTCAAAACTGAAATCAATTTCGGGATTTGTGCTTTCAGTTTGAAGAAGCCCTTGGTGGCGTGTGGCCACGCGGCGTCATCGTATGGCCGCCGAACTTCTATCAAACGGATACCTGCGGCAGCGAGAACTGTGCGTGCAGCTGCCAGCTCTTCTGCCACCGGACCGACTGGCGCGTAAGCTGTTGCGATCAGCTTCACGTCGGTTCGCAATGCAAACACGATAAGTTCCTTACCCCAGCCTCGATCGCCATTTTCTAGATCAGATATTTCTGACTTTTCTATCGAAAAATGAGTTTCAGCTCTTGCAACGCCATCCTCAACTGCGCCGCGTGCAAACGCCTGCGCAGGCTCGCCGATCGGCAAAGATGACCGCCGGTTGGTTGCGGCAAGAGCAATCAGGCCAGATGGGGGGCGTTTAAGCTTCAGGCTCTCGACATGGCAATCCTCTTCTGTGATCAGGAGGCCGTATGGCACGTCAATCGGAAGATGCTCAGCAGATGGCAGGGAGATCGATGGGCCGCTGTCCGGCTCCTTTAGGGCCGTTGCGACGGTCGCGAGCTGTCCGGTTGGGTCGAAACGATTGTTCGTGAACCGCGCAATATTCGATGGCCTCGCCAGATAGGTCTTGCCTTTGGTATGCAGTCCGCCGACCCAACGCCAGGAAAGGGTGTTCGATGCCGGGTCGCCATCAAGTAGGTGACGGTAGAAGAAATCAGCCCCCAGCTGCCAGGGCAATCGTAAAGTGAAAATCCAAATACTGGCGAACCACATGCGCGCGTGATTATGAAGGTAGCCAAGTTCAACCAGTTCGCGGGCCCAAGCATCGAAACACTCGATACCGGTGCGCCCAGTGATCGCATCTTCATAGCGAGCGCGCAATGGCTTCGACTGTTCAAGTTGGTCCAATGAGCGGCGAAGCTCGCGGCGGTATGACATCCAAACAGCCGGATGTTGCTCAAGCCAGCCTTTGAAGTAGCTGCGCCAGAAAACCTCTTGCAGAAACTTCTCGGCACCCGCGAAGGTGTGCTTCGCCAATGTCGAAGCAACTACTTCCTGTTCCAAAATCAGCCGATGCCGGATCCATGGAGAAAGACATGAGATATTGGTGCGATCCGTTGCTGCCAGATCAAAGTTTCGCGCTCGAGCATAGGCTCGACCGGCATACGGGACGAAATACTCCTGGCGCGCGATGCCTGCGGATCGGGTAGGCGACCAATCGACTGGACTACTGGCCGGCGGGTCGTCATCGAGAAACGACAACTGGTTCATCAGTGTTTCTCTGCCTTTTCAATCGAACGCATTCGCCGGCACCGCTCGGAACAATATCGGACGGCGCCCCAATCGCTCGCCCACTTTCTCCGCCACGCAAATGGGCGCCCGCACGTCGCGCATATCTTTGAGGGAAATTCAGATTTCTTACGCACTTTGATGTCTTCCCGTCCTTGTGATGGGGCAAAAGGAACTCGCCCTTGCGGAGCTTGGGAAACCTGGCCGGATCTGTGTCTCCTGAATGCTGACTGTCCATCCCCTTTACGCTTGCTAGACCTATCTTAGATCGCATTGATGACCTGAAATAAAACATACGAGGCAGACGCCCCGGTTTGCATACCAAATGATTGGGCGCTGTCTTTGTGAGCATTGCGAAACTTTGATCGCGGCATTCGGATTTAACGCCCGTCCGAATTCGTCTCACTCTCTCAGCGTTGGTGAACGCTCAAATGCGTCGCCGCAATGCCACTGGCGCAAATTAAAGTCAGGTCAATCAACGTCCACGCCGCATTTCGTTTCGCCGCATCGGCATTGAATCGATAGTGCCAAATAGGCGGTTGGTGCTCATTGCTCGGCCACTTTGAAGTTTGCTCCCGCCGTCTTTTCCAACGAGGACGGCGCGAAATTGCCGTCCAGCCACGCCGTAGTGCTTGCGAAGTGCATTGGCTGTAGCACTGGACAGCGGACCCAGTCTGCTCCTCACGCTGGAGCCTATGACTTCAACGACGACGATGTTGCGCTCGCGAAGCCCAGTCACGTTTCCGCTGACGATCGTACGCTGCCTGATAAGCTCTTGGTTGCTCGATGTTGGTGCAAAGACTACGAGCGGGCGGTATTTCCACATGAACTGGCGAAGTGGCGCCGCATCCGCACTGGTCACGGTTAACGCTGGCGCTGCAAAGGCTACGCTCATGACTATCTCCCTAAAGAAACGCACTATCTGGTCTCCCGATTGCTGAATGACCTCACGTGCAAGTACGTTTTGGGAGTGGGATCAGATGTGTTCGTTTGCAAAAAATCGACACCGCGTCTTAGTCCAACGCGGCACCAAGCTGAAGCTGTGCTGCAAGCCAACAATGCAGGTACTCAAGCAACAATCGGATACAAATTACGTCAGGATCGCGATCCCGATCAAGATGAGGCTCGCGATAAAAACGGTCTCTGCAATAATGAGGACAATAGCAGCACCGCCCACGTCGAGAACACGCCGAAGAGATGTTTTCATGCCTACCGCCGCAATTGCAACAAGCAATGCCCATCGTGAAACATCGCCAAGAATGTCCGCCACGACGGATGGAATGGCTCCTATCGAGTTCAAACTAGCCAGTGCGACAAATCCCAGGATAAAACCAGGTATGAGCGGCGGTCGTTTCTCACTCCTATGTTCTCCAGCATCTAAGCTGCGAACGATCAACGATAGAAGAATAACCGTAGGGCCAAGCAGCATAACACGGATAAGCTTGACGACCGTTGCCGTCTCGCCGGTTAGTTGCGATACGGAAAATCCGGCACCGACGACTTGAGCCACGTCATGGATAGTGCCTCCAAGAAAGACTCCTGTCGCTCGCTCATCAAGGCCAATAATCTTTGACAGAATAGGGTAGCCAATCATCGCGACCGTACTCAGAACCGTCACACCGAGCACCGTGAAGATTAGGTTGCGTTCCGAATGTTCATTCTTTGGCAGGACAGCGGCGATGGCCATCGCTGCTGAGACGCCGCAGATTGCCACAGACCCGCCGGTCAGCAGCGCCAAACGCCAGCCTCTCTTTAGCAATCTGGCACCCATCAAGCCAAAAATCATCGTCAACACGACGGCGCCAACAACAAGCACAATCAACCCCGGCCCGAGTCCAATGAGTAGGTCAACGCTGATACGAGCACCAAGGAGTGCCACGCCCAAACGGAGCATGAGGCCCGCGGAAAAATTTATGCCCTCAGCGCATCGCCCATCCTCGGCCAGAAAATGAAGAGCAAGTCCGAGCAACAGCGCCATTAGCATTGCCGGTGCGCCATAGTGATCGGAAAGAAACTGCGCGGCTACCGCGACCACAACAGAAATCAGTACGCCCGGTACTGTTCCTTTTACGAAACTGGAAATCAATTTGTGCACATCAACGCCGATTACTGTTCGTTACGGTATCGCCTTCAGCAGCCCACTTCATACATTACCTCGTTGTGGCGCAGGAATCCTTGCCGGGTGCTACGATGAATTTTAAGAATCGCTACGCCTAGGTCGTGGATTTGAACCTATTTGATTATGAACCGCTCTTGTCTGAGGCAGTGCCTCTGTAGGCATGCCTGAGAATTATGGAACGGAACTGCTTAGAACATGGTACGTGCCATTCCGCATTGGTTTGATGAAGACGATTTCCCCCGAACGCGTGCCGCTACCGATGAGCGCTGATATGTTGACTTGATGCGTAACAAGCAGAAGAGGCGCGCGCGATACGCGCGCCTGCAACCAAGATTTAAGTTGATGTGTTTGTTTCTTGCGGCGCCTATCGGCTTCGAAGAATGAGTTTAAACTTGCAAGGTCGCGAACCGGGCCGATTGCGAGAAGTTTTGCCGTCTCGCGGCAGCGGCACCATTGGCTTGAGTAAATCAAAACCTTGTTAAGGCCGTTCAATCGAAACAATTCTCCTGCCCTACGAGCTTGCGCTCTGCCTTGTGCAGATAGGTTGCGCTGCGTCGAGCAGTCATTGATCTTAAAGTGCCCTGGGTCTCCAGTGCCAGGTGCAATTGCATGACGCATTACGGCAAACGCTGTGCCGTCTCGAAACTCCTGCCACAGTGGCTGCTTACTGGTGGCAGAGGCGGCCGAGACCGTGGCACATGTGCCGAATAAGACTACCGACAGGAATATGGCGACGTGCCTGCTGATTGGACGCCAAAGGCGCGAAGCTCCAGTCAAAGCATATGGTCCATGCGGTCGCGCTTGGTCGCAAGATACCGTTCATTGTGTTGAGATGGATCTGTCATGGTTTTTACCTGCTCTACAATCTTTATGCCATGTTGCGCGAGGGCGCTCAGTTTGGCGGGATTGTTACTCATCAATCGGATGCTCTGGTAACCGAGGTGCTTGAGGATCTTTGCTGGAAGTTCGTAGTCTCGTGCATCAATCGGCGCACCAATTGCCAAGTTCGCATCTACGGTGTCCAAACCGCGATTTTGCGCAGCGTAAGCCTTGATTTTTTTCACAAGGCCGATGCCTCGTCCTTCATGGTGAGGCAGATACACGATTATCCCAAGATCCGAGTTTATGATCTGCTCGAGCGACAACTGCAATTGGGCGTAGCAATCACATCGTAGCGAATGAAAAATATCCCCCGTCACACAACCACTGTGCACACGTACGAGTGGGATGGCCGTCGATGTGTGATCCACCTTTCCGTGGCCTCGATGAACCAGCGCCATGGCTTGGTACGAAATCGTTTCATCTTCAAAAGCGTGAGCCTCCAATTCAATCTCACGACCTTTGAATTCAATAGGCAAATGGGTACTTGCCATTTCGAGAAACATCTCGGCTGCTGGGTCTTTAGCTGCTGTCGATCGCAGTGTTTTCAGGCGGGGGAAACCAGCACTCGGAATGTCTGGGAAATAATTGTCAAACGGATCCTGCTTGAGTTTGTGACAATCCTCGGTCGGGGCGCTTAAGTCTAATGATTCTGTCATTTTAATTCCTTGTTCTACGGCACCAACCACCGTGCCTCAACTTCCCCGCTCCCGTATGTGAACTCCGCTCGACGATCACCTTCGCTCTTATCGATAGAAAGCCAGTCGATCGTATGAACCTTCACGTGAATAACAGAGAAATTTGAGATTGCTTCAATGGTACTAGTTTTTGGAGTGACAGCTAATTCGCCAACAAACTTCAGTGCTCGCCCTGGCGAAATTCTTGAATAGTACTGCTGTTGTATGCCGAGGTGCTGATCGTGCCAAATCGATATTGCTTCACCGGAGCTAGCAAAATCTGCCATCCCAAGTAGCCGTATTTGAACTAACGGGTGCTTTTTCAAGCACAGCAAAGCTACCGGTCCGCTTCGGCAAATCTGAAGCCACTTCGTCGATCGTTGATCTGTAAAAAATGACAATGTCATCCGTTCACGATCGACCAATCTCACCACGACAGTGCGGAGTTCAGGTGCTCCGTCCGAACTCGACGTTGCCAACGTCATCCATCGGTAGGCAGATTCCGGGTGAGATGCCGCAAGACATAGGTCTCGCCAAATTTCACCGTGGATCCGTTCCAATGCTGAGGATCGATCTTCGCCGTGCATGGATTCAAAATACCCGAGTTTGAAGCTACGCGCTGCGCAGATGAGTGATACGGCAAGCGAGCACTTCAGTAGTCATATGGCGCGCTTCTGCACGCCACCCCTCAAGCTCAAGCAAAACAGCCTGAATTTCCAACAGATCGAGCATATCGGTTTAGGAACTAGTTGACATTGGACACTCCGCTTATTGATTGTTCATAACTAACAAACGAAGCAACTAGACTGGTGGATCACATCAAATCGGGCATCAGATGAGACTCTGGAAACTGTATATTCTCTGCTGCCTCAATGACGTTGGCCACAGTGCATTTGTTCAATTGTGTCAGGTCCGATCTTTAACTAGTTGCGTTTTTCCGGTAAGACGCTCTTGGTTCGAAACCAGTTCATCTGGCGGCTTGCAAACCAATCGAAGGGCCCTGCGAACGACGCATCGTCCAGAAGCGAAAGCTGTCTCATGGCCGCCTCTCTCCTGCATGCTTTTCCACGTCCTGATCCGCAGAAAACAGGGCAACGAATTGCGGATTAGCTGCAGAATGTATTTTCCGATCTCATCATGAGCATTACGAAGTTTTTAGTATTGGGTTGAGATCCATGATCGTCTCCAGCTCGTTCTGCGTCATGAGTGTTGGTCAAAGCTCAAGCGCATCGCAACACGTTTGCAGATGCAAACACCTACATACTGGGAGAAAAAAATGAACTTCATGAAAACAACTGTTGCCGCGATCGTCATGGCGCTACCACTCGCAATAGCACCTGCGTACGCCGGCGGCGCTAAGAAGGACATCGTTGATACCGCCGTCAGCGCGGGCCAGTTCAACACGCTCGTCGCTGCGGTAAAAGCAGCCGGACTTGTTTCAACACTCAAGGGCAAGGGACTGTTTACCGTATTCGCGCCGACTGACGCAGCTTTCAAAAAGCTCCCAGCAGGCACGGTTGCCAGCCTGTTGAAGCCTGAGAACAAGTCCAAACTGGTATCTATTCTGACTTATCATGTCCTGCCTGGAAAAGTGATGTCGAAAGATATCGCCGGCAAGAAGTTGCAGGCCGCATCCGTACAGGGCCAGAAGATCTCCATCAACGCCACCAAGGGTGTGACGGTGGACGGGGCAAACGTGGTCAAGGCTGACATCGCAACATCCAATGGCGTCATTCACGTTATCGATTCGGTCATCATGCCAAAGTCGTAACTAGCCATGCTTCAGGAAACTGGCGGTCGGGCAGCGTTCAGCCCGACCGATCTTCTATGCAGGACGACGTAGGCTTCGTCATGCGTTTTGAGCATATTGGCTTTTCGTTCTGACCCGTTACCCGGTGCGCCTCGTAGAGGTGATCAAGACGAGAAATGCGAAGTGCAAGGACTTGCTATGGACAAGTCGGTAAAGATACCGAGGCCGGCCTACGTCCTTGGTTGGGCGGGCGTCCTTCCGTTTGCCGGTCTTAGTCTCATGACGCTCGACAACGGGTCAGGCGCTGCAGTGCGCTTCGAACCAATGCTGATTTCCTATGGTGCAATCATTCTGTCTTTTATGGGTGGCGTTCATTGGGGGCTTGCCATGATCAAATCTACTGGGGAGGACGCACACGTTCAACCATGGCACTTTGCGTTGAGCGTCACGCCTGCCTTGATTGGTTGGGTAGCGACCCAGCTTGAAACATCGCCTGCCCTCGCCGTTCTAGCGGTTGCATTCCTGACCCTCCTTATTGTGGATACGGCCTGGGCGAGTGGAAATTGCGCTCCGGCATGGTATGGCAGATTGCGCCTGCAATTGACCTCAGCGGTTTTGGCATGTCTGAGCGCCGCATGGATATACGCATGACAGATTGTTTCAACCCGACCGCCCGGAAATCGCTCATACCCTCGTTTACCAAGGGCGCGAGAGTCTTAATCGTTGGCGCGCAGGGTGGCATTGGGGATGCGCTAATAGAGCGGTTGCTGCGCGATCCTTTGGTCATTGAATTGAATGCCTGGTCTCGACGCCCTATCAACAACAGAGATGGCGCGGTCAAGCACGCAAGCGTCGATATTACCGATGAGGCTTCCCTAGCCGCTGCCGCATCGGCATTAGGATCCATAGACCTTGTCATCGTCGCAACCGGTTTTCTGCATGGGACGAACGGTACGAAGCCTGAGAAATCCTGGAGGGATCTCGATGCCGATCAGTTCACCAAGAACTTACTGATCAATACAATCGGTCCAGCCCTAGTTGCCAAGCACGTATTATCATTCCTGCCTCGTCGCGGCCGCGCGGTCTTTGCAGCTCTCTCAGCACGAGTCGGAAGCATTGAGGATAACCGCCTGGGCGGCTGGTATAGCTACCGCGCATCAAAGGCGGCACTCAATCAGGTGATCAAATCACTCAGCATTGAGCTGGCCCGAGGTCGGCCGGATGCTGTTTGTGTCGGTCTACACCCGGGCACCGTTGACACGAACCTCTCCCGTCCGTTCCAAGGCAATGTTGCGCCGGGCAAACTTTTTACGTCGGATATGGCTGCCATTCATCTTCTTGGCGTCATTGATGGGCTCGAAGCCCCGGACACAGGTGGCGTGTTTGCGTGGGACGGCGCACGCATACCATACTAGCAAGGCTCCATTTGTGGAGGGGCGGCATTCTTGTTTTCTCTCTAACGAGCCAATTATAGCGGAAACCGAACAAGCACTGGTTTCTTACCTGACATTGATTTCGAATCGATTTGCTCCACGATGAAATCTGCGACGTCCGCTCGCGAGATCACGCCATTGCGCCACTGCGTTTCGTCAACGAGGACGCGGTATCTGCCGGATTTTCCCTGATTGGTCAAAATGCCAGGCCGAACGATCGTCCAATCTAGATCGCTCGTGACAATCAATTCCTCCTGGATGGACTTGTCGTCGTATGCGTTTGCCAGAAGCAATTTGAACGGGACTCGCTGGACGAAATTTATGCTCTTGCGGCTGTCCCCGGCACCGTACCCAGTAACACAGATCAGTCGGCGAACGCCGGCTTCTTCCATCTCAGACACCAGCAAACGTGTCGCTTCAGAAAAAAGTGTCACTGGCTTGGTGAACATTTTCATATCGAGAGGTATCCCGAGTGCCTGAACGACGACATCAACGTCCCGCAATGCAGTCTTCATATCGGTCGCATTGAGCGCGTCACCGTTGAGTTTTTCGAGGTCTCCAGATTTGATTTCCAGATCGTCGGCGCTCCTGGCCATTGCCCGGACTGTATGACCCGCGTCGAGGGCCTGTCGCACGACTTCTCGTCCGATACCTTTACTAGCGCCGACAACAAGTACACGCGTCATTGTTTGTTCCATTCCGTAGGTCAGCAGCGTCAAAATTAAGTTCAATTAATCGATACGCACGCAGACGCCGACAGGATCAACTACGACTGGTCTATTGCTACTCTTTGTCTTCCGCCACCGTTCAAGGTCATCCAATTAGGTCAATCCATCGTTCACTGAACACGCCATGTAATTAGATTAGTGGAGGGTGTCGTGAAATGCCAGAGCTGGCCGCACTCGTGATTGCAGCATCACTTGGCGCGATGGTGTTTTTCCCGAGTATTGTTGCCCCAACAATTTTTCGGATCCTGCCAGAAGACAAAGCCGGTCTGTTTCTGCGCGCGGTTTTTCCAAACTACTTCTTGATCAATGGTGTCGCCGCATTGCTCGCCGCTGCTATCGCATTTCGCCCCCTGGAGAGTGGGTTGTTGGCTGCTTGCGCTGCGATGATGTTAGCCGTTCGTATCGTTGCGATTCCGATCATAAACAATGCGCGCGACCTGATGCTGAGCGGCGACGTAGCGGCCAAGGATCAGTCCAATCTCTGGCATCCCGGAACGGTTATAGCGAATACAGCCGAGATGATCATCTTGGTCATTATCGCCTGTCTGCTGCTTGGCTACGACTGAGTTGGTTTGGACAGAGGGAGCTTTACGCTGATGAGCGACGTACCCAACTTGAATACGGTTGGCAGCGCTACTGTTTGGCATCAGCCACGCGGTAGTCAAACAGCTCAGCAACTCGCGGAAAGCGCAGCAAAGGTTATCCAAAACAAAGGTTTCGTTGCTTTGCCTGGTTCGCAAATCAAGGATGCGCTTCAACGAGAAGTCGATAGCCTGGATTGGCCGAACCTTGCCGCCAATTGGAACAGCCTAGTTCTCGATGGTTACATGAGTGATGGCGGTCGATATCGCCGCCGCCGCTACGCTTCCTTTCGTGCCCCGCGCAATGACGCTATTCGATTAAATGACCGTCGGCCTCATTTTCAGAAACTAGATCATAATCCGCTTAACGGTGGTGTTGAGCGTTGGTTCGAGCCGTTCGAGTTGCAAGTTTTGACTTCGCCAATTTGGAAAGCTCTGCTCAACTTTGCGCGTATGACATTTGATACATGTGATCCCGTAGCGGCGGCTTGGACCATTGAAGCTCATCAGTTCCGCGTCAGCACCGAACCTGGCAAGACAGGGCTTCCGACCCCTGAAGGGGCTCATAGAGACGGCGTTGACTATGTCTTTATGATGTTGATCGATCGACAGAACGTTGCCGGCGGAATGACGTGCCTGACTTCTGAAACTGGTGAGAGACTGGCGCATCTCGACCTCCTTCAACAAGGAGACGCTGTTTTGTTACACGACACGAGCATTCGGCACTCAGTCTCGGCAATCTTAATTCGGGAGAATAGCGTACCAGCTTTTAGAGACATGTTGGTTCTGACGTTTGTTCGCCGATAGGTCCAAGACCGTATTGTAACGGAAGTTTCAGCTGCGACAGTTTGCCGAAAAACCGAACCGACACTCCACCCGTTACAGGGCTCAGGAGAAAGAAATGAAAAAACTTCTTATTGTCGAAGACGACGCCATTTTTGCTGGTCTTTTGGCGCGTGCACTCGGCCGCCACGGGTTTCAAGTGATGACATCGAACGATTTTAAGAACGCCGAAGTTGCAATACGCGAGCACCAGCCCGACGCTGTTCTCTTGGATATCAATATCAACGGCGACAATGGTCTGAACCTTATACCGCTTATTCATGACGTCAGCACTGACACAAAGATAGTTGTCCTGACTTCCTTCGGCAATCCTCGGACCGCCGCCTGGGCAATTCGGCAAGGCGCAGACGAGTATCTCTCGAAACAGGCGGAGATCGCAGAGATCGTATCGGCTCTCGACGACGACAGGCCGTCCGTTCATTTCTTGCCGGCGTCGTTCATGACACCAGAAGAAGCTCGCGACGCGCACATTCTTCAATTTTTGACACTGAACTACGGCAACGTATCGCAAACGGCGCGTGATCTGAGCATGCACCGACGCACTTTGCAGCGCATTCTCAATCGGCTCCGTTCGGTCGCCCCGGTTCAGGGTGATTCCAAATTTGGCCGCGCAAGACGTCTTGTCAATCTGTGGTCGCGAATGCTGGGTCGCCCCCAGAAGACCAAACCAATACTGAAGTCGTTTGTCATGCATCAGTCGGAGGAGCCTAACATGCCAGTCGCCAAAATTATTTCTGGCGAGGGAACAGGCGTACAGCGCGCTGCCCTTGATGTTGCAGTCGGTTTTCTAATTTCCATCGGCGGTAATTGCAGACACGAAGATGTCTCAGTTGATGCTGGAAGCACTCCCGCCGTCGAAAAGCCATCGGAGCGGCAACTCATCAAACGCAATATTTTAGAATCTGACGCCACTTTGATTATGTTTGACAAGGCTGGCATTGCCTGTTCTCCGGGAGCAATTTTCGCGCAGCAGTGCACAGCGGATCATTGCCGCCCAACCTTGATTGTTGATATCGGAGATTACTTGGCGCTTGAGCGAGCTGCGACTTGGTTGGCGAGTTTCCCAGCGTCGCTCAGGCTCTACATCGCCGGACCGAATAGCAACGAAGCTCCCGGGATCTATGAAGCAGCGTATTACTTTTTGGAGGAACTGCTAGATCGAAGCCGCCCAATTGTACTTATTTCGAAGACACGGGGGCGCAAGTGATGAGCGAACAAAAGACGGCCATCGTCTATTTTGACGGCGGCTGCCCTTTATGCCGATCTGAGATCGCCCACTATCAGCGCCAGGACAAGAACGATAGGATTGCGTTCGTCGATGTGTCGCCAATTGATGTGGAACTTGGCGATGGCCTTACGCGTGAACAAGCGATGTCACGCCTCCATTTAAGAAGCAGCGATGGCACAATGAGGTCAGGTGCTGCCGCCTTCGTCGCCATTTGGGAATTGTTACCTAATTGGAGGTGGGCGGCACGTATTGCCCAAATGCCGGGTGCAATTCATGCTCTCGAATTTTGCTATCGAGCATTTCTCCCGGTTAGACCGGTGTTGTCTCGGTTTTTCGGAAAGATCAGCATCTCCTGCGCAGCTCCGTCGACGCAAAAAAAGCATAATTCTGGCTGACCAGTAGCTTAGCCGAGTCTCGTGTCGGACGACGACAAATTGAATGGGATCTAACTGCCGCCTAGCTCGTGATGCACGCGGTTATTGCTGAGATTCGGAGCCTCTTTTTGTTTAGAGATTGTCATGTTTCGCTTGTGCGCGCTCTGCGTGGCGTTTGGCTTGCTGTGGGCTGCGTCCCATGCCCAAGCAGATGGTCATCCGGCAAAGTTTCCGCAAATATCAGCGAAGTAGCTCAATGGTATGTCGGCGACGTTTCCGTCAAATCTGCCTGGTAACCGAACATTTTTTCCGGTCGCTTTTAAGCGCGAACAGCAAGCTGACCTCGACCTTTCTATGAATAAGCTGGGGCTTATAAAGTCGAATGCTACTGCTTGGATCAGAATGCCTGTTGTCGCTGATTGCGGAAATATTTGGCGAGCGCTTGTCGATAATGGAATTCGATCCGGCATCAAAATGGTAAAGGCTTGCTTACGCGTTTGCACCGTTTACGGCAGCCGCAACGCTTTTACGAAACTTCAAACTTCAAACTTCAAACTGCCAACAGTCGACCGAACCTATGTACTTGTTGTCGCGCAGAAGTACGGATAGATCCTAGCGAGGGCGGATGGGAGCTACTCGACTAAGAATGCGAACATTGTTCGTAATGTCTTTGCGTCTGACGAGATGCCGGGACTTGCGGCCGAGTTAGTGGTTACAAGAGTTGATCCGGATCCTGCGGTGTCAGATGGTTTGCTCAAGGGACAGCCAACATCGATATTTCGCCTCGAAACTGTTGAACCGATCGATGGCCAGCATCATACATCGTCAGGCTAGCTCGGTATATTCGGATTTTAGTTGCTCTAGAATTCTGACGCGATACGCTTAATTATTCAGCAATACCATCATCGTTCAGCAGGAGGCAGCAATGAAGGATGCATGGCATGAGACTTTGTCTGTATTGGATGATTTCTCACAAGTGACTGACCCATCGCGATACGTCCCTCTGCCGGACGATTGGGTCATTGGAGTATCTGACGTTGTAAACTCCACCGCAGCGATAAAAGCAGGGCACTATAGGGCCGTTAATTTGGCTGGCGCTGGCACAATCAGTGCCGTCTCTAATGAACTTCATGGTGACCTGAACCTCTTTAGTTTTGGCGGTGATGGAGCTAGCTTCGCCGTTCCGGGTGCGCAGGCTAAGTGCGCGTCAGATGCACTGTCACGCGTGGCGATGTGGGCGCAACGGGATCTGGACCTAGATTTGCGAGTTGCAATAGTAGGCGTTGGAGAGGTCCGAACCGCTGGCTACGACGTGCGTGCCGCGTTCTGGCGAGCTTCCAGTCATGTGCAGTACGCCGTATTCATGGGTGGAGGACTCGAATGGTCTGAAACTCAATTAAAGAGCGGAGCAATCGGTCTCACCCCGGCGGATATTGGTCAAGAGCCAGATCTGGCAGGACTGTCTTGTCAGTGGGCACCTATTCAGGCGAAGAACGGCAAGATCCTCTCGCTGATCGTCAGGCCTGCAGCAGGGGTAGCCCAAGCTCGCTTCGGAGAAATTGTCTCCAGTACAATTGCCTTACTCGAGGAATCTTCAAACCCCAACCCCGTGCCGCCAAATGGCCCAGACGTGAGGTGGCCAACAACTTCAATCGGCCTTCAATCGCGTATCTCCCAGCAGGGCAGGCCTCTCTGGTTGCGGCGGGTTCACGTTACGGCGACAGCCGCATTCATCTGGCTGGTCTTCAAAACGGGGTTTCGCATTTCCGGTTTTGATCCAACCCGCTATCGACGCGAAATGGCAGTTAACACTGATTTTCGCAAATTCGATGGTTCGCTGATGATGACCATCGATTGCGCGCCAGACGTGGTCAACAGCTTGCGTGATCTGCTGGACACAGCCGTTGCTGAGGGAACCGTGCGCTATGGTTTACATATGCAAGACGAGGCATTGATTACATGTGTCGCGCCCTCAGTGCAGACTTCCGCTCACATGCACTTCGTCGACGGCAGCGACGGAGGATATTCCTCGGCCGCCGCGCAGATCCGTTGATGACCTACAAGGTCGGCAGAGTTTCGCACATGGCCCACCTGATAACAATTCAGTTTGAGCATTTTCGTCCGTAGTTGGAGGATAACCGGCGGTGCCAAGCTTGGTCTTAAAGGTTGCTTTTCGTCCAGGCGACAGCGTCTGACAATATTTCAGGAACATCGCGCATCTTTACGCCAAGGCTGTCTCTGCGGTTGAAGTTGAACCCTGTCGGTTTGGCGGGAACGCCTTCATAGGGGGTAGGCAGCTTCAGTGACGGATCGATGTCACGTAGCGCAGTATAGATATCGTTCCAATGCCAACTCTCACGTACCGCGAAGTATCTTCCCTCAGCGGATGGGCTTTCGTAAGCTACTAAGAATAGTGCAGCAACATCTGGCTACCCGACGTTTCAAGTGGGTAGCCTGAGGTCGAGTTTGCCAGCTATGAGGTAGGTGACGGCCTTCAAGGTCTTGCTGTTTCGGTAGCCGCACGCCTTGGCTTTTGCGGCCTGGACGAGAGAATTGATGCCCTCGATGAGACCGTTACTGATGCCGCTGTCGAACCACGCGAGGATGCCATCGCGGTGTTTTTCCATGGTGCGGGCGACCG
>CAJQQK010000294.1 GCA_905480435.1 uncultured Hyphomicrobiaceae bacterium | reverse complement strand
CGAGGGCATCAATTCTCTCGTCCAGGCCGCAAAAGCCAAGGCGCGCGGCTACCGAAACAGCAAGACCTTGAAGGCCGTCACCTACCTTATAGCTGGCAAACTCGATCTCAGGCTACCCACTTGAAACGTCGGGGAGCCCTTTTTCTTGCGGGGTGTCGAAGCAGTAACTGGCATGGTGGGGCTCTTGGTTGGGCGTGGGACCATCGCAATTTTAGATGCTGCAGAGTTCCTCGTATAATGCGCGCATCGCTTTGCCTGATTTTTTACGTGACATTGTTTTGGCGACACCTTCTCCGTCGCCTAAGGATTTTGAATAATCTGTATTCATTTCGATGGCGGTTTTTAATATTCTGACGTTGTATTTATTGACGAGAAAGTCTTTTAACTCCTGTATTTCATCTTTGTCATTGGGGGCTGCATTTATAATGACGACTGTTTTGCCGAGGGCGCCCATCATATTGAGGTAGTTGAGTGTGTCGTCTACGGCGAAACGATCCAGAATGCCGGTGCGGGTCGGGACGATGACCAGGTCGGCTGCGGATGCGGCCGAGATCATAGTTTTGTCGTGGGGTATCGATCAGCGTAAGATCCGATTGAGCATTGTCGCCGGCTGCATCTTCGAGCATGTCGCCGAGTTCGCTGGGGATGCCGGGGACGATGACTGGCTCATGCGGAGCGTCTGGATCGAGCAGTGATTTGCGCAGGTTGGACCATTGCTCGGCTGATCGCTGCGGATCGAGATCGATAATGGATACGATCAGGTTCTTGGTCATGGCCGCGATCGCCAATTGCAGAGTCAGGGTGGTCTTGCCGCTGCCGCCCTTTTGGCTGACTAAGCTCCAAACTTTCATAGCGGACATTCTGAGCACCTTACGCAACAGGTAGTACAAAAACTGATGAGTTCAATGATATCAGTTATTGCGCAAATTTGGCGAAATTGATGGCGAACTGTCAAGATTGGTTAACGAATAGTTACCAGCTTTGGGGCACCGAAGATGAATACATCTCTGAGCTTAACCATCTTATATTATTGATTTTTATCAATTTCTAAGTGGAACCCTGATCGTTGCTACGTTGGTTTTGGAAAATTTGTGAACGTTGTTTCTTTTGTCGAATGAGTTAGCTTTTGCTGGCCGCAAGCCTCATTGTGGAGTGCAAAAATCAATGAGTTCGTGTGGGCGTTGGGCAAATCTTTGAGGTTTCAGCCGAGCAGATCGCGGAGCCATGGGATCAGCGGTAGATCGGCTTCGGGCATCGGGTAGTCAGCGAGGCGCATGGCGCGGACCCATTTGAGCTCCTGGCCCTCTTTCGGGATCAGTTCGCCGTCCCATTGCCGGGAAATGTAAAGCGGCATCAGCAAATGGAAGTCGTCATAGGTGTGGGAGGCGAAGACGTAGGGCGCCATGCAGTCGTCGCACAATTCAATGCCAAGCTCTTCCTGGAGTTCGCGGATCAGGGCGTTCTCGGGTGTTTCGCCGGGTTTGACCTTGCCGCCCGGGAATTCCCAGAGGCCGGCCATGGGTTTGCCTGGGGGACGTTTGGCGATGAGGACGCGATTGTCCGCATCGATTAAGGCAGCGGCTGCGACGAGGACGAGAGGTTTATCACAAGTGGTCATTTGGTTGCGGCCTTGGCGGGCTCATTCGTCCGTGGGGACATCACATAGACGGACTGATCGACATATTCGAGACCGTGCTGTTTGAATTTTGGGCTGAGCGTCAGGGTTTGCTCGCAGATCAGTTCGGTGACCTGCCAGTTGATGGCGAATAAGTCTTGGACTTCCTTGCCGGGAACCGAATGCGGCGGGCCGGGTAAAATGGATTGATCGTACTCAAGCGTGATCAGTAAGGTCTTGGCGGTGCCGTGGGTGAGTTCAGTGAGCTTGGTGGCATACAGTTTGCGGATAGCTGGTGGCAGGGCGATTAGGGCTGCGCGGTCGTATATGGCCGTAACGTTTCGGGTGGCGATTGCAGGCATGGCGAAGAAGTCGCCGCACCAGAGTTCATAAGGTCCGGCAGATTTGATTGTGAAGCCTGGCACTGTGCGCACTTCGGGCGTCAGATCCTGTTCGGCAAAGAAATCATCGATCGCGATTTGGCTGAGTTCGTTGCCGATTACCTTGTGGCCCTGGCCGGCAAGCCAGACCATGTCGAGGCTTTTGCCGCAGAGCGGTACGAAAACCGTCGAGTTGGCGCTCAAGTGTAGTGCTGACCAGTGTTTGGGCAGTAGGGGTTCAGGCTCGGCTTGATGAAAGCCGATTTGGGATTGCTGCCAGCGCTCCAGCCAGAATTCAGGCTCCACGGGATCTCTTTCCTAGCTGCGATAATCAGCGTTGATTGTGATGTAGTCGTGGGTCAGGTCGCAGGTCCAGACGGTGGCGTTACCCGATGCGATGCCGACGTCAACTGATATGCGCAGTTCCTCGTTCTTCATGTAGGTGGCGCCGTGGTCTTCTTCGTAGCTAGGCGCACGCACACCGTTTTGAGCAACAAGGATATCGCCGAATTTGATTGCGAGCTGGTCGCGGTCAGCTGCTTCGCCGGCCTTGCCAACGGCCATGACAACGCGGCCCCAATTGGGATCTTCGCCAGCGAGGGCCGCTTTCAAGATCGGTGAGTTGGCCATGGTCATGGCGATGCGATGAGCTGCGCGGTCATCTTCGGCACCAGTGACTTCGATCTCGACAAATTTGGAGAGGCCTTCGCCGTCGCGCACAACTTGTTGGGCCAGATTGAGCATGACTTTGTGTAGGGCGGCGGTGAATGTCTTGGCTTCGGCAGAGTTGGCGTCGGTGATTTGCGGACTTGGTGGGACGCCTTCCGCGGCACCGGTTGCGAACACCAGAACTGTATCGCTGGTTGATGTGTCGCTGTCGATGGTGATGCAGTTGAAGGTCTTGTCGGTGATTTCGCGGGTGATGGTTTGCAAGAGCGGGAGTGCGATATTGGCGTCGGTGAAGATAAAGCCGAGCATGGTTGCCATGTCCGGTGCGATCATGCCGGAGCCTTTGACGAAGCCGGAAATATGGATGTCGTTGTCACCCGCTTTGCAGGAGGTGGTTGTCAATTTCGGATAGGTGTCGGTCGTCATGATGGCGCGGGCAGCGTCTTCCCAAGCGCTTTCGCTGACGTCTGGGGCCATGCTGCCAAGCAGGCCGGCAAAGGATGAGGCGTCCATCGGCTCACCGATCACGCCGGTTGAGGCGAGGAAAACTTCTTCTGGTTTGCATCCGACGGCGGCGGCTGCGGCATCTGCTGTCATTTGCACGGCTTCGGTGCCAGCTTTGCCGGTGAAAGCGTTGGCGTTGCCAGCATTGACGACGACGGCGCGGGCCTGGCCATGCTCGAGCTGGTCGCGACACCAGAGGACGGCCGGGGAGCAGGTTTTTGAGCGGGTTGTGACGCCGGCTACAATGGTGCCAGGGGCTAGATCAGCCAGCATAAGATCTGTGCGGTCTTTGTATTTCAGGCCGCCAGCGACAGCTGCAAAGCGAGCGCCCCGAATGACCGGCATGTCCGGCAGTGATGTGGGGGCGAAGGGGGATACTTTTACGAAGCCTGCCATGGCATTTGTCCTTTAGTTGGTCGCAGGCGGCGGTTGCTAGCGCGTGTGCGGACCCAAGCAGCGGATATCAGGCGGCGACTAAGCCATCGCTGCCTGAGCTGTGTGATATTGAAAATGTTGGCAAAGGGAAACGGAAATAAAAACGCCGGCCTGAATTATCAAGCCGGCGTTATGCACGTGCGTTCGGTTTTTCCTATTGCGCCTTGAGGGGGAGAGTTAGCGGTTTAGGGGGCGCTGCTTGTGGTTTAAGCGCTGGGTCGAGGTACTCGATCGTTGCTGCTTTGCGCAGGCCGGCTGCGATTTGGCGTGTTTTCTGGCGGGCCAAATGCTCAACGATGCGTGGTCTGAGCTGGGCAAACGGCGGAAATGTCGACTCGCGGCGATCTTCTAGTTTGATCAAGTGCCAACCGAACTTGGTTTTGACGGGTACCGAGACCTCGCCGACTTTAAGTGCGAATGCCGCCTTGGAGAACTCCGGTACCATTTGCCCGCTGCCAAAATAACCAAGGTCGCCGCCGCTTGGGCCGGACGGGCCGGTTGAGTGCTTCTTGGCAAGCTCAACGAAGTCGCCGTCGTGGGCGATCAGTTCGAAGATCTCTTTGGCTTTCTCTTCGGTTTTGACAAGGATGTGACGTGCACGGATCTGGGCGCCACCCTTGGTCTGTGCGGCCTGGGCATTATAGAAGGCCTCGGCCTCATCGTCGGTGATGGCGGATTGGATCGATTTCTCGAAATAGGCTTCACGCAATGCGCGGCGTTTCCTATAGGCCATGCGATTTTCAAAGCTGGCCTGTCCGGCAAGCTTGTCTTTGACGGCTGCACCGGCGAGCAGTTGATTCTCAATGAGAAATTCAATCAGGACCTGGCGCCGACGAGCTGGGTCGGTGACTTTTGCCTGGTTGAGGTTTGCGCCGACCTCCTTCTCAGCGAAGGTAAGATCACTTTCAGTGATGATGGCGCCGTTGACTTTGGCAACGACTTTGCCGGGTTCGGCGCCAGATTGGGCGTTCGATGCCGGGGGCAGTGCCGCGGTGGCAATGAATGTTGCTGCCAGCATTGAAACTGCGCAGAAAATTTTGCTTTGTACTTTGCTATGCACTTTGTTTCGCACTGGGGCTGTCGCCTTTCGACTGGTTTGATGTACGTCCGTTGAGATCAGTCTTATGAGGTCAGTTGGGCCAAATCGCGGAGGTCACCTAAAGTCGCAGGCTGTATTTGGACGCAAAGACAAAAGAGTCCGGCCATTTCATTGACAACCCCACCCCTCGGTTCTTATTTGAAGATCATGGATGATCCGTTATGGTTTTGCGCCGTGAAACGGGTCGTTTTGGGCTTATAATTCAAGAGCGCGATGCCATTTGCAGCCGGTCGCCTTGTGGAACGCAGCCCGCCATCGTGCGCGCTGCCTGCGGAGCTATATGTCGCAGGTGGTGTCAGGTGGCGGGTTTTGGTGCTGTAGGCGTCTGATAATCCGGGCGACAATGCGGACTCTGGGAAAGAATTGAAATGATTTCGTTTGGGACGATCGCGTCTAAGATTTTTGGCTCATCCAATGACCGACGAGTGCGCAACTACCAGGCGCGTGTCGATGCTGTTGGCGCGCTTGAGGACGAAGTTAAAGCGCTCACCGATGAGCAGCTGCGTGCGCGCACGGTTGAGTTCCGCAAACAGCTGGCAGATGGCGCGACGCTTGATTCACTGATTGCGCCTGCTTTCGCAACGGTTCGGGAAGCCGGGATGCGAACGCTTGGTCAGCGCCACTTTGATGTGCAGCTGATCGGCGGCATGGCGCTGCACGAAGGCAAGATTGCCGAAATGAAGACGGGCGAGGGCAAGACGCTGGTCGCCACGCTGGCGGTTTATCTCAATGCCCTGGCGGAAGAAGGCGTTCATGTTGTTACCGTCAATGACTATCTGGCTCAGCGCGATTCCGGTTGGATGGGGCAGGTCTACACATTTCTCGGCCTGACGGTTGGCGTCATTGTCAATGAAATGGATGATGACGAGCGCAAGGCTGCCTATGCCTGCGATGTTACTTACGGCACCAACAACGAGTTTGGCTTCGACTATCTGCGCGACAATATGAAGATGTCGAAGAGCGAGATGGTGCAGCGCGATCATTACTTCGCGATCGTCGACGAAGTGGACTCGATCCTGATTGATGAAGCGCGGACGCCGCTGATCATTTCGGGCCCGGTTGATGACAAGGCTGAACTTTACAACACGGTTGATGAGTACCTGCCCGAGTTGATCTCTGACAAAGAACGCTTTGAACTGGATGAGAAGCAGCGGCAAGTTTCGCTGTCTGAGACCGGTAACGTCTGGATTGAAGAACATCTTGGCGAAGCGGGGCTGCTGACCGGCACACTCTATGACATCGAGAACGTGTCGATTGTTCACCACATCAATCAGGGCCTCAAAGCGCATACGTTGTTTCTGCGCGACCGCGATTACATCGTGCGTGAAGGCGAAGTCGTGATTATCGATGAGTTTACCGGCCGTATGATGGCTGGTCGGCGCTACTCGGAAGGTCTGCATCAGGCGATTGAAGCCAAGGAAAAGGTTGAGATCCAACCGGAAAACCAGACGCTAGCGTCGATCACGTTCCAGAACTATTTTCGGCTTTATGAAAAGCTTGCCGGCATGACTGGTACAGCTTCCACGGAAGCCAGCGAGTTCATGGATATCTATGGCCTCGATGTGCTCGAGATGCCGACCCACCGACCGATTGCTCGGTTTGACGATGATGATGAGATCTATCGCACGGAAGAAGAGAAGTGGGAGGCGATCATCACCGAAATTGAGCGCGCACAAGAGCGTGGTCAGCCGGTTCTGGTCGGTACGGCGTCGATTGATAAGAGTGAACTTCTTGCCAAGATGCTCGAAGACAAGGGCGTTAAGCACCGGGTGCTGAACGCGCGCTATCACGAGCAGGAAGCGAAGATCATTGCTGATGCTGGCACACCGGGGGCGATTACGATCGCGACCAACATGGCTGGCCGTGGCACCGACATTCAGCTTGGTGGCAACTTCGATATGCGTGTCGAAGCAGAAACTGAGAGCATGGCGGATGGCGATAAGAAAGTCGCCAAGATTGCCGAGATAAAGACTGAGATTGAGGCTGCAAAAGCTAAGGTTCTGGTGGCTGAGGAAGTGCTCGAGATTGAGCCAGCTAAGGGCAGCCGCGAGGCAAAGACGGTCACCCATCCGGGTGGCTTGTTCGTGATCGGTACGGAGCGCCACGAGAGCCGCCGCATCGATAACCAGCTACGTGGTCGTTCGGGACGGCAGGGCGATCCGGGCCGGTCGAAATTCTATCTATCGTTGCAGGATGATCTGATGCGGATCTTTGGGTCCGACCGGATGGATAGCGTTCTGAAGACGCTTGGTCTGCAGCGCGGCGAGGCGATCAGCCATTCGTGGATGAATAAGTCGCTGGAGATGGCGCAAAAGAAGGTCGAAGCGCGCAACTTCGATATGCGTAAGCAGATCCTGAAATATGACGATGTGATGAATGATCAGCGCAAGGTGATCTTCGAGCAGCGCATCGACATCATGGCGGAAGACGATGTTAGCGACACTATCAATAGCATGCGCGAAGAGGTTGTGCATGGCTTGGTCTCGAAACACATTCCAGAGAATGCCTATGCAGAGCAATGGGATATCGCCGGACTTAAAGAGCAGGTTACCGCGATTTTCGGGCTTGAACTGCCGGTCGACGAATGGGCCGATGAAGAAGGTATTGCCGACGAGGAGATCCGGGATCGTATCGCAAAGCATGCGACCGAGGCGTTCGACAAGAAGGTTGAAGTGCTCGGCGATGTGGCGCTTGAGGGCTACGATGCCGCGAAAGGCATGCTGGAGTTTGTTGCCAGTGAAGAAAAGTTGACGGAGTTCGTTGAGGACCCTGGCTCAAACCTTGAGAATATCGGCAACTATCTGCTCAATCAGAATTCAGAGCAGGTGCGGCTGAACGGTGTCGACATCGAATCGGCACGCGCGCAATCCGGGGATATAGGGTATCAGTTTATATCCGACTATCTGACAGCTCAAGCCCTGGTCGGTCAGGTCGATAGTGTCGCTGATAGATCGCCTGCTGCGGTTGGCGCGACGCGGATGCGTGAGATCGAGAAATCTGTGCTGCTGCAGATCCTTGATCATCTTTGGCGCGAGCATCTGGTTACGCTGGAGCATCTGCGCGAAGTGATCGGGTTCCGGGCCTTTGGCCAACGTGATCCACTGAACGAATACAAGACGGAAGCTTTCGTGTTGTTCGAGGCGTTGCTCGATAAGCTGCGTGAAGCCGTCACCGGGCAGCTGATGCAGATCGATCCACTTGCCGAAGAGCCATATGAAGGCGAAGACGGGATGCCGGCTGAGATGACGGCTGAGCATCAAATGCCAGAGTCTGCGTACGAGGAGTTGGCGCTGGTTGATGCTGCGATCGCGGGCGAGAGCAAAGCGTATCTCGATGCGGAGGCTGATGCTGCCCGGTCAGCGCCCGTGCGGACGCGGGTAACGGATGATGAGCGTGACCCGGAGAACCCGGCAACGTGGGGCAAGGTTGCGCGCAACACGACATGCCCTTGCGGGTCGGGTAAGAAATACAAGCATTGTCATGGGAGCCAGTAGCCCTGACAGTGCGTGTACTTGATTGAAAGCCATGCCAACCGACCTTCCTGTTCTTTATAGCTTTAGGCGGTGCCCTTATGCGATGCGGGCCCGGCTGGCGGTGCATGTCAGCCGGCAGCAGTGCGAGCTGCGTGAGATTGTCCTGCGGGACAAAGCGCCGGAGTTTCTAGCGGCTTCGCCGAAAGGTACGGTTCCAGTTCTAGTGAAACCGGATGGGGCTGTCATCGAGGAGAGCTTGGAGGTGATGCTGTGGGCGCTGCATGAGAGTGACCCGGACAGCTGGTTAGTGCCACCAAGTGGTGATCTGGACGCGATGCTTGCGCTCATTGAGGCGTGCGATCGTGAGTTCAAGGCCAATCTTGATGCTTACAAATATGCGTCGCGAGCTGCACCGGAAAATGGAGTGCAAGCCCGCAATGCGGGGGCGCAATTCCTGGTGGAACTCGACGGGCGGCTCACTGTGCAGCCGTATTTCTTTGGCGAACGCCTGACGCTGGCGGATATGGCGATATTTCCATTCGTGCGCCAGTTCGCGAATGTCGATCGGGATTGGTTTGATCAACAGACCTGGCCGCATTTGCTTAAATGGCTGGAAGATCTGCTGGCATCATCACGGTTCGCTGATGTGATGAAAAAATATTCCAAATGGCAGAATGGCAGCGACATCGTCGTCTTTAACTAAGCAAGTTTCCGGCAATTTTGTTTCCACGATGGTTTGTAGTACAAGCGACCCTTGATTGCTAATTTTCGACGCTCAATCGAGTTGTCGGTGGCGCTAGATGGAGTTGCTTGGTGAGCGAAACACTTTTGGAGACATCCGAGGAGTTATCTCGGGTTGCATTTGGATTTATGGCCTCAAAGGCGCTGTTTGCAGCGCTGCACATCGATTTGTTTTCCCGATTGGCCGAAGGTGTCGGTGCAATTGATGACCTGGCAGCTGCGACGAAGGTGCCGCGCAACCGAATTCTGACGCTGATAACAGCCTTGACGAGCATCGGTGCGGTCAAGTTCGAGAATGGCTCCTATTCGAATTCGCCGGCTGCCGAGCATTTTATGGTGCAGGGCGCTAAGTACGATTTTGGTGACTATCTGCGCTATCAGATCGACAAGCAAATGTACACGTTCATGCAGCAGTTGAACGATGTGCTGGATGGCACGCAAGATCCTGAAGCGATCGAATCTTATGCGCACTGGATGTCGGATGGCGAACAGGCGACGCTTTATAGCGAGTCGCAGCATTCTGGTTCGCTTGGCCCAGGAAGAACGCTGGCGCGGACAGTTGATCTCTCGAACGCGAAATCGTTGCTGGATGTCGGTGGTGGTACCGGTGCGATGACGATCAGTCTTTGCAATGCCTATCCGGAACTGCAATCGACGATCATCGATTTTCCTAACGTCTCGGAAATCGGTTGGCGCTTCATCACCGAGGCTGAGCTGATTAACCGTGTGCGCTATGTGCCGGGCAATGCGCTCGAGTCGACATGGCCGACAGAGCAGGATGCGATCCTGATGTCGTATCTGCTGAGCGGTGTGCCAGGCGACAAAATTGCTGATTTGCTGCAGTGGTCCTGGGACTCACTTGAGCCAGGCGGCGTATTGATGATCCATGATTTCATGATCGAGAAAGATCGAAAAGGCCCGACGTTGGCTGCGCTCTGGCAGCTGCAGCACATGGCATTTACTCCGGAAGCTCAGTCGATCTCGACGTTCTGGCTGTCAGATGCGTTGAAGGAAAAAGGTTTTGAGGTTGAGTCGGTTGGCGATCTCATCCCAAGCATGACAAAGCTGATTGTCGGACGCAAACCTAGCTAAATAGGTTAAGTTTAAGTGACTTGCATTCGAGCTTGGATGGCCGCTCTAGATTGTCTTCTCTCGCGGCTATTCCTCGCTCGCGCTCATACTTGTGAAGAGGGCCTAGGAGGGTGCGGCGCAACACTTGCGTTTGCCTGCCGTGCACGCGGGGCGCCGGGTCGCATGTGCTCCCTATGGTGCTTCCGATTAAGTCAGACACACTCAAGCTGAGCTAAGAGGCAATAATGGCGCGCAGTGATTACAAATTCTTCCATCGTTTTCGGATCAGGTATTCCGAGATTGATGGTCAGGGCATTTTGTATAACGCTCATTACCTGACGTTTTTCGATCAGGGGATAACCGAGTACCTGCGCGCCCTGCCCTATGACTACAAGGCTGAAACGGCGCGGACGGGGCATGATTTTCACACCGTGAAGACACTCGTTGAGTATGCCAAACCGGTCGAGTTTGACGAGGAAGTCGATGTCTGCGTGAAGGTTGGCCGGATCGGGAGATCGTCGATCCGGTTCGATTTTGAAATGCATGGTCGTGACGCGGAAGATTTTCGCACGAGCGGCGAAGTCGTCTGGGTCTATACGAACCAGACAACACACAAGACAGCGCCGGTTATCGAAGACTTGGTTGCGCGATTGGTCGGGTTGGAAGGCGAGGGCATCCGCTCATAGGGCGTGATGTTTTATGAAAGTTCTGAACGAGTTCTACAGAAGCTCTTTTACCGGCTCCTCGACGAATTGAGTGGGTGGATCAGGTGTTTTTGGGTGGTCGGTTTTCTGCTTAATCCTGTTGGCAGAGCATTCCCCGTCGATGTGACGGGC
>CAJQQK010000293.1 GCA_905480435.1 uncultured Hyphomicrobiaceae bacterium | reverse complement strand
CAAGGAAAAACGTCGCAGCGGCCTGCTCAGCAAGCCAGCATCGGCAACCAAATCCAAACCGACGAAAGCCTAGCCTACGACGAAAGGTGGGTCAGTTCTTCGTGGCGCAAAAGGGTCAAAACCGGGTGTCGCTTGACAGTTCCCGATAGGTGCTATAGATGACATGTTACAATGCAAACATCCAACAATCCAACAATCCGTCACACGCCAGGCGGCTCAATCGGGCCTCTGTCGTTCCACACTCCGTCGTCAAAAAGACATCGAAGGGCAGCCAAATTGTGGCCTGCCGGACAATTTTTGCTGGTCGGCAGAGGGGCGATCTCACTGTGTTATCAATTTCCTAGACCTTTGTTGATCATCACGTGACCGACAAACAGGGAGAGAAATTGGCTGCCAAGAAGATCAAACAAAATGGTTAAGAGGCAATTAAGCTCCGCTCAACTTTGAGACGTGTGCGGTATAAAATGCTTCGAAATTATGTCACGCAATCTGCGAAACTAAGTACAAACCGCACAATCATTATACTATGGCAGGCGTTGCGTGGTTCTTGCCGCTGCGGCATAGTCTCCCAATAATTCAACTATTTTTCTCCGCGTCCGATGGTTTGACGGAGAAATCGCAGAAATAATCTCAAGCGTTGCGTAAGGAGATAAAATGGCCGAAGTCGCTGCCGGGCACATAGTGCCTGACGCACATGCGGTACCCGCGATCGAGATGAGCGGTGTCAATAAATGGTATGGCGAATTTCATGTCCTGCGCGACATAAATCTCAGCGTTGCGGCAGGTGAACGCATCGTGATCTGCGGCCCGTCTGGGTCTGGCAAATCGACCCTCATTCGTTGCATCAATCGCTTGGAAGAGCATCAGCAAGGGACGATTAGCGTCGATGGCATTGAGCTGACGAACGACGTGCGTAACATCGATAAGATCCGATCTGAAGTCGGCATGGTGTTTCAAAGTTTCAATCTATTCCCGCATCTGACCATTCTTGATAATTTGTGCATAGCGCCGCAGTGGGTTCGAAAAGTGCCGCGCGCGGAAGCTGAACAACAAGCGATGGAATACCTGGCTCGCGTGAAAATTCCCGAGCAAGCTAACAAATACCCAGGACAGTTGTCGGGCGGACAGCAGCAGCGTGTCGCGATCGCGCGGGCGCTGTGCATGAACCCGCGTATCATGCTTTTCGACGAACCAACTTCGGCGCTTGATCCCGAGATGATTAAGGAGGTTCTCGACGTGATGATCGAACTCGCACAGTCCGGCATGACTATGATTTGTGTGACGCATGAAATGGGCTTTGCCCGCTCTGTGGCTGACCGCGTGATCTTCATGGACCAGGGCGAGATCGTTGAGCAGGGTGAGCCTGAGGCGTTTTTCAACAATCCAACGTCGGATCGAACCAAGCTCTTTCTCAGTCAAATACTCAATCACTAGAGCTTTGATGACGTGCGCGACTGCCGTTTCGGCTTAATCGCTCGCGGGTATCAGGGAATTGCAAAACCGAAGGGAGAAAATCGGTATGAGATCAACTACAAAAGTGGCGGTTGCATCAGCTGCAGCAGTGCTCATGATGGGCACAGCGGCTTACGCACAAAAGACCGTGGAGCTGATCAAGGCGCGCGGTGAGCTTGTGTGTGGCGTCAGTACGGGCCTTGGTGGCTTTTCCGTGCCTGACTCAGCCGGCAAGTGGACCGGTCTCGATGTGGACTACTGCAAAGCCGTTGCGGCCGCGATTTTGGGCGATGGCAACAAAGTTAAGTTTCAGGCATTGACCGCGCAGCAGCGTTTTACGGCGCTTCAATCTGGCGAAGTTGACATGCTGTCGCGCAATACGACATGGACCCTGACGCGTGACACCGCGCTGGGCCTCAACTTCACAGCCGTGACGTACTACGATGGCCAAGGTTTCATGGTGCCAAAGAAACTGGGCGTGAAGAGTGCCAAGGAACTTGATGGCGCAACGGTTTGCGTACAGCCGGGCACGACGACCGAGCTGAACCTTGCGGATTATTTCCGTTCCAACAACATGAAGTTCACACCGGTCGTGATCGAGAACTTGCAGGAAGTAAATGCTGCATTCTTCTCTGGCCGCTGCGATGTCTACACGACGGACGCTTCGGGTCTTGCCTCTATCCGCAAGAACGACGCGCCAAAAGGCAAGAGCGATGACTATGTGATCCTGCCTGAAATCATTTCGAAAGAGCCGCTTGGTCCGGTTGTTCGTCATGGTGACGACCAGTTCCTGGATGTCGTTAAGTGGGTGATCTTCGCGACTGTGGAAGCCGAAGAGTACGGCGTTACATCCGCAAATGCTGCGAAAATGGCGACGGATACCAAGAACCCAGGTATCAAACGTCTGCTCGGCTCGACGCCCGGGATGGGCAAGGCGCTTGGGCTTGATGAAGCTTGGGCGATGAATGCCATTAAAGCAGTTGGCAACTATGGTGAGATCTGGGAACGCAATATTCCAGCTCTCGGCCTACCACGTGGCGTTAACAATCTGTGGAGCAAAGGCGGCATTATGTATGCGCCGCCTGTGCGCTAAGAGCTGACACGACCCACCGCGCCGAAAGCGATTTCGGCGCGGTACTTTTATGTGGATTTGATTTTCGCCAACTTGTTCAAAAAATATACTTGAAGTCGTAGGACAACACGCACAACTCGGCGTCGTCGAGTTGGAAGACCGGGTGAGTGGTAGAGAGACCGGATGGTTGATGCAGCAGTTGGTGCCGGGGTGCCGAAGCGCGCGCGCAGCATCTACGATAAAGAAGTGCAGGGCGTCGTCTGGCAGGTGGTGGTGCTGGCGATTGTTGCTGGCGTTGTCTACTACCTCTACTCCAACATGGTTGCGAACCAAGCGCGCCAGAATATCACAACCGGTTTTGATTATCTTGGTCGTGAAGCCGGTTTTGGCATTGGGGAATCCTGGACCACTTACAGTCCGGCCTCGACTTATGCTCAGGCGGTTTTTGTTGGATTTCTGAACACACTAGCTGTGGCGATCGTCGGCGTCGTTCTTGCCACGTTCATTGGTATATCCGTCGGTATTGCGTTGCTCTCACGTAACTGGCTCGTCGCCAAGCTGATGAGTGTCTACGTCAATTTGTTGCGCAATATTCCAGTGCTGCTGCAGATTATTTTTTGGCATACATTGATAACCAGCGAACGGTTCCTACCGATACCGCGCGAGTTTCTGGTAGAAAATGGACCACAGCCACTACTTGGCAGCGTTTATTTCACTCGGCGCGGGATATTCATGCCGATATTTGAAGGCCACATCGGTTGGCTTGGCGCGCTGGTTGGGTTGATCGTCGGCATAATTGGGGCTTGGCTGCTCGCGCGCTGGGCGAAACGGCGTATGGATGATACCGGCCAACAGTTCCCAGCGTTCTGGGCTGGCATCGGCGTGCTTGCCATGTGCACGTTTGTTGGCTGGATCGTGATGGGTGCGCCAACAACGGTCAGCTACCCGAGCATTGGCCGGTTCCGGGTGTCAGGTGGCATGACCATGACACCTGAATTTCTGGCCTTGTTGTTGGGGCTTACCGTCTACACGTCGGCGTTTATTGCCGACATTGTTCGTTCTGGAATTCTTTCGGTGCCGAAAGGGCAGATCGAGGCTGGCCGCGCGATTGGGCTCAAGGAAAGCGTGATTATGCGCAAGGTGATCCTGCCGCAGGCGCTTCGAGTGATTATTCCGCCTTTGACGAGCCAGTATCTCAACCTGACCAAGAACAGCTCGCTTGCTGTTGCGGTTGGATATCCGGAATTGGTCAGCATTTCCAATACAACGTTGAGTCAGACGGGGCAGGCGCCCGAGGCGATTCTGATTATGATGATCGTTTATCTGGCTATCAGCATCACAACATCATTGCTCATGAACTGGTACAATGCGCGTATCCAGCTGGTGGAGAGATAAAGCCATGAGCACTGTCGTTCGTCCGCCAAGCGGCGTTGTCGGCCCAGTAGCATGGGTCCGCAACAATCTCTTTAACGGCGTGAGTAATACGATCATTACGATCGTGCTTATTGCGTGCCTCGCGTATGTGCTGCCGATGATTTACGCCTGGGCAATCGGCGATGCCGTACTCACCGTGAAGCCATCGGATGATAGCTGGTGGGGCTATGAATTCGCACCGAATGCAGACGCCTGTCGCGTAGCTGACGGGGCCTGCTGGGATTTCGTAACCGAAAAATTCCGCGTGTTTATCTATGGCCTTTATCCGCAGGACGCGCTGTGGCGGCCGACAGTGATGATATTGCTGTTGTTCGGCATGATCGGCGTGTCAGTCAATTCGTGGTTCTGGGGGCGAGGCTTGGTGATTGCCTGGCTCGTTGCAATACCCGGGATGTTCGTATTGATGCAAGGTGGCCTGTTTGGTTTGTCGTTCGTTGAAACCGGCAAATGGGGCGGCCTACCAATCACTTTGATTATTGCGGTGACGGGCATCGCTTTCTCATTCCCGATCGCAGTAGTACTGGCGCTTGGACGGCGCTCTGATCTACCGATCGTCAAGACACTGTGCATCGGATTCATCGAGATTATTCGCGGTGTGCCGCTGATCACGATCCTGTTCATGGCGAGTTTGATGATACCGCTGTTCACGCCCGAAGGTGTGAACTTCAACAAGCTGCTGCGCGCGTTGATCGGGTTCACTCTGTTCTCGGCAGCCTATGTTGCGGAAGTTATTCGCGGTGGTTTGCAGGCTTTGCCGAAGGGGCAGTTTGAAGCCGCTGATGCGATGGGTATGTCGTACTGGCAGAAAACCAATCTGATTATCCTGCCGCAGGCGCTGAAGCTTGTGATCCCACCTATTATGAATACCTTCATCGGTCTGTTCAAAGACACGACGCTGATCATTGTTATTTCGATGTTTGATTTTCTTGGTGCGGTGCGGCTCGCGTCAAACGACACAACTTGGCGTTCGTTCTACGTGGAAGGCTTGGTATTTGCGGCGGTCATCTATTTCATCATGTGCTTTGCGATGGCGCAGTACAGTCGACGCCTGGAACTGAAGCTCGACACGGGACATCGAACGGACGCGGCGCCACGTAAACCCTGGTTTCCAGGGATTTGGGGACCCGGTCAGAATTCCGACCTGCGCTAAGCGGAATTTCGGAAGTATATATCGGTAACGGCATCGCCGATGGCGAGTGATGCCGTGAGGCCCGGGCTTTCTATGCCAAACAACATGACGAGACCAGGCAGACCATGTTCTGTCGGCGTGTCGATCCTGAAATCGGGCACGGGTTCGCCTTCGCGATAGAGCTTGGGCCGAATGCCGGTGTAGTCAGAATGCAACCGGCTCTCGTCGAGATCCGGGTAGTACATGCGGACGTACTCAAGAAACTTGTCGAGTTTTTCCGGTTTGAACGTGTAGTCGATCTCGGGGATCCACTCGATATCGGGGCCGAACTTACAACGATTGCCAAGGTCGACGGTCGCGTGCAATCCGAGCCAGGCGCCATCCGGCATTGGGTAGATGTGGCGTTGAAATGGTGATGGACCAGAGAGCGCGTAGTACTGGCCAACGGCGTAGTAGGTTTCCGGCGGACGATAGTTGCTGGAGAATTGGATCGTGCGTGCCAAGTTGGATGCGTGTAACCCGCCAGAGATAATGACGTTTTTAGCCGTTACGACATCGGTTTCAGCAATCGTTAGAGCAAATGTTCCGTCATCGCGAACTTCGATGCTTGTGATATCGGTTTGCAATGCAACCTGACCACCATGCGCTTCCGCGTGCCCTTCCAAGGCGACCATGAAGCCGTGCGTGTCGACAATGCCCGTCGAAGGCGAGAGCAGAGCACCAGTGCAGAATACGGCTGGTTCGAGCTGCATCGCTTCAGCTGCTGATAGGCGGCGCAGATCATCGACGCCATTGCCAGTTGCGGTCGCTTTTATTGCGTCAAGCCGATCGAGCTGCGCGTCGTTGGCCGCAACGATCAGTTTTTCGCAGCGGGCGTGATCAACGCCGTTCTCGTCGCAGAATTCATACAGCTGCTGCTTGCCCTGGACGCAGTAATGTGCGCGGAGGCTGTCTTTTGGGTAATAGATGCCGGCATGAATGACTTCACTGTTCCGAGAGCTGGTTTCCGAGCCAATAATGTCGTGACGTTCCGCCACCATGACTTCGTGGCCTGACATTGCCAATGCTCGGGCAATCGCGAGGCCGACGACACCTGCGCCAACAATCATTGTCTCGACATCTGTCGTCACGGTGGGGCGCTCCGGGCGTTGTGTTTGGGGGAGGGGCACACTCTCAAAACTGGCTGTTTAAGGCAAGCTGCAGTTTGATTTCAAATTGCGACACTTGCAGTTAGGCCGTTGTCTTTGCGTTAGACCCTTTGGAGCGGGCAGCTCTCCGTCGCGCTGGTTGCCATTTCAATATGTATGACTGGCATTGCAATGGTGGTTTGGAACAAATAAGGAACATCGAGCTTTGACGACTCGTGCTAAAGGAGCACGGCTATGGCAATTGAATTTATCCACACAGGTGACTGGCACCTGGCAAAACCTTTTGGCCGATTTGACCTGGAAAAGGCAGCGCTATTGCGCGAAGCGCGGGCTCGGGTCGTTGACCGCGTCGGCGATCTGGCGCGGCAAATTGGGGCGAGCGTCGTGCTGGTCGCGGGAGATGTTTTCGACGGACCTCTGGTGGCTGATGCAGTGCTGCGCAAGTTGGCGGCGCGGCTTGAACAGTTTAGTGATCTTCAATGGCATTTTCTGCCAGGCAATCATGATCCCGCGACGTCGAACAGTGTCTGGTCGCGGTTCGCGGCGATGTGCACCGTGGATCATGTTGTGATCCATCAAGAGGCGGGATTGCATCATATTTCAACCGGCATTGATTTGTTGACGGCGCCGCTGCATGCGCGTGCGATCGCGCACGACCCGACGGCATGGATGGTTGATGGCACCAGCACGCCTGACACCATCAGAATTGGTCTGGCACATGGTGCCGTGCAGGGCTTTGGTAGTGCGGGTGAGGCGAGCGTGCTCATTTCGCCGGATAGAGCTGTGTCGGCTGAGCTGGATTACCTAGCGCTTGGTGATTGGCATGGTGTGCGGCAGGTTGGGCCCAAGGCATGGTATGCGGGGACGCCCGAACCCGATCAGTTTCCTGATAACGATCCGGGCTATGCGCTGAGCGTTTCTATCGCAAGGCATGGTGCGGAACCCCAAGTGCAGAGACATTGGCTTGGACAGTATGAGTGGCGCAAAAGTATGCTCGACGGTGACCTGCTTGCAAGGCTTGGAGATCTTGAGCGCAGCCTTGTAGCAACCGGCACGGACGCAACGAACACGTTGCTGCGTCTTGATATTCAAGGGCGGGTGACTCTGGAAGAAGAGTTTGAATTGCGTGACCGCATTGAGCGGCTGAGTGATCGGACATTCCACACGGAAGCAGATTTTTCGCAAGTGACCGTCAACACGCAGCAATTGGACGCCGATGCGTTTGATGATCCACTGTTGGCATCAGTGGCGGCTCAGCTGACGGGTGTACTCACTGCAGGCGGAGACGAAGGCGCGATTGCGCATCGTGCGTTGTTGTTGCTTGCACGGCTCGCTCGAGAGCAGGAGAATGTTGCCTGATGCGTTTGAAGGCAATTGAACTCGATCAAGTCGGAACGTTTGGACGTCCAATCAAGATCGATGGTATTGGGCCGGGCTTGAATGTGCTGGCTGGCGCTAATGAACTTGGCAAATCGACTATTCTGCGGGGATTAACGGCACTGTTTACCGAGCAGCATCGGGCTGGAAAACAGTCGATTAGAAGTTTGAGACCTTATGTTGGCGGTGCGCCATTTCTGGCGTGCGACTACGAGTATGATGAGCAATCCTGGCGACTAGAGAAACGGTTTCTCGCAGCTCATATGGCGTTGCTGGAACGGATTGACGGAAGCGAACGCTATCAAGGTGCAGACGCCGAGAACCGGCTCGATAAAATGCTCGGTGAAGGCAGTGCGCTGGGCACCAGCTTGCCGCTGCTGTGGGTTGATCAAGGTGCAAGCAGTTTTGACGTGCCGGTGCTCACTGATGGTGCACGTCAATCGCTGGGACAGCTTTTGAGCGCTCAAGCTGAAAACACATCAGGTGTTGGTGCGGCGCAGGCTGTGTTGCGTGCGGTTGATGCAGAGCTCGGTCAACTGGTCACGGAGAAGACTGGCAAAGCGCGTAAAAATAGCAGCTACCACAACTTGATTGCTGAGCATGCTCAACTGTCCAGCTCACTTGAGGAAGCCCAGCGTAAAGCTTCTGATGCCGAACAGCGGCTTGCGCGATTGACGGAGCTGCAGCATGCGAGTGCTGAGCTGCAAGACCCAAAGATCCAAGTAAGCCTTGAAGCGCAGATCTCCGAACACGAACAACGTCTGCAACGTGCAGAAGAAGCGCGGTTGAAATTGCAGCAGTTGAGTGATCGCGTTGCGTTTTTGGACAATCAGAAAAAACAACGGGAGGCGACGCTCGCGGATTATGACGAAGGCTTGCAGCAGTTACACGCGATTGGTTCTGCGATGTCTGCTGCCGATGTAGAGCTCGTCGCTATTGCAGCAAAGAATGTTATTGTTGTCGATCAGCTGCAGACCGTGGAAGCGGACCTCAAAGCGCGCATTCAGCGCGCAGCTGCGTTGAACGAAGAAGCCGAGCAGCTGCGGCGCGCTGATGAGCAGATTAATCAGCACCAACGTCTCCAACAGTTGACAAGTCAACGCGACCGACTTGGCGCCATTTCGAGCGAGATTGCAGGGATTGATCTGGAGCTCGACGGATTGACATGGCCCGAAGACACGATCGTGAAATTGCGCCGCTCGGGATCTCAAATTGAGCAGGGGCGGGCGCGACAAGAAGCGAGTGCGCCGCGTGTCGTGTTTTCCTATCAGCCCGGCCGGGACAGTGGCTTTCGTTTGGACGAACAAGATATTGCCGATGGCGCTGAAGTAACGGTTAGCGGTCCATTGGTGATTGAAGTTGAAGGCGTTGGGCGTATTGAGGTTGTGCCGAGTGCGAGTGATGGGCTTGCTGCCGTTGCGCAAGGCCTGACAGTGGCGACTGCTGAGTACGATGCCTGTTTGGCGTTGATGAGGGCAGTTGATGCGGGTGATGCGGAGGTCCGCGAAGAGCGGCGGGTCGCTCTGCGTCAGTCACGCCAGCTGCTGTTATCTGAACGAAATGTTATTGCTCCGGATGGCGAAGCGCAACTCTCCGACGAGCAAACTCGACTACGCTCTTTAGGGGCTGACAACCAGGATGCCTTGGTCGCCGTTCCACTAAAAGCAAACGGCGATACTGGTGCACGGCTTTCCGCCGCCGAGATTGCTGTCGAGCTATGCGCTGTGCAAGCAAGCAAGGTTGAGGGCGCGGCAACACTGGAGACCCTCAGAGGAGAAAAATCTGGCATCGATCAGCGCCGAGGGGAGATTGCTGCGGAGCTGCGTGTGCGACGAACGCGGCACGACGAACTACGTATCAAATATGCACAAGATGATGGTGCCGCCGATCAACGAGAAGAACACGTCGCGTTGGTTGCGGCCGCCGAGCAAGAACTCAACGCAGCTGTTCGCGAGCGCTTGGCCGTGCAGGAAGTGGCACTGACGGAGACAGTCACACTTGAGCTGAAGCAGAATTTGGTTGACCTACGAGCTCGGCTGAAATCCCGAGGGGAGCAACTTAACAGCGTGCTTCAGGAGACGGGTCATGTTGAAGGTATGTTGGCACGAGATTTTGAAGATGGTGCGAGCGATCAGGTTGGGGAGCTTCGTGACCGCGTTGAAGAGCTTGGCGAGCGGATCAAAGAATGCGAGCTGCACATTGCGGCGCTGCGACTACTGTCAGGACAACTTCGCTCTGAAACGACGCGGCGGCGGGATGCGATCGCGCGGCCACTGGCGCGACGACTAAGTTCACTTGCCGCGCGAATTTGGCCAGGGGCTGAGGTTCCGCTTAATTCCGACTTGGCTGTTGATGGACTGGTACGCAGTGGTCAGCAGGAGGGAACCGACCGAGTGAGCAGCGGCACACGTGAACAGGTTGCCGTGTTGGCGCGCCTTGCCTATGCAGGTTTGTTGGCGGAGGGCTGCGAGCCTTTGCCTGTCATCTTGGATGACCCGCTTGTTTATAGTGATGACCATCGTCTTGAAGCGTTATTCGAGACCATGGCGGAAGCGGCTCAAGCCCATCAAGTCATCATTCTGACCTGCCACAAGCGATCATTTGAGCCGCTTGTTTCGCGGTTCGGAGCGACGCGATTGACGATTGAAGAAATGTCCGAGTTGCCAGGAGCTTAGAGCACGTCGCGTTTAATAGGAGACTTAAATCGCCCGAAGATTGGGCGTTCTAAGTTGCACGGTGCATTCTTTAAAACGCGACATGCTGTAGGAGTGCAGCCGCTCGGCACCGGAAGCACTCCACAGATGTTCCTGCTGCCGAAGCAAGGTTGTGTTCGGGGGGATGTCGCGAAAAGCTTGAGGCTGAATAATTTCTTAGCCGTTGTTCTCATTGGCAGATTGGGTTTGCGGCCGCACAACATCTGCTAGCGGATCTTCTGCGCGGCGCGATTTACCTTCGAAGTATGCGCCTTGTTCGATGGCGAGTGACTGATGATGGACATCGCCCTCGACGTGGCTTGACGCCTGAAGCATCACTTTGTTTCCACGAATTGAGCCCATAACGTGGCCACGTACAACGATTTCCTTAGCCATGATGCCACCTGTAATCCTGGCTTTTTCGCCAACGACGACATGTGTGCCGTGGAGATCGCCTTGGACTTCTCCGTCGACTTGTACTTCGCCCGCGGAAATCAGGTTGCCTATGATTGTAAGGTCTGGTCCGATAATAGACGGGGCGGCGCGCTCACCAGCGCGGCCAACAGTTGCGCGAGGTGGCATGGGGGCTTGCCCGGCTGGAGCTGCTGCTTGCGGCATGCCTGTTGGTTGGGCGTTCGTGTTCACTGGCGGGGCTTCCTTGTCAGACTTTTTGGAAGTGAAATTCGATAACATTACAGACCTCTCTACTCGCCGAGCCCAGACAGAAAAGGGTATTTTTGTCCGCCATGTTGTGAGGCAGGCAATCACCTATTCCAGGACCGCAGGAAGGCGATCCATTTTTTCGATTGGCCAGAGCATTGCTGGCATACCCAATTGTTCCCGCCTGCCGATCGATTGACACACTCATTTCAATCGGCAACCTGAACTCTCATTAGTACACGTTTTCCTGCCGACTGCAGCAGAAAGATTTCAATCGCCCCATGCTGGCATCGCTCGGAACCGGATAACAGCATTGATGGATTGCTCTCCACAAACCGGTCAATGGCTTCTCAAATCGCCTAAGACAGGGCGATGTTTCAGCGTCATCAATAAACCAAGACGATGGTCGCTATTGCAATGTGAGTGGGTACTGGATGGCACGTTACGCTTGGATATGGTGCCGTCTTGCAACGCATTGTACGTCTGCCGATGGTTTTGATGGATGATAATCTGCGTTAGGCGACGGCGCCAAAAGCAGTCAGTGGCTTGTAGAAACTGGGGCTTAGTCCTGCTTCGGAGCGTGCTGCTTCATTGAACGGTGGTTTTAGTGGGCCACGAAAATGTTCCCGCACAAGTTTGTGGAACGTCGCCTCCAGTGGCAAATTTGCGCGTTGGCACATAAAGCGGAACCATTTCATTCCGAATGCGACGTGGCGTTTTTCGTCACGGTAGATGATTTCGATAATATCTGCAGAGGCTTGGTCTTCTGCCTTCTTCAGTTTTTCAATCATAGATGGCGTTACATCAAGACCTCGTGCTTCCAGAATCAGCGGCACAATGGCAAGGCGCGCCAAAAGATCATGACCGGTTGCGTGGGCGGCCTGCCAGAGACCGTCGTGCGCTGGCAAATCACCGTAGGCGCCGTCGAGTTCATTGAGGCGCTTCGATAGTAGATTGAAATGCTTGGCTTCCTCCAAGCCGACTTGCACCCAATCATCGAAGAAGGCGCGTGGCATCGTTTCGTGAGCGAAGCGCGCGACCAGATCCCATGTCATATCAACGGCATTGAGTTCGATATGCGCGAGTGCATGGAGCAGGGCATAGCGGCCACGAGGTCCATGTGAGGAGCGACGCGGCATTTCTCGAGGTGGACGAAGTTCAGGATTATCGGGCCGCCCAGGGCGATCGGGCATATCGAGGGGACGTGAGAGTGTGGAAAGATCAAGTTGGCGTGCGTACCAAGCTTTGGCAGTGGCGTTTGCCAGCATGATCTTGCGATCCAGATTGTCGGACTTGACGATAGCAAGAGCGGCTATAGCTAGCGTTGGTTTGGCACCGAGAAGGTTCGTCAACGTTGCTTCGGCCTTGTTGCTCTGCACTGTTGAGGTTTGGTGCACGTTGTTCACATATCACTCCAGTTCTCTTACGACATCCAAGACGGCTTCTGCGTGGCCTGGAACTTTCACCTTGCGCCAGATGCGAGCAATTTTGCCACCGGCATCGACCAAAAATGTTGAGCGCTCGACGCCCATGTATTTCTTTCCGTACATGGATTTCTCGACCCAGACGTTATATTTTTCCACCGTCTTACGTTCCTCATCAGCCGCAAGACGAACACCCAAGCTGTGCTTGGCGATGAATTTGTCGTGAGCTGCAACGCTGTCTGGAGAAATACCGATGATGGTTGTGTTCACTTTTTCGAATTCTGGCAGTAGCTCAGTGAACGCGATTGCTTCTTTGGTACACCCTGGCGTGTTGTCCTTTGGGTAGAAATAGACAACTACGGGCGCGCCTTTAAAGGCTGACAATTTGATTTTATCGCCGCCGTCAGCTGGAAGATTGAAATCTGGAGCTTTCTTGCCTTCTTCGACCATAGTCGGTTCGCCTTTCTTTGGACTTGATTGCGATCATCTTCGATTGTGCTGTGGCTTGTTGATGGATTCCGAAATGCCACGTGGGGAGGTTGAACGCGAGTGTTAAATGCGCTTTCGCGCTATGGCTCAAGAGGGGCATCTGTAGATCGTGAGATTATTCCAATGGCTGCGATGATTGGCCAATGTCGTCTTGATTGCAAACACGGTAGACTACAGCCTATGAGATTGACGTCGGTGAATGCGATAGTTGATTGGACCGATGTTGGCGGATGGCTGAAGATTTCATGATGGGATGTTGCCACAGTCATGGCCGTGAACGATAGACAACCAGTGTCCGGCGACCGTGCTCCTGGCGTTCCAAGCGGCAAGCGCCGACGGACAAAGAAGACTTGGCAAACGATACGGCCACTTCGCCGCGTCGTGGCGGTGCTTGCACTGTGTCTGCTGCCAGTCTTGCTGCTGGCCGCGATCGGGATCGGCGTTGTCTATGTTCGCTTGGCGAATGGCCCCGTATCGCTTTCATATTTGAAACCGGCCATTGAGCGCCAGATCGCCGAGAAACTGGGCGGTTTAAAAGTTGATGTCAGTGATGTTGTACTTAGTCTGGTAGAGCGAACTGCAGCTTTCCGACTAACTGACGTCAGAGTTCGAGATGAGAACAATGCGATCGTTGCTCAGGCCCCGTTGGCCACTATGGAGATTGATCGGTCGGCATTGCTTCGTGGTCAATTTGTTCCGACCGGTATTGTTCTGATCAAACCGCTGATGCGTTTAGCTTATTCCGACGTTGACGGGCTGTCGCTTTCATTTGCTCGCGCTGATGATGCCAACGAAGTCGCAGAGCCAGCGTCTAAAGCAAATCAAGAGCAAGTGGTCGCGAATGCGGCTCAGCCTGCTACCCAGCCATCTGGAAAGACAAACGAGGCAAGTCGTGGGCGTGTGGCAGAGGAGAGTAAGACCGGTAGTATTACAGTGTTACGGACTCTTGCCAGACTGCTCGGAAAAATGCGGACGGGCCCCGAAGCCGGTCGATCGTTGGACAAAATTGGTGTGCGAAATGCGCTCATTGAGCTCGACTATGGTGGTCGCCAGAGCCGTTGGGGAGTGCCGAGTGGTGATATTGATATCAAGCACCTGGCAGATCGAAGTATTGTATCAGGGCTGACCACGGTGGTGGAGGCGCAAGGCCAGAACGTCGTGCTGGCGTTTCATGCAGAAGCGTCGGCTAAGACACGACAGATTGTGCTCAGAACATCGGTTCGTGATTTGCAGTCTTCGGCGGTTGCTCGGGTCGCATCGGCGTTTGGTGATCTGGCGAGGTTCGATGTTTCGCTTTCAGCCGAAGCAATGTTTAACCTGAAGGAAACAGGTGCGGTTGTTGATGGCGCGATGACGATCGAAGTTGGTGCCGGCTCGGTTGATATTGCGGCAACAAAAGGTATCGCGCCGCTGCAGTTGGATCATGGACGTATTGTTGTCCGCTTTGATGATCAATCCCCGGTTTTTGCTATTGAGCCATCTACGGTCCGTTGGGGAGGCGGAAACGAATTGGTGGTGACCGGAAGTATTGCGCCAGCCCTGCCCTCAGCTCGGCCTCCAGTTCAGTCCCCGGGGCGGACGGCAGGCGCTTGGTCGTTTGATCTCAAGGCGGAACGTGGCCACTTCGTAAGTGAGCGCGGAGCCAGTGTGCGCCAAGGGATCAAGCGTTGGTCGGCGGTTGGGCAGTTCGTTCCAGCACAAGGACGTTTGTCGATAGAAGAGGCAATCGTCGCCGTTGCCGGGGCCAAATTGTTTCTGAAGGGGAGCCGGATTGGTGATGATGGAGCCCTGTATCAGTTAGAGGGGCGGCTTGGATCATCGTCGGTGAAAGCGCTCCCATACTTATGGCCTACGACGTTGGCACCAGGTGCTCGAAAATGGATTAGAGCAAACGTTATCGACGGCAAACTGTCTGATGGACGATTCAATCTGACGTGGGGACCTAGCGGTGCACTTCAGTCAAAATCATTGCTCCTGAAAGGTCATGATCTGCGCTTGCTGTCACCGCGCAATCGACTTCCCATTGCGGCGAAGCGCGCCTTGGTGCAAGTGGCTGGTGATCAGTTGGAAGTGTCAGTGCCCACAGCAAATATGCAGCTTGGCAATTCGCGTTCGATTGGACTGAAGCAGGTTAAGTTTGTTGTTCCTCAGTTGTCTGTTGATCGGCCGACAGGTGATCTGCAATTGAAGCTGAATGGTGCATTGCGAGACGGAGCGGCGATCGTATCTTCATCCGCCTGGGCGAAAGAGATGCCGGCGGCATTATTTGATGCAGCGCAAAAGCGCGCAACGGGCCGGGTTGATGGCGCCTTGAGTGCATCGTTTCCTTTGTACGATGGTTCCGATCTGGTACCTCACTTGACGGGCAAGGTCGCGATCAAGGATCTGCGCATCAAGGACGTTGCGGGTCGCCATGATCTGAGCGGTGGTGCAATAAATTTTGATCTGGCGCGAAACTCGATCAATGCCGATGGCGAGATGTTGATTGCCGGGGTCGCAACTAAACTGTCCTGGCAGTACATTAAGGATGCGCCTTTGGCGAACCAACCGCCAGTGCGATTGCAGGCCAGTCTCGACGAAGCGGATCGAGACAAACTGGGTATCAAGATCAATCATATTGTGAGCGGAATCGTTGATGTTGAGGTCAATTTGATCCCGCGGGCCGACGGTGGTGTTGGCGCAAGAGTGCGCGCGAACGCGACGAAGGCTGCCATCGCAATATCAAGCTTGGCCTGGGTGAAACCGACCGGACGTCCGACGCAGCTGGAGTTTGATGTTGTGCCAGGAAAAAAATATCCAGTGCTACTGGATAACTTGCGCGTTGCCGGTGATGGCATTGCCATCCAGGGGCGAGCAATGCTCGATGCAAAGTATGAGCTGCGTGCTTTTGATTTGCCGCTGTTCTCGATCGATCGTGTCACGCGTCTGCAGATGAACGGCAAACTGCACAAGAAAGGCATTTGGCACGTTGCCGTGAAAGGGCAGACGTTCGAAGGGCGCTCGTTGTTTCGTTCGCTATTTAGCGCGGGGCGTGCAGCAAAGGCTCGCAAAGTGCCCGCCGCGCAACAAATGGGTGTCGAGCTGGAGGCCGAGATCGCGACAGTCATCGGATTTTGGAACTCGAGACTGACCAATGTGAGAATGTCTCTGTCGAAGCGGGCCGGCAAGATGCAATCGCTGAAGCTTGAAGGGCGACTGGCGAATAATCGGCTGCTCAAGGCAGCGGTTGTGCGTGGCGTCGGGCAGCGCCGTGAATTGCACGCATTCAGCAATGATGCGGGGAAGGCATTTCGTCTGGTCGGGTTCTATCCGAACGTTCAGAATGGTCGGCTTGAGTTGGTCGTAAACCTGGATGGTCAAGGGGCTGCTGACAAATCTGGCGTCCTACTGGTGCGTGACTTTAAGATTTTGGGGGATCAAGTTGTCGGCGAGCTGGCAAGTGCTCCACGGAGTGGTATTCGGCGCCGACGGGCCGCCCGAAGGCGCGCTCAACAGCAAGGCCAGGCACTGCCGTTTGATTGGATGCGGGTACCATTCTTTGTTGGCAATGGGCAGTTCATTTTGCAAGGCGCTGAATTGCGTGGACCTGTCGTTGGCGCAACGATCGAGGGAAAAGCTGATTTTGGCGCGCGTCAGATCGATTTGTCAGGAACCTACGTTCCCCTGCAGGGCCTCAATGGTGCGTTGGGTGTTATTCCGGGGCTTGGACAGATCCTGGCGGGTCCCAATGGTGAGGGCGTGCTCGGTATGAAGTTCGCCGTTCGTGGCCCCATGTCGCAGCCGGAGATGTTGGTCAATCCACTTTCAATGATGGCACCCGGGATCTTCCGTGAAATATTTCAAATATCGAACCCGTCACTGAAGGTAACGAAGCCGACTCGGCCAGCTCCTGGGGCATCACGGGGTGGTGGATCGGGTGCGAAACGCGGGAACTGGCGTAAAGGTGTATTTGGTGACGGCAACTGAGCGGTGCTTTATGCGTCCGGTCGCAGCAGCACGTGCTTCTTCTTGCCCATCGACAGTTTTATAACGCCATCGCCGTTCAATGCGCCGGCATTGAGTGTTGCCTTCTCATCATTGACGACTTGGTCGTTGATGCGCAAGGCACCTCCTTTGATGAGCCGGCGGGCTTCACCGTTTGATGCCGCTAAGCCTGCGGTCACGAATGCGGCCAGCACGCCGATACCGGCTTCGAGATCAGCGCCGCCAACCGATACCGTTGGCAGGCCGGCAGCAGCTGCACCTTGCTCGAAGGCCTGTTCGGCGGTGCCTGCTGCTTGCTCGGCAGCCTCACGATTATGCACCAAAGCGGTTGCTTCCGTGGCGAGCACTTTCTTGGCTTCGTTGATTTCAGCACCTTGCAACTGACCAAGCTTGGCAACTTCGTCGAGCGGCAGCGTGGTGAACAGTCTCAAGAACTTTTCAACATCGGCGTCTTCTGTGTTGCGCCAGTATTGCCAGTAGTCGTAAGGCGACAGCTGTTCGGCGTTGAGCCAGACGGCGCCCGACGCGGTTTTGCCCATCTTGGCGCCAGATGCGGTGGTCAAAAGAGGGCACGTCAGACCATATAGCTGCTGGGTGCCCATTCGCCGGCCAAGGTCCATGCCCATTACGATGTTACCCCACTGATCGGAACCGCCCATCTGGGTGGTGCAACCGTAGCGTTTTGCTAGTTCGACAAAGTCATATGATTGCAGCAGCATGTAGTTGAATTCGATAAACGAAAGCTCCTGCTCACGGTCGAGACGTAGGCGTGCGGAGTCCATCGTCAGCATGCGATTAACCGAAAAATGCCGCCCGACATCTCTCAGGAATTCGATGTAGTTGAGCTTGGCCAGCCATTCGGCGTTGTCGACTATGACGGCATCTGTCGCACCGTCACCGAAGCTGATGAGTTTCGAGAATACCGTTTGAATGCCGTTTTTATTGGCCTCGATCTCCTCGACGGGGCGCAGCTGGCGGGTTTCGTCTTTGCCGGAGGGGTCGCCGACCTGGGTCGTTCCGCCACCCATCAGGGTTATCGGTTTATTGCCGGTTCGTTGCAGCCAATGCAGCATCATGATCGAAATCAGCGAACCGATATGGAGTGATGGTGCGGTGCAATCGTAGCCGACGTAAGTGGTCAGCTCGCCCTTGGCCGCCCTTTCATCCAAGCTCGTAAAATCTGAGCACTGGTGGACATAGCCGCGCTCGATCATAGTGTGGAGGAAGTCGGATTTGGGTATGAAATCGATGTCTGACATGGCGGTCTCAGTCGGCGTATTTAGGTTTCGATGGATGTTGGGGCATTATGCCAAAGTGTTCTCGGCGCGTTCTAGGCATTTTGACATGGTGGACCGGCGCGGACCATGCACAGGAAGGGACCAATGGGCAAGTCACTGCGCGCAATCGGATTAATGAGCGGCACGTCGATGGATGGCGTCGACATGGCGTTGATCGCAACAGATGGTCGCAATGTCATTGAACGGCAGGCGTTTGCCAGCGTTTCTTATGATGAAATATTTCGAGAGCGTCTGCGGCAGGCGCTTGCGGATGCTGTGGTGATGAAGTCGCGAGATGAGCGACCGGGCTGCCTTGCTGACGTTGAACAAGAGCTTACTGAGCACAATGCAACGGCCGTGTTGGGGTTCTTGCGCGATCTTCGTCTGTCGGCAGCAGATATCGATCTGATCAGTTTTCATGGACAAACAGTTCTGCATCGGCCTGAGCAACGGCTGACCGTGCAGATTGGTTGTGGGCCTCAGTTGGCGGCGCTTGTTGGGACAGATGTGATTTATGATTTGCGCGCCACCGATGTTGCGGCGGGCGGTCAGGGCGCGCCATTGGCGCCAGCGTACCATCGCGCGATGGCCGCCAAGTTGGATAGCGGGCCGATTGCCGTGCTCAACATTGGTGGCGTTGCGAATGTGACGTTCATTGACAGTGATGGCGGCCTGACAGCGTTTGACACGGGACCTGGCAACGCATTGCTCGATGATTTCGTGTTTGCACGAACCGGTGATGGATGTGATGAGAACGGTTGCTATTCTGGCGCTGGCACGGTGAATGATGCTGTTCTAGCGGAGCTCATGGGCGATGCGTATTTTACAGCGCCACCACCCAAGTCACTCGATCGCAATCATTTTGCGGCCGGGCGATTGTCTACGCTTGTGCTGGAAGATGGGGCTGCAACTTTAGCCGCGTTCACGGTCGAGGCGGTTGCTGTATCCGCTCAACATGCGGCGGAGAAGCCCCGTCGTTGGATGGTTTGTGGAGGTGGTCGCCACAATCCAACAATCATGGCCGGGCTGGGAAAACGGCTTGGCGCTGACGTGCTAACAGCCGAGGCGGCTGGCTTTGATGGCGACGCTGTTGAGGCGGAAGCCTGGGCCTATCTCGGTGTTCGCAGTAAGTTGGGACTACCGATTACATTTCCAGGCACAACCGGCGTGCCACAGGCGATGACCGGTGGCAAATTGGTTGTCCGTTGACGGAAATTACCCAGATAGCCATTTCGGATCTAGGCTGCTCTGGCATGAAGAGCGGACAATAGGCTTCATACCAGAGCGGTTGAGTAAAGCACGTCGCGTTTAATAGGAGCCTTAAATCGCCTGAAGCCTGGGCGTTTTAAGGCGGCTCCCCGACGTTTTGAGTGGGTAATTTTTTGCCACCAAGAGTTGTCAATGACATCAAGCGCTACTCAGGATTAGTATGTTGGTGCTCGCCCCGCCGCGGTTCAAGCCTGCCGTCGTGCTCGCGGCCGTCAAGGACAA
>CAJQQK010000292.1 GCA_905480435.1 uncultured Hyphomicrobiaceae bacterium | reverse complement strand
GCGATCCGCTCAAACGCAAGGTTTAACGAAGAAGGTTTTCACAGAATTCAGCCAAGCGCAATCTGAGCTAAGTCCAGACGAACGACGCGATCTACGCGTCCAAATACACAAGCACATGCGGGATCAGATCGAATTAATAACCATACACAATATTCCAGATCAAATTTTTCAATCGGACGATCTAGAAGAGGTACTACCGCATAGCTTCATTAGCGCCCTTCGGTATGAAGGCGTCCAAGTAGATGATGAAACAAAGCTGCGAGAGTTTATTTTCACAGAAAAGGGGCTTCGGCGGCTTGAATATTACCAGAGATATTTTTTCGTAAAGTTTCGAAATGGGGCGATCAAAAAAGTGCAACCTGATGCTCGTCAAGCCCAATTTACCATATCCAAACAGATGGCAGCAATGATGAAGAGGAATGCGAATTCGGATTAACGCCAGATTTCTGCTGGTGCCATCGTCTCAATAAACCCTGCCTCCGTGGGACACTCACATGTTGAGTCAAACTGACTCACTAGGGTTGGTTCTGCTTTTTGAGACACATTCTCAATGGTATCATGAGCCATGTGAGACAGGAGCGCATTTTGCTTATTGGATATGCACGGACAAGCACGATCGAACAAGTCAACGGGCTCGATGCTCAGATTGACCAACTCAACAGTCTGGGTTGCGAAAAAATATTCAGCGAACAAGTTTCGTCAGTTTCAAAACGACCAGAATTGATGAAGTCAGTGGATTTCTGCCGCGAAGGAGACGTCTTCGTTGCTACGAAGTTGGATCGCCTGGCTCGTTCAGTACAAGATCTCTGGCATCTGGTTGAAACTCTCGATTGCAAGGATGTCCATCTTCGGATTTTGGATATCGGCATCGATACGTCCGCACCGACGGGACGACTAATATTGACGGTGCTTGGGGGAATTTCGCAATTCGAACGCGAGATCATGCTGGAACGTCAGCGTGAAGGAATTGCTCGGGCAAAAGCTGCCGGAAAATTAAAAGGTAGGAAGCCAACTGCTCAGCAAAAGGCACGTGATGTAATTGCACTGAAGCAAGACGGTTTGGGAGCAACTGAGATTTCCAAAGTGGTCGGTATTGGTCGAGCAAGTGTCTACAGAATCTTGAACGCGAATTTACCATCTAGTTCCACAGTGTGAACGTCGGAGCTGTAACAGTTTCAACTGACAGCGCTGCTGCTCTCTCACGAAACACTACCGGCATTCTTTGAACGGAATTTATTGATACGATAAACATTCGGCAACGAAGGAAGGACGCGCGCCATGTCATCGTTACTCGCAATAATCGCAGTGCTGTTCTTCGGTGTATTTAACTTCTCTGCACAGCAGTCAGATGAGCAACCAAACACTGTTGCATCGATGTACGAGCGCAGTGAGGCCAAGCTATGTGGCAAGAAGCCTCCAGCGTTTAAAGGTTGCAGCTATGTCTGCGAATGCACCTCCCGCACTGCGTGTAAATACCAGTTCGTTTGCATAAAGCCTGTCAAACTATCGAGAGTGGATTAGGCGTCACTCAGGAACTCATCATTCCACTCAGGTTAAACCGACGCTGGGATCATTGGATCGAGATTTTGGTCGACGAACAAGGCTAGCCATACTGTCGGACATTCGGGATCAGTCCAAGCTACGCGGTGGCGACAATGTGCTGGCAAAAACACTGCATCCCCGACGGTAAGTACGCGTTCTTCAGTCTCACCTTCAATAGCAAGTCGTGCGCTGCCCGACAGTACCATTACCCATTCAGCCTCTTTTTGATCGTACCAGAAATCGGCCGGAGATGTTTGCCCGTGGGATACGATGCGCTTAAGCCTCATGCCCTGTGCAGACATTAGATCAGTTGTGACTTCATCAATCTTGGCGTCCGGCAAATCGTTTAGCAAATTGTAAGCGGAAATCATCAATGAGCCTCCATTCAGTAGTGGATGCACTGGACCATAACCTTCGCAACCACTGTCAGTGCATGGTCTCATCTGGATCGGACAAGAAGATCGCCATGCCATCTGTTACAATGGTGTGTTTCACTTCATCTAAGGCTGCCTGATCTGTCACGAACCGCTCACCCCAAACCGTCGAACCACCCTCTTCGTCAACAACCTCTAACAGCCATGTCCTTTCTGCATCACCGCGTGCAAATTGGCGCGTCTGAGAAACCTACAGAATAGCGGACACGGTGGTATCAAAATGGAGCTGGACCAATCAGTGAGGGCGATTAGCCATATGGCCGAGGTTCGGGTTTATTTATTTTGGGTTCTGATCTTTTTTTTTGGTCTTTTCCTGTTGGTTTTGCCTGAAGGCTGATGTTGCTCGGGTTTCAATGCAAAGCTGTAGACGTTCACACCTGATTGCGGAGCTGGTGTTTTACATTTGGATTTGCCATTTTGGTCAATATAGCAAGCTGCTGAAGCGAGTGTGGTCATTGCAAAGGAGCCCAGAAGGAGCGCACAAATCAATATCAGATTACGAAGCACAGTTTGCTCTCCCGACTTGGCTAAGCGTTCGATGGTTGGCAAGATGATTCCAAAGGTAATCGTATTGCCGTTCAAGGCAAGGCAATTATCGCCACTGCACTGTTCGCTCAGTCCATCATCGCAAGTGAATTCAATAACGCTGATGACGCTGATCCAAAGAGCTAAGTATCAATTGCAATGAAAGTCTCCAACAACTCACCCGGATCAAGAACATACCCATCTGTTATCGCCATATCCCAACAATCGTCAGGATCAACCCCAAGTGCTGTAAAATTAAAATCGAACAGCGTCTGCTTGCAATCCCATACGGTGCTGTGCGCGTCTGACGTTACGATACGCCATGTACGCTGTGGAACGGCTCTCTGGGCTAACATGAGGCCTGTGTTGACCAACCAGTGACAGGCGCCATGTTTCACCAATTTATGATATGCCGGTGGACGACCACGTCCTCTATCTAACCACCAATCCACAGATTCATAGTCAAATGGCCATTCGCGTTTATCAGGCTCGTAAGCGATACCAAAGCGGCCAAATCGTCCTTCGACATATTTGCTGAAATCATCATGCAACTGTTGTTTCACCGCTGGATTGTCAATGTGCGGTTTAATGCTACGCCAGTTTTTCATTGGATCATAATATTCAAACATGGGAATTTGCTCCTCCATAGCTAAAAAGATCGCAACACCTGCATTTGCATTGGTTGCTGATGATCTATTTAGTAGTCAGGAAAATGCGGATTTTGGTGTTTTCATAGAAAAGGCGATTGGTTTTTGAAAGGATGCTCACTGCCAGAGTGAAATTTCTTCAACCAATCGCCTTTGTCGTCATGTTATTCAACTGATGTAGAGTGCAACGAATAATCTATAACTATCGCATGGAGCACTTTCATCTTTTCGCGTCACAACAGCTTGTAATTCTTCAATGAAGCGATTGTGTCGTTGATCTTCTTCTTCATCTTATCGCTCGTACCAAGGCATGATCCTAGAATATGACGAATGTCTAGTTCCTTCATGCCCCCACGAGCAAGCTTACAGGCAACTGCAAACTGTTCAGGATGCCTGCCAGACGTCATCAATCTGAGCTTTGCTGTGATTTGATCCACGTCCCCATGAAAACTGGTCGAACCTACTGAAGACGGTTTTTCCGGCTTCTGGCTAATAGCCCAAATCTCATGTGGCACTAATCCATAGCGTTGGATTTGCTCTGTCGATGTTCCCCTTTTCAAAAATAGGTGAGACTCGGGCTCTAATCGATTTGTCCCTGGAGCGTAAAATGACATGACTGGGCTTTTGAATCCGGTGTCCAATCCTGATTTGTCAGGTGGGAATCCAGCTTTTGTGAGTTGCTGTTCAAGATCGCGTCCCAGGGCGTGGTGTAACAGTGCTCGATTTCGGCGGCTTCGGCTGAAGTGAGCCCACAGGGCGAACGCAAGGCGAAGCCGCTTATCCACAGCCCGTCAGGGCGGTCATGGTCCGACTCAATGTTTGT
>CAJQQK010000291.1 GCA_905480435.1 uncultured Hyphomicrobiaceae bacterium | reverse complement strand
TCGCCTGCCCAGGATCTTCGCCAACGCCACCGCCTGAGATAGAACGGCCCAGGGAGGACGCCGCCGACACTGTGACCACTCAAAAAACCGCTCCGCAGGGAATGCGATCTCTCACGTGGCCAATTTCAACAGCCTGCTAAGGGGCTATTTCCCGTCGCGACGCTTATGCTGGTAGCGGGATTGCAGCGAACCACCCATTCCCAGTTGCCGGCTCGGTTGCCTGCAAGCCTCATCCAGGACATCATACAGGAAACATCGAATAACGCTTTCGGAGGCCATGCGAATGAGTTGGAAGATTGAAGTCGACGAGATCGCCAGACGGCGTGAGGCAGCCAAGTTGCAGGGCGGGGCGGCCGCGATAGAACGACATCATGCCAAGGGCCGTCTAACCATTCGCGAGCGCATTGACGTGCTGTTGGATGATGGCTCATTCGACGAGATTGGCGGCACAGCCGGCGCATCAGAGGAAACCTCCAACGGCGAACCCGACGACTTCTCGCCAGCCAATTTCGTGCTCGGCTTCGGCAAAATCAACGGTCGGACGTGCGTCGTTGGCGGTGAGGATTTCACCCTTAAGGGCGGATCACCGTCACCGGCAGGCCTGCGCAAAAGCGTCTACACCGAGCAGTTGGCAGTTAAACATCGCGTGCCCCTGGTGCGTCTCCACGAAGGCGCTGGCGGCAGCGTTGGTTCCGCCAAGGGCAAGAACCTCAGCGCACCTGTTTATGATCCAGCCCGCTTCCGTTCTGTCGCCGAAGCACTCGCAACCGTACCAGTCGCATCCGCAGCATTAGGCGCTGTCGCCGGTTTGCCGGCTGCCCGCTTAGTCTCATCGCATTTCTCGGTGATGTCGCGCTCAACAGCGCAGATCCTGATTGCGGGCCCAGCCGTCGTGCAGCGCGCGCTAGGCGAAAATATGACCAAGGAAGAGCTCGGCGGTCCGGATGTTCACGGCAAGAACGGCACGGTCGATAACATCAGCGAAGATGAGGTCGAGGCCTTCCAGCAGATCCGCGAATACCTGAGCTACCTGCCCGGCAATGTCTATCAGCTGGCCCCCGTCACCAGTACCGATGACCCGGTTGATCGCCGCGAAGAAGCACTGCTTGAGATCATCCCGCGCGAACGCCGAAAAGTGTTTGATATGCGCCGCCTCCTCAAGATGGTGGTCGACAAGAAATCCTTCTTTGAGTTCGGCAAAGGCTACGGACGCGGCCAGATCACAGGATTTGCGCGTCTCAATGGACAGCCAGTCGGCATCTGGGCCAATGATAGCCGTCAACTTGCTGGCTCAATGACGGCAGATGGTTCTCAGAAGGCGCGCCGCTTCATTGAGCTGTGCGATACGTTCCACTTGCCCGTCGTCAGTTTTGTTGATGAGCCCGGCTTCATGATCGGCTCAAAGGCGGAGCAAGACGCGACGATCCGGCTTGGCGCCAGCACGGTGCTGACAGCTGCGATGAGTCGCGTGCCTTGGGCTGCGATTATGATCCGGCGTTCATTCGGCGTCGCGCAGATTGCCCACTATGGCTATGATCCATATGTGCTGGCATGGCCGTCAGCCGAAACCGGCCCGCTGCCCGTCGAAGGCGGCGTTGCCATTGCGTTTCACCGTGAGATCGCAGCCGCGGCAGATCCAGATGCGAAACGCCAGCAGCTTGAGGAACAACTTGCAGCGGGGCGCTCACCGTTTCCGCGTGCCGAAGCATTCTCTGTCCATGATCTTATCGACCCGCGTGAGACGCGCCCAAAACTCTGCCGCTGGATTGACCGGATACAACCGCTGCTGCCGCCACTGCTCGGCCCAACTTCGTTTACGTATCGGCCTTAGAGCTTCATCGCTTCACTTGCTCGGTTCTTCTTGCTCAATCATGCTCTCCAGCCTTCGGCTCAGAAACCACGAGAGTCCGAGGAACGAGACCAGCATGACAATGCCGACCCAAGAGGACGCGTTATTGAGCGCCTTCTCTGAAAGCTGCCCGAAACTGTAACCAATCGAAACGACGATAAATGCCCACAGGCCCGAAGCGACCAGGTTGATCGGCAGAAACTGTGCCCACGTGAGGTTCGACATACCGTAGGCAATGGCGGCGACACCGCGAATGCCGTGCGGATAGCGGTGCGCCAGGATCATCCAGAGATAATGATTGTCGGTCAATCGGACGACGACTTTCATCGCGCGCTCCAGCTTGGGGTAGCGGCCGAACAAGCTGGCACCATAGCGGCGCCCAATCCAGAACCGGATTATGTCGCCTAAGAAACTGCCGATCCAACATGTGACAACCAACGGCGTGAACGCCAACGCACCAGCATGGGCCACAAAGCCTGCAAATAGCGTGATCAGCAAGCTGTGCGATACGGCGTAGGCAAAGAGGATCGAATAGACCGCGTTGCCATGTTGTTCAACCAGTGCCAGGAACGATGCGAGATCTGTCGGAATAATCAAAGACGTGCTCCAGGGCGGTTGGGGTCGGTGCTCCAGCAGCGCCAACTCCGCGCAGATCAATGGCATAGAGGGGCGCGCAGTGGAAGAGGTGGCGAGCCTCGCTAGTTGATTTTACAAGTTTTCGGCAATCTGGCTTCGATGGTTTCGAGCGTGCCTGAGGTTACGTCATCGGTTGGCAGCGTAATGAAATTATTGTGCGCCAGAAACAGCAGCCAACAGCGCTCCAGTTTCCACAGTTCGGAAAATGTCGTCCACGGCAAAGACGTGGCGCCGGCTTCGGTCTCAATCTCAATGCGCTCGCCAGTCGACGTGACAGCGGCTTGTTTGCTCGGCAGCGCGGCGAGCTTGTTCCGCATCTCGACATGACGACATCGCCATATCGATCCAAAGACTGCGACAAACAAAAACAAGACCGCACCGATTGCGCCAACCACCCACGATCGATCTCCTTGCCACAGCAAGGAAGCCAGTGTCGCGATCGTAACGGCAATCGCCAACATTCCAAGAACGCCAACCCCGCTTAACAGGCGGCGCTTCATGAATGTGTGGACGGCGCCGCGCATGACGGCTTCGTCATACCGAATTGTAAACCGGACATCGTCGGCATCCGTAATGCGATCTTTTCAAATTTTTGCAGCGTGCGCAGGTAATCCGGCATCGGCTGGTCGCCATGACTGCTCGGCCAATTGGTATACGAAACCTCGCCAACGTAGATATCGCCGCGTGAATCAACCGCAAGGCCGTGTGGCGACATAAACCGGCCAGGTTCGCTGCCAACGCCTTCCTTGGAACCAAGCCGCGCGACGAGCTCGCCTTCGTGCGTATAGATGCTCAACCGTGGGCCGATGTTTGGCATATGCTGGTTGACGGCCATACCTGGTCCAAGCTCACCGATATAACAATGCTGGCAGCGTCCGCGCGGCATATACAATCCTGACGGTCGGTGCATGTTGTTCCACTGCGTTTCGTATTTGCCGTCGCTATTAAACACCTGCACGCGGTGGTTTTCGCGATCCGCAACGTAAACCCAGCCATCTTCGTCGGCGACGATATTATGCACGATATTGAACTGTCCCGGATCCGTGCCAGGTTCACCCCACGATTTCACGAGCTTGCCGTCCGGCGAATATTTGTGAACGCGCGCATTGCCATAGCCATCCGACACGAAGATGCTGCCATCGGGCGTCAGTGCTGTGTGAGTACAGCGATGAAACGGTTCGCCAGCCATATAAGGTGTCGGCTTGCCGGGGATGCCAAGTTCAAGCAGCACCTTGCCGTCAGGCGTACATTTGCGCACGGAGTGATTGCCGTCATCGGTGCAATAGAGCATGTCGTCAGGACCGATGTGCAGGCCATGCGCGCGCTCAAACAAATCCTCGCCCCAGGCCCGCAGAAAATTACCATCGCGATCAAACACGATCATCGGATGCGGTCCGCGATTGAAGACGTAGACTTGATCTTTGCTGTCAACCGCAACAGCGCCGACATCGCGAAACTCCCAACCGTCCGGCAGCTTCGCCCAATCCTCGACGACACGATAACGGTAGTCGCCTTCACCCAGAATGACAGACATGAAGCGGGCCTTTTGTTCGTGTGGTTATAGTTCGAGTAGCACGTCCGGGTATCCTATGGCGCCGGCAATCTATCGGCAACAATACGCGTGCCATGCAGGTGATAATTCGGTCCCTACGCAACCAGCTTCCTCTCCAGCCCAGTGAGCATATCGAGACACATACTCAGCTGCGCCATCGAAACAAACTCATCCGGCTTGTGTGCCTGCTCGATAGAGCCTGGGCCGCAGATCACGGTCGCAATGCCGAGCTGCTGAAACAACCCGGCTTCGGTGCCGAACGCAACCAGATCCGTACCATTGGCGCCGGTCAACTCGGCGACGAGGTCGCGTGCCGCGTTTTCTGACATCGGCTCAAAGCCGCAAATCTCAGCGATGATGTCGGTTCGTATATCCGCATCGGGCGCAATTGCACGCATTGCTGGCAACAAGTCATCGCGGCAATAGGCTTGCAGCTCGGATTTGACATGATCGGCATCGGCTTCGCGAACTGGACGCATCTCCCAGTCGACAACACAGTTGCCGGGGATCACATTGCGCGCAATGCCACCATTGATCTGCCCAACCTGCACCGTTGTCCACGGCGGCTCGAAGCGGCTGCCTGTCGGTGATGACTTCTGCAACTCAGCGCCAAGCTCAAGCAGGCGCGTGATGTAGCGCACCGCGTAGTGCACAGCGTTTACGCCACGATCTGGCCCCGAACCATGGCCTTCAAGGCCAGTAAAATGCGTCGCGTATTCATAGCAACCCTTGTGGCCTTCGATAATCCGCATCTCGGTTGGCTCACCGACGATAACCACGGCGGGCCGGGTTTCGCGGTCGGCCAATTCAGCGACCAATTGCTGGGCACCGAGGCAGCCGGTCTCTTCTTCGTAGGTGAATGCAAAGTGCACCGGCTTCTTCAGGTTGAGCTTGGCGTAGCGTGGTGCCAGCGCGAGTGCTGCTGCAACAAATCCTTTCATGTCACAAGCACCGCGCCCAAACAGGCGCTCACCATCATCACGCATCTCGTACGGGGAAGCCGTCCATTCATCCGGATTGGCTGGCACTACATCAGTATGCCCGGAAAGCACGATGCCACCGCCCTCATCTGGGCCTATGGTTGCAAACAGATTGGCCTTGCTGCCGCTCGGATCATGGCTGAACTCGATGTCAGCGCCGCAGTCTTCCAGACGTTCAGCCGCATAAGCGATTAGATCCAGATTGCTATCTGCCGATACTGTCGGGAAGGCGATCAGATCACCAAGTATCGCCTTGCTCTGATCGAGTGCGGCAGCGTTGTCGGTCATGTTGTTGTCAGTCCTTTACGTATAGCATCCGTGGTCGATCGCAGAGGCATTCCGCCGGGCCGTTAGGCTGGATCAATATGGTCTCGGTGATTTCCATTCCCCAATCCTTCATCCACAATCCGGGCATGAAATGAAAGGTCATGCCCGCCTCTAGCACAGTGTTATCTTGTTCGCGTATTGAAATGGTGCGCTCGCCCCAATCTGGTGGATAGGAGATCCCGATTGGATAACCGGCCCGGGCACCGCGCTCAATGCCAGCAGCTTCAAGTGGGGTTGCAAGCGCACGCGCTATGTCAGCAGCCGTATTGCCAGCGCGCGCGGCATCCAGCCCAGCTTCGAGCCCTTCGACAAGCGCCGCTTCGGCATCGCGTAGATATTGCGGTGGCTTGCCAAGGAAAACAGTCCGACAGAGCGGCGCATGATAACGCCGGTAGCAGCCAGAGATTTCAAAGAACGTTGCCGTATCGCGCTCGAACGGTCGCCCATCCCAGGTCAGATGCGGCGCTGACGCATCGGTGCCACTTGGCAGCAGCGGCACGAATGCAGGATAGTCGCCCCAATCGTCGCCGACACCCCGGACAGTATCGGCATAGATTTCGGCGACCAGCTCGTTCTTCCTGAGGCCCGGCTCAATCCGCTCGACAATGCCATCGACAACCTTCTCGGAGATCCGCGCCGCCTTGCGCATGAAGACAAGCTCTTCATCAGATTTGATGGTCCGCTGCCAGTTAACCAATGCCGTTGCGTCCAAGAGCTCCGCGTCAGGCAGTTCCTGCCGCAGCGTAAGATAGGCCTTGGCCGAAAAATAATAATTGTCGAGCTCAAGCCCAATCCGCCGGTTGCTGAGACCCAGATCTCGGAAATATGCCGCGAGGTGCTGCATCGGATGAAACTCGGTTGATTGTACGTATTTGTCAGGGTAAGCGACCACGCGCGCGTCATCCATCCAGACAGTGCGAACGGCGCCGTTGGCGTCCATTGATCGTCCCCACCAGATCGGCGCCTGATCGTGCAGAATAATGACGCCCTGATGTACATAGAACGACCAGCCATCATACCCAGTCAGCCAGGCCATATTGGAAGGGTCCTCAAGGAACAGCGCGTCGATGCTTCGGTCCGCCATAGCGTTCCGGACGAGCGCAAGCCGCCGGATGTATTCCTCTGATGAGAACAACGGAGTTGGATTAGGCATCAGGCGGTTCCTTGGCATGCGTCGGCATTGCGGTGTGACCACTTGATCAGAGCCCTCACAGCAGTACAATCGCCAAAATTGCCATGGCGATCATTTTTGCCGTGCGCTCCGCTTTCTGGCTGCTACATTGGTTCTGGTCAGCCGTCCCACCTCTCCTGGAACCGATATGAAATTGACGCTTCGTCTGCGATGCATCGCGCTCATTCTGGCGTTGTGCCTGCCAGGCTATGCCAGCGCCCAAGTTCCGACAATCCAGGTTGATCTGGAGCTCGTCCTGGCCGTCGACGTATCGCATTCGATGGACCGCAAAGAACAGCGCCTGCAGCGCGACGGCTACATTAATGCATTGCGCCACCGTGATGTCGTGCGGGCCATAAAATCCGGGCCAAACGGCCGCATCGCGATCGCGTACATGGAATGGGGCGATCCGGACTTCCAATCAATCACACTGCCTTGGCGTATGATCAGTTCGCAAGCCGAGGCCGATGCTGTCGCAGCTGAGCTGGCCCGACAACCGATCGCGGTCGCGCGGCGGACATCTATTTCAGCAGCCCTCCGGGTTGCAGCGCTCATGATCAAACACAACCGCATCACAAGCCTGCGCCAAGTCATTGACATCTCAGGCGACGGGCCCAACAACATTGGCGAACCGGTTGCCATCGCGCAGGCAGACGTTGTGCGCCAAGGCGTCGTGATCAACGGTTTGCCGTTCGTAATTGACCGTCCGCATCATATTTCCAGTTTCTTCTCGGTGCCGGATATTGATCGCTACTACGAAGACTGTGTGATCGGCGGCAACGGTGCGTTCACGATGCCGGTATCTGATCGACAGGAATTCACGACAGCCATCCGGCGCAAACTGATCAACGAAATTGCAACTCGTCGCAAGCCGCAGCCATTGGTCCACAAGGTGCAATTTAAGTCAGCTCCAAAGACCTACGATTGCCTTGCTGGCGAAAAGCTTTGGGATGCGTTCCAACTGGAATAATCAGCACGGGTAGACACCTGTAAATGCGCCAGCACAGACGCCAGTAAAGATGATACGTTCGGGTTGAGATGGAGCGGGACAATTCGGGTTGAGATGGAGCGGGACAAGATGGAGAAGAGCACGTGACCACATCGATATTGACCAATTCCCAAGTGGTCACCGCCTATCAGGCAAAGACCGCTGGCTCAGCAGCGCTTGCACAAGAGGCTGGTGCCGTATTCCCAAGCGGGATCACGCACGACTCGCGCCGTACACTGCCTTACGCGATTTACGTTGACCGCGCCGCAGCCGGCCGCAAATGGGATGTCGATGGCAACGAATACATCGACTACTACGGTGGCCACGGCGCCTTGTTGCTTGGCCATGGCCGTCCTGAAGTCGCTGAAGCACTTCAGGCGCAAGCCCTGCGTGGCACGCACTTTGGCGCTTGTCATGCGCCGGAAATCACCTGGGGTAATCTCGTTCGAGACATGATCCCGTCAGCCGAAACGGTCCGCTTCACCTCTTCAGGCACCGAGGCCAATCTGATGGCGTTGCGTCTGGCGCGTGCTCATACCGGGCGCGCAAAGGTTGTCCGCTTCACATCACACTTCCATGGCTGGCATGACCACGTCGCGTTCGGCGTCAGCAATCATTTCGACGGCACCCCGACGCCGGGCGTCCTCGCAGATATCGCAGCCAACACAATTCTCGCGCCGTCCGATGACATCGCCGAAACCCGCCGCATCCTCGAAAGCGATAACGATATCGCGGCCATCATCCTCGAGCCGACCGGCGCAAGCTTCGGTCAACTGCCGATCGACCCGGACCTACTATCGGAACTGCGCGAGCTCACGACCCGTCTCGGCATCGTGCTGATTTTTGACGAGGTCGTCACCGGCTTTCGCGTGTCACGCGGAGGCGCCCAGGCACATTTCGGCGTCACCCCAGATCTGACCAGTCTTGCAAAAATTCTCGCTGGTGGTTTGCCCGGCGGCGCCATCGTCGGTCGCGCTGACATTCTCGAACATCTTGACTTTGACATCGCTGCTGAAAAAGGTTTTGAGAAAATCGGCCATCAAGGCACCTACAACGCAAACCCGATGTCGGCTGCAGCCGGCATCGCCGCGCTGAGCATCATCAATTCCAGTGATGCCAATGCGCAGGCAACAACCCAGGCCGGAAAGCTGCGGCAGCTTTGCAATAACGTCTTCGTCGAGGAAGGCGTGCCGTGGGCCAGTTACGGCGAGTTCTCCGGCTTTTACTTCTTCGTCAATCCGGACGGCATCCAGGTTGACCCGCTCAACTTTGACGCGCGCGCTGTCGGCCATTCGGTCCTTAAAGTTAAATCCCCGGTTGCCGAGAAGCTGCGCCTCGCACTAATGGTTCACGGCGTCGATATCGCTGGCAAACCAGGTGGCATTGTTTCATCTTCTCATACCGACGCAGATATCGAACAAACCGCTGAGGCCGTCCGCGCCGCAACCCGAATGCTGCGCGCCGAAGGCGATATCAAACCAAACTAAAACATTCTCTTCCTCTTAGGTCCCAGCCAACAGGTTCATCCCCGCATGATTGATCAAAAGATCGACCCGATAACATTCGAGCTGTTCAAGAACGCGATCTTCTCGATTGCAGATGAGATGGCGCTAACGGTGTTCCGCACCACCTATTCAGCCGTTCTCAAAGACAACATGGATTATTCAACCGGCTTCGCCGACGGCGCCGGCCGGCTGGCGGCCCAAGGCCTGACATTGCCCGGCCATCTTGGCTCGACGCCAACCGCGATGGCGTCGATCATGCGCCACTTCGAGGGCAACATTAACGAGGGCGATGTCTTCATCATGAACGACCCGTTCGATGGCGGCATGCATCTGCCCGACATCTTCGTCATGCAGCCGTTGTTCCACAAAGGCGAGCGCCTCGCGTTTGCTTGTACCGTTTGCCATCACACCGATGTTGGCGGCCGCGTCGCAGGTTCGAACGCATCGGACTCGACCGAGATTTACGCCGAAGGCCTGCGCATCGCCCCGATGAAGCTCTATGATGCCGGCAAGCTCAACGATACGATCATGACCTTCATCGAAAAGAACGTCCGCGTGCCGGTCATGGTACAGGGTGATCTCCGCGCACAGCTTGCAGCCTGTCATATCGCCGAAAAGCAATTCGCCGAACTGGTCGATCGATATGGCCCTGAGATGACCAAGGCGATGCTCAACGAGACGATCGACTACGCCGAGCGGCTCACGCGTGCGGCACTCAAAGAGTTGCCTGACGGCGAGTGGAGCTTTGAGGATTGGATTGATGATGATGGCATCGACATCGATCAACCGATCCGCTTGTTCGTGACGATCCGCAAAACCGGCGACAGCATGATGGTCGACTGGACGGGCACCGCGCCTCAGGTTCGCGGTGCGATCAACAACACGCTTTCCTACACCAAATCCGCGTCCTACACCGGCATCCGTTCCGTACTGCCACAGAACATTCCAAATAATGAAGGCGTATTCCGCGCCATTGAAGTCGTTTGCCCGCCCGGGACAGTCGGCAACGGTGAGCTGCCAGCCGCCTGCGCCGCCCGCGGTCTCACTGGCTTCCGCATGGTCGACTGTATGTTCGGAGCACTCGCAATGATGCTGCCTGACAAAGTCAAAGCGGCGGGTGACGGCGGTAACACCGGCATATCGGTCGGTGGTTACGATGCCGACCGCAACCCGTTCGTCTATGTCGACTTCACTTGCGGTTCGTGGGGCGCCCGGCCCTGGGCGGATGGTCTCGATGGCAACAGTCATATGTTCGCCAACATGGCGCTGCCGTCCGTTGAAGTGACGGAAGCCGAACAACCAATCTCGATCCTGGCCTATGAGTTCATGCCTGACCGGGCTGGTGCCGGCCTCTATCGCGGCGGCGTACCGTTCCATCGCGACTATCGCCTCGAAGCCGATGAGGCAACGCTGCAGGTCCGGGCTGATCGTCATACTGTGCAGCCGTTCGGCCTTTACGGCGGTAGCCCTGGCGCACCGTCCGAGAACTGGTCGAACCCACATCTGGGCGACAAAGCAGAGCCACTGCATTCAAAGCCAACCATGATGTTCCGCAAGGGGGATGTGTTTCGCCATATCCATGCTGGCGGCGGCGGTTGGGGCGACCCTCTCGAACGCGAACCGGCAGCTGTTATGCGTGACGTCCGCAACGAGTTTCTATCCGCCGAAAAGGCCGTCGCCGACTACGGTGTCGTGATGGACACGGAAACCTGGACTATCGATGCAGCGGCGACCTCTCAGCGGCGCGAAGAAATTCGTAATAAACGCAATTGGTCAAAGGTACCAACTGTCCAACGTGGCCAGAGCCCGACGAAAAGCTCGCCAACAACTGAAGCAGTGGAAGTGCGAGAAACATCATGACAACTGAAAACCGCTTCCGCGTCGGTGTCGATATCGGCGGGACGTTCACCGACATCGTGCTGCTTGGCGACGATGGCACGCTGCACACCAAGAAGATCCCATCCAGCACAGGCGACTACGCCACGGCGATCGTCGACGGTCTGGCCGACGTGTTCGCCGGCACTGGTCTCACTGGCACGGGCATCGACGAAATCCGCCACGGCACCACTGTTGCCTCCAACGCAATCCTCGAAGGCAAGGGCGCCCGCGTCGGCCTCATCACAACGGCCGGTTTCCGAGATGTCCTTGAGTTGCGCACTCTGCGCATGCCCCGGCTCTACGACATGGCTTGGCAAAAGCCGCCGCCGTTGGTCGAGCGTTACCTGCGCCGCACAGTCAAAGAGCGTATCCGCGCATCCGGGGAAATCGAGACGCCGCTCGACATGGATGATGCGCGCGCGCAGGTCCGGGCCCTTGTTGACGAGAAGGTCGAGGCAATCGCTGTCTGCCTGATCAACGCGTTCACCAACCCTGCGCACGAGCTGATGATCAAGGCTGCCATCGAAGAAATAGCGCCCGACTTGATCAATTGTATTTCCTACGAAGTGCTGCCCGAGATCAAAGAGTACGAACGTACCTCGACAACGGTTATCAACGCCTACGTTATGCCGATTGTCGCGACATACCTGAAGGCCCTTCGCGTCGGGCTCGAAAATGCTGATACGCCCGCGCCACTCTTGCTGATGCAATCCAATGGTGGCCTGACAACCGACCGCGCCGCCGCCGACCGACCGATCAATATCATCGAGTCCGGTCCTGCCGGTGGTGTTATCGGCGCACAGGCAATTGCCAACACCAAGAACCTCGACAAGATCATCACCTTCGACATGGGCGGCACAACGGCCAAGGCTTCCATGGTCGAAAATGGCAGTGTCATGCGCGCGCAGGAATACGCCGTCGGCGCCGGCATCATGATCGGCTCGCGGCTGCTATCAGGCGCCGGCTACACGCTGAAAGTTCCAGCGATTGACTTGGCCGAAGTCGGAGCCGGCGGTGGCTCACTGGTACAGATCGACGGCGGTGGTGCGATGCAGGTTGGTCCGCATTCGGCAGGCGCTATACCAGGCCCGGTTTGCTACGGCAACGGCGGAGAAACTGTTACGGTGACAGACGCCAATATCGTGCTTGGCATACTCAATCCTCAGCATCTCGTTGGCGGTGCCCTCAAACTCGATGCCGAACGCGCCCGCACAGCCTTCAAAGCCCAGGTTGCCGAACCCTTAAAACTGTCACTCGAAGATGCAGCCCACGGTGCCTTCCGCATCGCAGCATCAAACATGATCCGGGCGATCCGCGCCGTCTCCAGCGAACGCGGTCGCGACCCGCGCGAGTTCACGTTGTTTGCGTTCGGCGGCAACGGACCGTTGTTCGCCTGCGAGATGGCCGCCACCTTAGGCATGCAGCGCGTCGTCGTGCCGCCATCGCCAGGGCTCTTCTCATCGTTCGGCCTGCTCTACGCCGACCTCGAGCACCACTATTCGCGGACGCTGCGACGTGTCACATCCGAAGCCGATCCAGCCGAGATCGAAGCTGCCTGGGCCAAACTCGAAGCCCAGGCCCGCTCTCAACTGGCAGCCGACGGGCTCGGGCCTGATGCCATGCACGTCCGCCGCTCTGTCGCGTTGCACTACAAAGGCCAGAGCTTCGATCTCGTTGTCCAAGCCCCCGACGGCCCGATCGATGCAGCTTACCTGGAAGGCCTTGCGGAAGCTTTCGGCGCCGAACACGAACGGATGTACGGCCATCGCGCCGGGCCGGAGGAACCAGTTGAACTCGTCTCGATCCAGGCGCTTGGTATTGGCATGCGCGACACCGGCGGTGTGCCCGATCGGGTCATTCCAAGTCGCCCAGAGCCAGAGCCGGGTCCGCCTCGCAAAGTCTATTTCGGTCGCGAGCACGGTTGGCACGAAACCCCAATCCTGCGCCGCTCAGACCTTAGCTCTGCGCAAACTGGCCCATGCATCATCGAAGAGTATGACGCCACCTGCGTCGTCCCTCCCGCCGCCACCGCCACGCTCGACGCCGGCGGCAACATCGTCATCCAGTTGGGGTGAGGGGCAGCAGACCAACCCACCCAAAACGCTTATCCCTGCGCCCTTCACATCTCGCCCATTAAGGGGCCGTGACCGATGGCGACCATGATGGGGGCGGGGGGAGGCTCCCCCTCAACACGCGACGTGCTTTAGGCACAACGCATCGGCGTCGATCAAAACTTCGAACGGCGATCCTCAACGTTTGCGAGAATATCAATCAAGACAGTTTTCCCCTCGGCATTGAGCCGCTGCGCCTCCTTCAGTGCCGGGCCAACCTCGCTGACCTTGCTCACCTTGATGCCAACCGCGCCCATGCCTTCGGCAATCTTCGCGTAATCACCTTGCATCCGCGAGACGCCGTAAACGCTGCGCGCCTCTTCACCAATCGCACCTTGCGTCGGCCCGGAATACGTCGCCATCGCACTGTTGTTGAGTAGCACCGTCGTGATCGCGGCGCCGGACCGGACAGCCGTTTCGATATCCGTACCCGACATGCCAAACGCACCATCGCCCATCAGGTTGAGACAAAACTTATCAGGCTCAGCCATCTTCGCGCCGATCATCAAAGGAATGCCAAAGCCGAGATGCGTGGTCTTGCCCCAGCCGATGTAACTGTGCGGTGCCGTCGCAATATGAAATGGCACGATCGAGTCGCGCGGTGCTCCCGCGTCGTGCGTCACGATACTGTTTTCGAGATCGAGGTTCTCGTTGATCTCGTGAATCACCCGGTAGTAACTGATCGGCTCTTCATTGGAAGTCAGCACCGGCGACCACTCTTCCATCCAACGCGATTTGGTCGCCGCAACTTCAGCCTCCACAGCGGCGCGATCCCCAAAACCTTTGCCGCCGGTCTGGGACTTGATCTCCTCGATCAGCGCCTCAATGGTCAGGTGAGTGTCGCCGACCAGCGCAACATCAACCATCTCGTCCTTATTGATGTCATCGGGATTGACGGTGTTGTGGATGATGGCTTTGCCCGATGGTATCGATTGCCCGTAAGGTGTGCGCGTCAAGCTGGTGCCAAGCGCCAGCAGCACATCGCAGCCGCCAAGCCATTCATGTGCTGCCAACGTCGTCGCGCCACTACCAGCACCGAGACTGAGTGGGTGACGCTCATCCAATGCCGATTTACCGGGCATGGTGCAGAACACCGGACACGCGGTGAGCTCCGCCAATTCGCGCAAAGCATTCGTTGCCCCCGCAAATAAGACGCCGGCTCCCGCCCAGATCATTGGCTTCTTGGCCGCAATCAGAGCCGTCGTCGCATCATGAATTGCCGTGCTCTCAGGAACCTGCCGCGTCAGCTTCGGAGAACGATAAGTCTGCGCTGCCTCGGGCACGTCTTGCGCGCAAACATCAACGGTCAGTTCGACAACAACAGGTCCCGGCGTACCATTGCGCAACCCGTGAAAAGCGCGCCGCATGACATCGCCAACTTGGCCCGGCGTATAGATCGTCTCAACCTGTTTCGCCCAATCTTGATATTTCTGCGCCGCACTGAAATTTGGACGAACCGACATACGGTCCAAGCTGTTGCCGCCAAGAAAGACGAGCACTGGAATATTGTCCGCAAACGCTTGCGCCAGACCACCCATCGCGTTTTCCGCACCGGCCTGAGCCTGCACCGCAACCACGCCAAACCGCTGTCGGTCACTGATGCGGCTAAAACCGTCAGCTGCCATGACGGCGCCGCGCTCGTGTCGAAACGCGATCGGGCGAATGCCAACCTTCGCGGCCGCCGAAATCAACGGGTTGCTCGGAAAACATGAGATCCATTCGACGCCTTCTTGCTTCAGGATTTGAGCAATGTAGTCGATCCCGTTCATCGGACGTCTCCAGTTAATCAATCACCATTCAGCAGATGGCTTCGCAGGGCCATCTGCATTGATGAGCACGATGTTACATTGTTCGCCGCTCATACAACGACCAGAAATGTGATGACGCTGACCCGACCTGGGTTGAAGTGTTGAAGTCGAACAAATTGCCGTTTCAGTGATTGAGCTTGAAACATACGTCTCCACGCATCTATAATTGGTCTCATATGCAAGCATGACCGGTTAGACTTCCAGATCGGGCGCTGTATGCCATCTTGGCGATGCTCCCGGGATACGGAGACGCGACGATGCCAAATCGAATTACGCATATCCGAATTTTGTCCAATGCAATGTTGGCCGTTTTCTATTTGAGCGCGCCTTTTGCAGCCAACGCCCAGCAGAGCTCAGAAAATATGAGCCGCGCACCCTGGCCATCCCAACAGCTACCTCAACAGCCCATCACAGCCAGGATTTGCTCGTGCCGCTATGCTGGCCAGAACATTCCCATTGGCGAGACGGTATGCATGAAGTTTGAAGGCAAGAGCGTGCGCGCAACGTGCGACTCCGTTGTCAACAATCCGTCCTGGTCTATCTCGACCGAGATCTGCCCCACCACCTGATGGCGTTCCCGGTTCATTGCTCAATCCCGAACCTGATCGATCAGGTATAAACGTCATCGGGCCGTAGCGTGCGCCTCCGCAATGACGGATTGTTTATGTCGTACGGTCCCATCTGATTGTTGGTTGGGGTCGTTGTTTCAAATCTCAATCTGACTAGCAGGCGAAACGCATGGGACGTAAATTTCTGCTCATCACGACAGATCAGCAACGCTACGACGGGCTTGGATGTAATGGTGGCCAGTTCGCCAAAACACCGGTCATCGACAGCTTCGCCCGAGACGGCATAACCTATCGGCAGGCGCGCAATCAATGCGCCGTCTGCATGCCTGCCCGCTGCACCATTTTGACGGGGCAATACGCTGGCATGCATGGTGTCACGTCGAATGGTATTCCATTGCCGGCGGATCATCCGAGCGTGGTGCACGAGCTGAAACGCAACGGCTATGAGACCGCACTAATCGGCAAAGCCCATTTCGAGCCGCACGCGACCGCCGACTATTTTGAGAATGTCGCCGCACGAGATGAGTTGTTCGGTCCCCATCGCGGTTTTGATCATATGGAGCTGGCCGGCCACACTGGTCGCGCCGGGCGCTCACTGTTTCACTATCCCAAGTGGCTCGCGGAAACTCACCCGGATGCGGTCGCTGGATTTCATGAATACACGAGCAATGGGAAACCAAGTGGACTTGGCGGTGGCGACAGCGGCGCACCTCAGGTTGCCAACAATCCAATCGACATCGAGCACTATCACACGCACTGGACGGCGGCGCGGACGATCGATTGGTTGTCCGAGCGCGACGATGACAGCGACTGGTTCTGCTGGATGAGTTTCCCGGATCCGCACCATCCATGGGACGTGCCGAATGCAGCCAAAGAACGGTTTGATTGGCGCGATCTGCCCTTGCCACCAGGTTATCCCGGCAGTCGTGAAAAGTGCGAGGAGATCCTGAAGCAGAAACCATGGCACTGGCTCGCCTGGTATCTGGGCGAAGCGCAGCTCAATTTCGAAGTGCCGCCCGACTATGTGCCAGCTGAGACAACGCCCGATCACATCCGAGAGGTCAACGCGGTCGTGCACGCTAAAAACGAGTTGATCGATGAGGCGATCGGCCAGGTTCAGTCTTATCTGTCAGCGCGTGGTTGGGACGACGATACCGACATCATCTACACGACAGACCATGGTGAATTGCAGGGTGACTTCGGAATGTTGTTCAAAGGTCCCTATCACGTCAGCGCCTTAACACAGGTGCCGCTGATCTGGCGACCGGCGCCGACAGCCGGCATTGCCTCGGCAGACGTTGAGGCGCCGGTCGGTCATGTTGATATTGCACCGACCATTCTGTCACGTGCCGGGCTCGAAACACCTGACTGGATGCAGGGAACCGCGTTGCCGATGAGCGATGGTGAACAAAGCCGCGAGCGTGTCTTCACCGAATGGCGCGATAGCTACGATGGCAACGATATCGTTATGAAGTCGATGGTTCAGGGCGACATGCTGATTACCGCCTATGACGCGACCAACCGCTACGAAGGCACTGAAGGCGAGCTCTACGTCATGAGCGAGGATCCGCATCAGTGGCGCAATCTTTGGGATGAGCCGGGCTATGCAACACAGCGCTCAAATTTACTCGATGAGATGCGCGCGCACTGGCCGGGGGAGCGCGATGTTCCTCTCGATAAAATCGCTCCGGTTTGATGGGTATAGATGCTTGATTGGCATCGAGATATAATCAGCATTAACGCTCTGAAGGAGATCACAAAGTGGCCCGTCTGACTGGTAAGACATGCATCGTAACTGGCGCAGCCTCAGGCATTGGATGGCAAACCGCACGCCACTTCGCAGATGAAGATGCAACAGTCGCGGCATTTGACGTCAACGAAGCTGGGCTCGACGAACTCAAGGCATCCAACCCACGCATTTCGACCAAACTTGTCGATGTCACGGATGCCGGTCAGGTCCGTCGATCGGTCGAGGATCTGGACAAAATTGATGTGCTCTTCAACTGCGCCGGCCGCGTGCCCGTTGGTACGATCCTGGATTGCTCAGAGACAGACTGGCAGTCGGCTTTCGATCTTAACGTGTCGTCACTTTACCATCTGACAAAGGTCGTCCTGCCAAAGATGATCGCACAGAAGGGCGGTAGCATCATCAACATGGCATCCGTCATTTCATCGATTGGCGGCGTGCCGGACCGCTTCGCCTATGGCACGACCAAGGCTGCCGTAATCGGTATGACAAAATCGATCGCGAAGGATTTTGCCCATACCGGCGTGCGCTGCAACGCAATCTGTCCGTCGTCGGTCGAGACGCCCTCGATGAGCGCGCGCATTGATGCGATGGACGACCCAGAAACCGCGCGCGCCGCTTTCAGCATGCGCCAGCCCGTCGGTCGCATGGGCACGCCTGAAGAAATCGCGCAACTGGCAACATATTTGGCCAGCGACGAGTCCCGCTTTATGACCGGCAGCGCCATCGTCATCGACGGCGGTGCCAAAATCTAAAGCCGTGATGACAGCCTTGCGATCATTGTGCGTATGGCTTGATCAGGCGCCAACACTAAACAACGGCTCACCGAGCAGGGAGACATCAACGTCTATGCCAAGTCCGGGCCCTTCGGGGATCTGCCCAAAGCCATTCTTGCTGCGCGGTTGATAGCCAGCGACATGCTCGTTGGTCCAATCGTTCATAAACGAGACGCTGAGCAGTGCGCGTTCCTGCGTCGAAGCCGCGATATGAGCCGATGTTGCCGACACGATATCTCCGCCCCAGGTATCCTCCACCGTTACCTGTAGGCCGAGTTCCTGGCCAAGGTCGCGCATCAACTTCGCTTTGGTCAGGCCGCCGACTTTCGAAACTTTGAGATTGAATGCACCAGCTCCACCTTCGCCAGCGGCTCGCAACAACGATCTGACATCGCTGACGACCTCATCGTAGACCATCGGCAACGTCGTATGTTTTCGGACCTCGATACATTCTTCCATCGTCGGACATGGCTGCTCAAAGTAAAATCTTGGCAGGGCCTCCATGGCGCGGGCCGCGATAATCGCCTCGTTGACACGCCAGCCGCAATTGGCATCGCCAACGATGAGATCTTCAGGTCCGGTGTTGTCGATGATATGTTTGGCCCGCTCCGCATCAAGCGTTGGATCGCCACCGATCTTCAGCTGGAACCGATGGATGCCTTCCGCGCGACGTGCGAGCACATATTCGGTCATCGCTTCGGGCGAGCCGAGGGGCACGGCAAAATAGAGTGGGAATGTTTTCTGGCGCACGCCGCCCAGCATCTCGGCAACGCTTGCGCCACGGACCTTACCCATCAAGTCCCAGCAGGCAACATCGATCGGGCTCTTGGCGTAGGAATACCCCATCAGGGCGGCGTCCATCGCGTCGTTCACGGCGGCAAGATTAGTGGGGTCAACGCCAATCAGCTCAGTCGCCATCAACTGCAGGGCCGCCCGCGCGCCACCCGCGTGTGCCGGCAGATAGGTTGTGCCAAGCGGGCACACCTCGCCCCATCCATCAACACCGGCATCGCTCGTCACGCGCACCAGCGTTGATGGCAACGATGTAACATCGCGCCCACCAGACATTTTGTAGACGCCGTGCACATAAGTCAGATCGAAGTTAAAGACGTCTATATTCGTAATTTTCACTTCGCCGTCCCACCAGTTCTAGTTGCTCAGACGATGCAGTCTCATTGCTGATAGAATCGGCAATGCGAAGCAAATACTGCCCATAGTCAGATTTGTCCAATGCGCGACCAAGTTTGTCAAACTGGTCGCGATCAATCATTCCCATACGGGAATGCGATCTCTTCCGAACAGGCCATTTACAACCATTGACGTTCTTCGAGCACGTGAACCAACTCTGCCGCGTCCGCCAACGGTTGTGGTTTCCGCTGTAAAGCCATACATGTCCACGGTCGAGCGGTTCAACGTCCAACTCGTTTCTGTCCAAACAGGCGTTGTTGGTATCGCTGATCTCAAGTTCTCCGCGAGAGTATGCTGCTTGCTGGCGCGCGAAAACGATGACTTTGTTGTCGTGAAAATAAAGCCTTGTTACCGCGAAGTTGGATTTGGGCTGAACAGGTTTCTCTTCGATGGAGCGCGCGCGGCCTTGGCCGTCCAGCTCAACGACACCGTATCTCTTGGGATCAGAACTTGGTAAGCGAATATTGTCGCGACAGACTTTGTAAACGGGCACGCTGGAGCTTTGACGACAAGTCGTCACCGTAGAAAATGTTGTTGCCGAGAATTAATACAACGTCGTTGTGACTGTTGAAGTCTTCACCGATGAGAAACGCCTGGGCAAGTCCGTCTGGTTGAGGGGCGTAAGAAAACCGCATCCCCTATTGACTTCTATTACCCGGTGGCGCATCGAAACTTGGTAGGTCGCGCGGCGTTGAGATAAACAGGATCACACTAATTGAAGTCAGCATCAGTGTAGAAAGGGAATAGTAGACAATAGGCTTTCTACACTGGCAAAAGATGCTTAGACACCTGCAGTTTCATTGGAAACAGGCGCGAGCCTTTGCAACCCGTGAGAATTATACCCATCACGCAAGCGCCTTCTTTGCATTGTCGATTTCCAATACCGGCGTCCAACGTTCGCGCTGATCGTGCTCTGTCAACATCTCGACGCAGGTATAAATGCCGTTCCTCCAGTGTGGAAATTCAAGACAGAAAGCGTTTTGCGCCTGTGTACAGTCCAGGCGTCAATTTTCTGTAAGCGATCAAAGAACCTCTTCTTTTTCGTTGTTTGATGTCGTGCCATTTTTGCGGCATGGATGAACAGGAACTCACGGACCCGCAACGCATCTGGCTGACACATGTCGAAGCCTGCGCAGCGGCGGGTTGTAGGATGAAGGCTTATGCCGAAGAACATAGGCTGGATTTGCAGAGTTTCTATTTGTGGAAAGGGCGCCTGAAGAAGCTCGGGCTTGTGGCGGGGCGGCCTGATCAGCCAACACCGCGGCTAAGAGTTCTGCCACTCGCCGCGTCAACACATCGACCGTACAACCGGCGCACGCGCATTGAGCTTGCCAATGGCATTATCATTGAAGCCCCGTACGAGATAGATGGCGACGCTTTGTGCACGTTGTTGCGTACAGCCTTGGCGCTGCCGATCTCATGATGCGACCCGCAAATGACATTGATATCGTCTGGCTTGCGCGTGACGCGGTTGACTTTCGCAAGGGCATCAACGGGCTGTCGGTGCTGGTCGAAGAACAGCTCGCCCGTGATCCATTTTCCGGGCAGTTATTCGTGTTCATCAACAAGGCACGTGACAAGGTCAAGGTTCTCTATTGGGAACGTGCCGGTTTCTGCATGTGGCAGAAACGGCTGGAGCGCGAAGTTTTCAAGTGGCCGGATCACCTTGATGGCAGCGTTCTGACACTCGATGGTCAGCAGCTCAATTGGTTGCTCGACGGTTACGATCTCAAAGCCATGCGACCGCACCGATCATTGCGTTATTCCACCGTTTTATGACGGACGCGTTTGCGCAAATCAGCTAACACTCAGCGCATGGTGAAGGCGACCAAAGATCTCCCCGATGACGTTGATGCGTTAAAGGCATTGGTTGCCTCCAAGGATCAGCGTATCGCCGCTCTGGAAGAAGAACTGCGGCTCGCCCTGCACAAGCGTTTTGCCGCCAGCTCGGAAAAGGCCTCACCTGATCAGATCAATTTGTTCGACGAAGCCGAACAGATCCAGCATGAAGTAACGGCGCCAGCAGCCATTGCCGACGAACCAACCACCACGGTTCCCGAGCATGAGCGCAAGACATCCGGCCGCAAGCCGCTGCCAGATCATCTGCCGCGTACGCGCATCGAACATGATATTCCCGACGCCAATAAAACCTGCGGCTGCGGTTGTCAGAAGACACGCATCGGCGAAGTGACATCCGAACAACTCGATATCATTCCGGCAAAGATCCAGGTGCTGCAACACGTTCGCTTCAAGTATGCCTGCCGGTCGTGCGAGGGAACCGAAGACGATGGCCCGACGGTTGTTACCGCTGCGATGCCGCCGCAGCCGATCCCGAAGAGTAACGCCTCGCCGGGCCTGCTTGCCTATGTCAGCGTTGCCAAGTTCGTTGATGGCATGCCGCTCTACCGATTGGAGCCAAGGTTCAAGCGGATTGGTGTCGACCTTCCAAGAAACACAATGGCTGGATGGATGATCAGATGTGGTGAGTTGATCGTGCCGTTGATCGACCTGATGCAGGACTGGTTGCTTGACCATGACATCATCCAGATGGACGAGACGACGGTTCAGGTGCTGAAAGAGACAGGGCGTGCACCCCAATCGCAATCCTACATGTGGGTCAGGAGGGGCGGTCCACCAGACCAAACCGTCATCCTGTTCGATTATGATCCCTCACGTGGGGCTAAGGTTCCCGTGCGGTTGTTGCAGGGCTTCCGTGGGATCCTGCAAACTGACGGCTATGAGGGCTATGCGGCCGTCACCCGAGGCAATGACATGACCTGGATCGGTTGCCTTGCGCACGTGCGGCGCAAGTTCGATGAAGCGTTGAAGGCGCAGCAGAAGAAGGGCCGAGGCGGTCTTGCGAAACAAGGCTTCGACTTCATTCAACGACTGTACCGTGTCGAACGTGAAGCTCGTGAACGTGAACTCGATGCCGATAGCCGCAAGGCGCTACGCGATGAAAAAGCAAAGCCGATTTGGAACGAACTACGCCAGTGGCTTGACGGCACTCTTGGCCAGGTGCCGCCGAAATCGCTGACCGGCAAGGCGCTCGCTTATCTCGACAAGCAATGGCCACGGCTTATCCGCATGCTTGATGACGGACGCGTAGAGGTCGACAATAACCTCTGCGAAAACGCCATCCGTCCGTTTGTCCTGGGAAGAAAAGCATGGCTGTTCGCCGACACGCCTGCCGGCGCCGATGCATCAGCCCGTATCTACAGCCTGATCGAAACAGCCAAAGCGAACGGCCTAGAGCCTTACGCCTATCTCGCCCGCGTGTTCGCTGATCTGCCTGCTGCCATCGCGGCTCAAGACGACAAAGCAATCGAAAAGCTGCTGCCCTGGAACGTACCCGTAACCGACGCATAGCGTCGGCCACCATCCGTCGTGATGTCAATCCCAAGCACCATCACCGGGAGATTGAGCGCTTACCTCCAAATGCGCTTCGGCCCATTTGTTTGACGTTTGAACAACGAGCGAGAAACCCATTGGACGCCCGGGCTTGCTGGAGTTGACTGCAATCCAACCGATCGGTGAACCGACAATCTTTGCAGCGTCCCATTCGATCGTCGGAGCATTCTCGTAACCCAGCATCAGAGTAAAACATCCGTTCATGCGGCTGTCTTTGAGCTTATCCTGGCCAGAAAAGTTCTTCGGCAAAAGACGTTGGGTTTGCAATGCCGGCGCTGTCGAAATAACCCAGTCGAATATGCCAGCATCGATGCCATCGGACGTCGTCAAATGCCACACGCCATCCACGCGCTCGATTCGTTTAATTTCGCGCTGGTGCTGAACATCAATGTCTTCAGCCAGTGACTTACACAATGATGTCATGCGCGGTACGGCGGCGTAGAACCCCTCTGTGGCAGTAGCGGCCTGAGACTGTATCCCGTGTTCCAGTGTGACGAGCTTCGGTTGCCAGTCCTGAACAAGCCTTGAGGCTATGTGAGGTTCGAGGAACTTTCGAAACTCCGGTGTCTTTGCTGTGAAGTACTGCGCGCCGTGATCGAAGGAAAACGGATCCTGATAACGCGTTGACAGTCGGCCGCCTATGCCACGTGACTTTTCGAATACAGTGACGCTCGCAAAGTCGCGCAGACCTATCGCGAGCACCAAGCCTGATAGACCGGCTCCAACGATGGCAATTCTGGTCATGCACATTGCTCCAAGGCGACTGTGTCCAATGTCTATTCAAGCGTTACAAGAAACCGGTCTGCACTCGATAGATACTCCGTTTTCTTTTCGTCGGTCATGCGATTCCATGTGCGGTAGGATTGTGCCATGCGCGGATTGCCGCGCAGCTTTGACTCGTTGCGGGCAAGGAAATCCCAATAAAGCGAATTGAACGGGCACGCGCCAGCGCCGGTTTTCTTTTTCACGTCATAGCGGCAGCCCTTGCAGTAGTCGGACATCTTGTTGATGTAGTTGCCGCTCGCCGCATAAGGCTTAGAGCCGAGCAGCCCGCCATCTGCGAACTGGCTCATGCCGAGCGTGTTCGGCAACTCGACCCATTCATATGCATCGGCATAAACTGCCAAATACCATTCGTGCACCAACTTGGGGTCGGCGCCAATCAGCAGCGCAAAGTTGCCGGTAATCATGAGGCGTTGGATATGGTGGGCGTAAGATTCCTCACGCGTCTGCGTGATGGCGGCTTTGAGGCAAGCCATCTCTGTTTCCCCCGTCCAATAGAAATCTGGCAGTGGGCGCGCTGCACCGAGGAAATTCTCATCCACATAATTCGGCATTTTTAGCCAATAGATGCCGCGCACATATTCGCGCCAGCCAATGACCTGGCGAATGAAGCCTTCTACTGCATTGAGTGGGGCGTTGCCGTCCAAATACTCACGTTTGACACGCTGGCAAACCATTAGGGGATCGAGCAGGCCCGCATTTATGTAGAGCGATATCAACGAGTGATACAGGAAGCGTTCGCCGAGCAACATCGCATCCTGATAATCGCCGAATGACGGCAAAGCGTCCTCGATGAAATGATCAAGGACCTTTTCTGCTTGCTCAGCCGTTACCGCAAACCAAAACGGTTCGAGATCGCCGAAATGATCACCGAAACGGTCCGCAACAAGTTGTAGGACTTCCGTTGTGATCTTGTCCGGTTTTGTCCGTTTGGGTTGTGGCATAAACAAATCAGCCTTCGCCGGTTTCCTGTTGTCGCCATCAAAGTTCCATTGGCCGCCAACTGGTTTGTCGCCGTCCATTAGCAATCCGGTCTTGCGCCGCATCTCGCGATAGAAATACTCCATCCGCAGTTGCTTGCGCCCCTCGGCCCATGCTGCAAACTCTGCACTCGAACAAATGAATCGATCATCTTCGAGTATATTTACACCTATACCGAAGCGCTCCGCCCAGCCATCCACGACTTCGCGTACGCGCCATTCGCTCGGCGCCGAGACAACTATGCTCTGGGGACGGTGAGTATTGACCGAACGTTCAGCTTCTCCCGAGAAAGAGCCGGTATTGCCTGGTGCATCGAGCGTGACATAGTCGACCTTCCAGCCGGCCCTACGTAGGGCTTTCGCAAAGTGGCGCATGGCGGAAAAAATGAAAGCAATCTTCTTCTTGTGGTGTTTGACATAGGTTGCCTCTTCCATGACCTCGACCATTAAGACGCGATCTTTTTTGCGATCGGATTTGGACAATGATGAAATGGCAGGCGAAAGCTGATCGCCCAGAACGAGCACAAGATTTCGAATTGGCATTACGAATCCTCATGCTGGGCTAGGATCATTCGGGCGTAGATCGCACCCGGAAGCGCGACGGCCCAGATCATCCCGATGCAGAGCAACGAAAGGTAAGTTGGTTCTGAGACATTCAGGGCACCGAGCCGATCAGCGGCAAGGTATGACAATGGTGCCATTGTTGCGCCCAATACGGCTGCGGCCATGGGGCGATATCTGAACCAGCCGAATGCCGGATAAATCAGCACTGAAAAAGCCATCCAGAGAGTGACAATCCAAAGTGGCGCAAATCCCGGATACGGCCCTGGCGAGGCGTACCGGACCACACCCATGGACGCCAGAACGCTGTCGGTCACCAGACCGTAAAGTCCCAGAAACCCTGATAGATGCACTAGCGTTCTGCGCTTGTCTGTTAGAACGAGCCCCAGACCAAGCGCAAGAACGCAACTAACGACGCCTATACTTGGTGCTCCGACAACTGCCCCATATGCGCACGCAAGCCACGCGACTTGCACACTGATAAAAGTTGCTGCAATTTTCATTAATCCAATGTTTTAGCGTGAGTGCAGCTACCCAACTGGGCGATGCGGAAGGCCATTGTTTCGGTTGTGAGATTCCGCGCCTCTGTGTGACGACCGTCGCTCTCCAACAATTTGACCTGTTTCTCCAGCAGATCGCACATCGTCTCGGGGGTGTTGATCGACATTTTCTACTCCGTTGCGCGTTGCTCTATTCCTTGTTAACGAGGCATCTATGGCAGCGGATCACCGTGTTGCCAGTGCATATTAGGCGGGCATAGCCGCATGTGGGCTGATCACGGTGTCTTTAGTTCGTAAGAGGCGAGTACCTTACTGGCTGGGTTGTATCCAAGCAGACATTCAGATTGGTTGGCTTCGCTCATGCAATGATTTGCTTCAACTGATCTGTTTGGTTACTTGCTCCGTATCAAGCGGTGCAACCAGAAGCGGTGCTGTGTTAAGTTCACCGCTACAGTTAGCTCCATTCGATTATTGGACCTCTGAGAGATGCAAACTCAATGACGATTTCTAGTCACCCAGACATCGCGACGCTCATGACATGCTCGGCGGGGAGCACACCTGAAGCCTTGTGCGCCGTCGTCACATCCCACTTGGCAATGTGTCCTGAGTGTATGGATGAATTGACTTCCATGGAGTCGATTGGGGTTGCACTCTTTGAGAAAATGCAGCCGGTCAAAATTGATTTCGATCCCACTCAGGTATTGCCCGCATCCGTTGATGAAAGCACGTTCCGTGACGAGCGCCAGCGCGGACTCGAAGGCGACGTTCCTGGGCCTCTCGTCGAAGTGATCGGCAAAGACCTTGATGGGCTAGATTGGCGGCGTCTTGCGCCTGGAATTTGGAATTTCACTGTCCCACTCACGCCGCATGCCAAGGGCGACCTTCGATTGATCAGGCTTGGACCAGGTATGAGCTTGCCGGAGCACAGTCATCAGGGAGAACAGCTGATACTCGTATTGCGCGGAAGTTATCGGAGTGTTGCGGGTATTTATAAAGCGGGCGACTTTGCCGAATTGGATGTTGATAACAAGTATTCCATGATCGCTCTACAAGACGGCTGTATTCTGTTGATAGGAAATGAGGCAATGTCGACGTTTCTATCCGAATTGACCTGATGGCGGCGTTGGCAGTCGCTTAATCATGGAGCTTGCCAGGTTGTCGGCGAGCGCTTGACATGTATTTCTTATGATTTCTTCTAGCGAAGCTTTTCCACGAGTGGCCTTAACTTATTGTAGGCCAGTCGCATGCGGGACTTGACGGTGCCGATTGGCAGGTCCAACCGGTCCGCTATCTCACTGTGAGCCAGACCATCCAGATATGACATCGTAATGACTTCGTGTTGCTCGGGCGGTAAGACTGCAAGCGCGGCCTTCAGGGTATTGAGCCGCTCCTGGCGGGAGACAAGTTCGTCTGGTGCGACCTCGTTAGAGGCTATCTCCGCGTGATCTTCAGGAAGCGGCTGCCAAACTCGCTCGCGCCGGAATTTATCGATACGCAAATTACGAACAATCGTGAAAATCCAGGTTGAAGGATTTCCTTTATCCGGCGAATACATGTGCGCCTTGCGCCATACAGTACTCAGCGCTTCTTGTGCCAGATCATCCGCCAGAGCCGCATCTGTTCCGCTCCGCATCATGTAGCCCTTGATGCGAGGTGCAAAATTCTCAAAAAGCGTTTGGAAAGCTTGCTGGTCTTTGTGCGTTGCGATTTTTTGGAGCAGCTCTTTTTCAAGCTCAGGGCTCATGTCTAATGCCAATCAAGTTGTCGTCCTGTAAACGTGGCATGTCAGATGTATGCTCTCTTTACAGCATCACCACAACTCCAACGGGACGAATTGATCCAGCATGCCTCGCAATTTGGGAAATGACGTCTAGCGCATTGTCCCAGCCGTCAGAATTCATTCAAAGTGAAGAGTGTGTTGAGTGCTGGGGAGGCGATTATTTTTGTGATCTGCTCTGGCAGACCTCGCGTTCAAACTACATGGAACGAATGGAGGTAACGCAATGCTCTCTCAAGTTTATAGATTGATCATGGACCCAGAAATGAACGGATTATGGCGACTTCCCAAGATCGTCCGCTTTCAGTTCATGACCATGCTGGCGTTCATGTGGTCCGCTGTCTTCACCGTTTGGACCGGCTCCATCAGCGTGTTCGGTCCATCTGCTGTTGGGCATACAATCTTGCTGTTTGGCGTCTTCTTCACAGCCGACATCTTCCGGCGAGTCCAGCAACACCCTGCGCAGCTGCAGCCTGTGCATCATAGAGATGCAATCCGTAACAGTAAGAACGGAATGGCACTTTATGTTGAATATAGGGCGCACCCTGAGCGCGGTTAACAGAACGCCCTAATGTTCTGTTAACCGCGCTACAAATCTGGAGAAGCATATATCATGAGAAATAACTTTGCCTGCATACTGGCTGGACTGCTATGCCTCGGCGGTTTCAGCATTGCGGCGTCCGCTGAACAGACGTCGATCGGTGTCGTGTTCACAGAAGGCGCACCCAAAGACAGCTTCAATCTGCGAAATCGTGGCAACTGCGTCGCCGAGCCGGCTGAAATCAGAATAGACTTGGAATCCTCGCGAGGTCGGCTGATCTTTGATACGACCGGCTCGGGCGCTGGTGTGGAGGTTTTTCAGCCGTTCGAAATAATAAATGGCCGGGAGCTGGTTTCCAGCGTGCATCCCGTTCGAGATGGTGACAACCAGGTCATTGTACATTTTACTTCACTGCCGCCAAAGTCGACATTTGCCTTCACGATAGACGTCGATGACAGGCTCACGGGCAGCGAGTTGGGCCAGATACGCATCACTGGTTCGGAAATTGAAGGAGCTACTGTGACCGTTCGTCAGCGCGATGGGGCTGGCGCATCGAGTTCGCGTTTCTCGACCAATGCTTCTGCAATCATCGACGGTGTGCTTTGCGTTCAATAACCCAATCGATGTGTTCCTGAATGCCCGAAGGACATACTATTCATCGTGCAGCGCGAGACCTTCGCCGCAAACTTGCTGGCGGCACAGTTGATGTAATGTCGCCGCAGGGGCGGTTCTCCAGCGGTGCTGCGGTGCTGGATGGACGAACGTGCTGTACCATTGAGGCTTACGGCAAGCATCTGCTGCTCCGGTTCGCTGGCGATCTCTCTCTCCACATTCACCTGGGACTGTTCGGCCGAATACGGTCTCACAAGCAGCCAGTGGAACCTCCTCGAGGTGCTGTGCGCGTGCGGCTGGTAGGCGGTACGCATGTCATCGACATTAACGGCCCCACAATCTGTGAAATTCTCGACAGAGACGACGTCGTCAAACTCATCAGCCGCATCGGACCGGATCTCATTCGCGATGACGCTGATCCCGAGCGAGCGTTTGCGCGTATTGCGAAAAGTCGCGCGCCGATTGGAAAACTTCTGATTGACCAAACCGTTATTGCCGGCATTGGTAACATCTATCGGACCGAAGTCCTTTGGCGTCAGTCGATCCATCCCTTTACCGCCGGTCGCGCCCTCACCCCACACCAGCTTGAAAGCTTGTGGACGGATGCTAAAGCTCTGCTTGAGGTTGGCGTAAAGCGAAACTCGATCATTACAGTCGAAGAGGCGCTCAAGCCCCGCTCCCGGTTACGCGAGCGGGTGAATATTTTCGGCAAAGGAGTGTGCCCGCGTTGCGATGAAGCCGTCACGTGCCTCGATATTAGTGGGCGTAAAGCATTCGCTTGCGAAACATGCCAACCTTTCATCCCAAGCACGCAGGGCCATAAGTGATTCAAGATCCGTCTTCGCTTGTTGGTGCCGTCATGTCAGCCGCCTACTGCGATACAATCGCTGACGGTCGATCGCACAATAGCGTATTTCCGCTCAGCCAATACGAGAAGAGGTTTATCTATGAATGATCTGACAAATCGGGAGCGTCTGCAGCGCATACCAACGGACGTCGCCACTATCATAGGTGAGGCGGAACACGGTGATCCTGAAATCGTCGACGCAAACATAAACGAACTGACGGCCTTATTCGTTCAGCTAGCAGCCAGCTATGCAGCTGTCGTCACGACGATCGGGATGCACCGGGAACCATCGCTGCGGATGGCGCGCGACAGAGCCGTCGAACAGCTGGATAAGGAAATTGCTCGCCAAATGGATCTATGGTCAAGGATGTCTCCTCCTGGGCATACGTGAACGACAACCGGACGATCATTAATGCCCAAAAATCGATGCCACCACAGTCGTTAATAACGCGCCGCGGGTCCCATGTTTCACAAAATGGTGGGCTCGTCGCGAAAAGGTCACCGAGATAAGAGATCGCGCGCTGGTGGCGACATGATCCGTGCTGACGAATGCGTGCTATCGGAGTCTCACTCCATCGATTTCGGGAGGGCGCCCTCAATCGCCTCATTTAACCGTTGCGATCGTGGCGTCACGGTCGAGGCAAACCAGGCAACAAGTCGCCCGTCCGAATTGGTCAGGTGCTTGTGAAAGTTCCATCGCGGCCTGCTCTTCTTGTCGATGTCAGGCGACACGACAAACTGACCCTCTGACGCCATGAGGAAGTGACCCTCTTGGCGAGTTATCCAGAGGGAACTTTCATGGAACAGACGCAACAAAATGCATCCTGCACGGCCTTGAGGGCATTGCGGGGTGATGAGATGGTTGAGCCGGATGAGGTCGCGCAGATGTTGCGGCTAAAGGCTTTGGGTTGGGGCACGCGGCGGATCGCTGTCGA
>CAJQQK010000290.1 GCA_905480435.1 uncultured Hyphomicrobiaceae bacterium | reverse complement strand
TCATCACCCCGCAATGCCCTCAAGGCCGTGCAGGATGCATTGTGTTGCGTCTGTTCCATGAAAGTTCCCTCTGGATAACTCGCCAAGAGGGTCACTTCCTCATGGCGTCAGAGGGTCAGTTTGTCGTGTCGCCTGACAGGCGCCGGACTTCACTGCGGAAACGACCGCTGGGACGATCAAATTTCACGAGTGGCTCGGAGACGGTTGGGCGGTGCTATTTTCCCATCCGAAAGATTTTACGCCGGTTTGCACTACAGAACTTGGTTATATGGCTGGTTTGGCTGGTGAATTTACGAAGCGCAACACCAAGATCATTGGCATTTCCGTTGACCCGGTCGATAGCCATCACAAGTGGAAGCAGGACATCGCTGATGTCACGGGGAACTCTGTCGATTATCCTTTGATCGGAGATCCGGAACTGAAAGTTGCTAAGCTTTATGACATGCTTCCAGCGGCGGCAGGTGACAGCTCAGAAGGCCGGACGCCAGCTGATAATGCGACGGTGCGATCTGTATTCGTTATCGGACCTGACAAGAAGGTGAAGCTGTCGCTGACCTATCCGATGACGACAGGGCGCAACTTCGATGAGATTCTCCGCGTTATCGATTCGATGCAGCTGACAGCGAAGCATCAGGTGGCAACGCCGGCTCAATGGAAGATGGGCGATGATGTGATCATTACGCCAGCTGTCTCAGACGAGGATGCTAAAGCGCGTTTCGGTGATTTCACGAAGGTGAAACCGTATCTCCGGACAACGAAGCAACCCGGAGTTTAAGCAACGCGGTCAGTCGCCGGGCTCTTGGTGAGTGTCCTGGCGACTGCATCCTGCCACGCGGCATATTTAGCGTTGCGCCGGTCGGCTGGCATCTCTGGTGCGAAGCGATGGTCGAGCGACCAGGACTGCGCGAACTCTCTCGGAACGGGATACAAGCCGATGTGCATACCTGCCAAATAGGCGGCGCCAAGGGCTGTGGTTTCGAGAATCTTTGGACGATCGACGGGAGCTGCGAGGGTGTCTGCGAGGCGCTGCATAGTCCAGTCAGATGCGACCATACCGCCGTCGACGCGAAGTACAGTTTTGGTGGTCGTGCCGGATGTTCCCATATCGCGCTGCATGGCTTCGAGCAGATCACGGGTTTGGAAACAGACGGCTTCAAGAGCCGCGCGGGCAAATTCAGCCTGTCCGGTGTTGCGGGTCAGTCCGTAGATTGCGCCACGGCAATCAGCATCCCAGTAAGGTGCGCCAAGGCCGGTAAAGGCTGGTACGAGAATAACGTCTTGCCCGTCGTCAGCGGTGGCGGCGAGATCGCCTGATTGGGCTGCATTGTCGATGATCCGAAGGCCGTCACGCAGCCATTGTACGGCGGCACCTGCTACAAAAATCGAGCCCTCAAGCGCATAGGTGGGTTTGCCATTTAGCTGATAAGCGATGGTAGTGAGTAGGCGGTTCTGGGAAAATATCGGCGTATCACCTGTGTTCAACAGTGCGAAGCAGCCAGTGCCGTAGGTTGACTTTATCATACCAGGATCGAAGCAGGCTTGACCTACTGTGGCAGCTTGCTGATCTCCGGCTATTCCGGTGATGGGAATGGACACGCCGAACAGAGCCAGGTCGGTTGTGCCAAAGTCTGCAGCGCTGTCTTTCACTTCGGGTAGCATCGAAGCTGGGACGTTGAACAGTTCGAGAAGCTCAATGTCCCATTGGCCATCGCGGATGTTGTAGAGCATGGTCCGGCTGGCGTTGGTCGCATCGGTTGCATGGGTGTTGTTGCCCGTCAGATGCCATAGCAGGTAGCTGTCGATCGTGCCGAAGGCGAGGCTGCCCCGATTGGCTGCTTCACGTGCACCCGGTGTATTGTCGAGGATCCACGCGATCTTTGTGGCTGAGAAATAAGGATCAAGCAGCAGGCCGGTTTTTTCGGTTACGGTTGGTTCGTGACCGGCGGATTTTAACGCCGCGCAAGTGTCAGCCGTTCGACGGTCCTGCCAGACGATAGCGTTATGGATCGGCTTGCCGGTTGCGCGGTCCCAAACCAGCGTTGTTTCGCGCTGATTGGTGATGCCGATAGCTGCGATGTCGGCTGGCGCGACGTTGCCCTTGGCGGTTGCTTGGCGGCAAGTTGTCAGGACAGTCGCCAGGATGTCGTCTGGATCATGCTCGACCCAGCCTGAGCGAGGATAGTGCTGTGGAAACTCCTGCTGTGCGCTTGCATGGATGTTGAGTGCAGCTTCGAACAGGATGGCGCGGGATGAGGTTGTGCCCTGGTCGATGGCGAGCGTGTACGTCATGCGTGTTGTCCTGCTGCTTGACTGCGCCTTGGGCCGGCAACCTTAAGTGACGACACCATCAGTGATCAGCCGTTCGATCGTGGCATCATCGTAGCCGTACTCTGCCAACAGTTCTCGGGTGTGTTGGCCTTTTGTTGGCGATGTGGCTAAGGCTGAGTTGGGCTCGAACCGCGGCATTCCTGGAATATTGGGGACTGGCCATGGTTCGTCAGAGCCAGCAGGCGTTAGCCAGGCGATCGTCTCCATGGCTTTGGTTTGCGGGTGGTCGACGAATTCGGGATACGACTGCACGGCTTCATTCTGGAGCCCGACGTCGGACAGGATTTTCTGCCAATGGCTCGTCTTGTTGGTGGCCAAGATGTCTCGCACCCATCCAGTCAGCAGATCGACGTTTTCGCGGCGTGCGTTGGCAGTTGCGAAACGCGGGTCTTCCGCCCATTCAGGTCGGCCGAGGGCTTTCGAGAATTTCTGCATCTCCTGGTCTTTGACGATAATGATCTGCAGCCAGCCGTCCTCAGTAGTGAAAGTGCCAGAGGGTGCGGCTGCAATCTTGAACGGGCCCTCGCGATAGCCTGACATGACGCGGATTGCCTGTACGGCGGCGGCTGATTCCATAAGGCTGACTTCGATGTGGCGACCTTCGGTGTGGCCTTGTACGCGCTGGGCAAAGAGCGTTGCTGCGACGGAGTGTTGAGCGTAGAGCGCGGTCGACATATCGAAGAAGATCACCGGTGTGCGATGGGGCAGGGCGTCCGCACCTTTGTTCTCAGACATGAAGCCCGTGAAAGCTTGCAGCATCGGGTCCATAGCCGGACGCTTGGCCATTGGACCACGCTGACCGAAACCGGAAACAGAAACGTAGATTAATTTTGGATTGATGGCTTTCAGGCGCTCGTAAGAATAGCCGAGGCGATCGGTGACGCCAGGGCGGAAGCCTTCGATAAAGACATCAGCTTCGGCGACCATTTTGTCGATGATTTCGCGGCTGTCAGCATGTTTGAGATCCATAACGATGCTGCGTTTGCCGAGATTTGCCGCAATCGAAAATGCGGTATGGTCGCCATAGGTCTGGCCGAGGATGCGCGCCCAATCGCCGTCACCACCCGGTTCGACTTTGATGACGTCGGCACCGTTTTGAGCCATGAGCATTGCGCAATAGGGTCCGGCCACGCCTTGGGAGAGGTCGACAACGCGGATGCCGGTATAGGGAAGTGGAAGCTTGTCGCTCACGGTGTAATTCCTCGGTTCGTTCGGGCATCTCCGCCATACAGGAAGTATGATTCCTAACATCGAGCGGGGCGGAACCCCTACTCGCTTAGACAGCTTGCAAGCGGTGGCTCGTGAGAGGTCGATGGCTGGTCTTTGCGAATAAATTCGTCAGTCAACTATGAACAACTTAGCGCCGATGCTGGTCGATGACCGGTGCGGCTCAGCGTTATCGGCGACTTGATAACTCATACCAGGTTTGAGTGTGAAGATGCGGCCGTCTTCTAGTTCTGTGTCGAGTTGGCCTTCCATGCAGAACAGGATGTGCCCCTTGGAACACCAGTGATCGGCGAGATAGCCCGGCGTATACTCGACAAGACGAACACGGATGGCATCGAATGTCTGTGTCTGCCAGTAGGCAGCACCGGTTTCGCCGGTGTGTTCGGTTCGCGGAATGGTCGACCAGTCAGTTGTGCCGAACGGGATATTGGACATGTGCATAGTGATTGCCTTCAGGATGCAGCTGCGATTTTTTCAAGGACCGGGAGGATGTAGCCTCTAAAAGATGCGGGGTTCTCGGACATCGGGAAGTGCCCGACATCCTTCATAACTTCGAAGTGCGCCGCACCAATGAGTTCGGCAACTTCGCGGCCCATCTCAGGCGTTGCCGAAACGTCGTACTCGCCAGACAACAGATATACCGGACAAGAGCTGTCGCGTAATGGCAGGGCTTTGCCATTTCTGAGGTCACCATCGCTGAAATAATAGTTGAGATCACCAGCGAAGATACCGGGGCCACCCTGCATATAGTGCCACATCGTCTCCCAACGCTCAGCTGGCGGCGACTGTGGCGCGGTCATGCCGGCCATTGAGGCGCCGGCTTGTTTGGGGCCATGGACATCGGGGCGATGAAGCGGGCTGTCGGGCGCTGGATCGCCAAGGCTTCGGTCTTCGGCGTAAAGTGCTGACTGAAGGCCGATGACGGCACGGAACCGGCTTGCGTGGCGCATTGCAAGGTGAAGCACGACACGGCCACCAATCGAGCAGCCCATAACAACCGGACGATCCAGCTTCAACGCGTCTGAGACAGCCAGGACAGTTGCCATGTAGCGATCTGTGGTGAGTTGGTAGACTTCTTTCTGGAAGCCTTCCGGTGGAGATGATTTGCCGTGCCAAGGTAGATCGAACGCGATGACGCGGTAGCGGTCCGTGATCGCTGGATCATTGAGAATATGGCGGTATTGGCGGCCGTCGCTGCCGGCGGTATGGAGGCAAATTAGCGGAATGCCATCGGCCGGTCCGGCTTCCTCAAAGTAGATACGATGGGTGCGACCGTCGAGTGAAAGGCGCAGATAACGACCTGTGAACGGCTCAAGGCTCGGTTCGATGCCGTCAGTCGAGACTGTGATTGGTGCGTCGCAGCCAAGATTGGCGAACAGTAATTCGAGCAGCATCATATGTTGCTGGAATTTGACCATATCACCAGTGACGATGAGGTTCTGTGTGCGGCGCATGGCGGAGAGCGTCTGGAAACCAGGCGCTGCATTAGGTTTGCGGAGTTCAGCCCAGGCATCTGCCGTGGCTGCAAGCGTGAGATCAACGGATACGTCGGGGGATGCGATGTCAAGGTTTGCGCCAGACTGATCAACGGTCAGAAGCGTTTCGTCTGCGTCAGATTTAAGTAGAACCCGCAGCGGGCCGAAGCTGCAGTGCTGCTCTATATTGGCATTTGCCGTTGCACGGGCGATGACGTAGTCGAACATGGCGGGAAGTCCTTTCAGTTTCTGTGCAACGAGGCCGGGAAATAGTAAATGCTATGGTGCGAGATTAGAAGGTCGCGGAGACGTCAGCAACAGTGACCTGACCCGCATTTGGATGACGAGACACAGGGATGATGGCAAGATGCCGATCTGTGCCGGACATGCGCATTTATATGCGAACGGAAGCGAGAAAAGACCATGAGCGAAATGAACAGCCAAACATCAGCGCTACGTTCGGCACTTGCGAAACATCCGAGTGTCACGCTTGGTCATCATCCGACACCCATTGATCATCTCGCCAATCTCAGTGCGGACCTCGGAATCACATTGCTTGCCAAGCGCGATGACTGCAATGGGCTTGCTTTTGGCGGCAATAAAGTGCGCCAGCTTGAGTATTATATGGGGGCGGCTTTGGCTACAGGTGCGGATACGGTTCTGGTGACGGGCGCCGTGCAGTCGAATTTTGTACGCACGACGGCTGCGGCGGCAGCGAAGCTTGGACTTGCTTCGGAAGTGCAGCTGGAAGATCGGGTTCCCGGCACTGATGCGCTGCAACAGCGCTCTGGTAATGTCCTTCTGAGCGAGATGCTGGGGGCCGGCATCAACTATTTTCCCGAAGGTGAAAATGAAGCTGCCGCTGATGCCGCCCTGGATGTACGAGCCGCCGAACTTAGGGCCGCCGGACGGAAGCCATACGTCTTTCATCTTGGCAGCGATCACGAACCAACAGGTGGTCTCGGCTATGCGGCGTGCGCAGCTGAAATTCTTGAGCAGCTGGATGGTGATCTTCCCGACGCTGTTGTCATTCCATCTGGCAGCGGTTTGACGCACGCCGGGTTCCTTGTCGGGGCCAGAGCCTGTGGATGGGACGTGCCTGTGATTGGGATTTGTGTTCGTCGGGACGCCGGTTTGCAACGGACACGTATCGGAAATCGGGCTCGGCAGATCGCGTCACTGCTTGATCACGATGATCTCATTCAAGAGGCTGATGTCATTATTCGTGACGACGTTCTTGCTCCGGGTTACGGCCAATTGAATGATTCCGTCACGCATGCCATTGACATTACTGCCCGTCGAGAGGCGCTTTTTCTGGATCCCGTCTATAGCGGGCGGACAGTCGCGGGACTGATCGATTGTCTCAATACAGGCGTCATTCAACCGGGAAGCAAAGCGCTGATGATACACACAGGCGGCAATCCGGGTGTGTTTGCCTATCAGAGTAAACTCGCCACAGTGCTCGATCGGGTGAATCCGGTCGCATAGTGTGGCTGTCGACTTGACTGGTTTGTGGATGACCGGTTGAGCTGAGTGGTCCTAAGCAGTTTTCTGCTTACGCTTTTTAGGTTTGGCCGCAGCCGTCGCTGGCTTGTCGAATTTGGGTTTGTCAAATTTCGGCTTGCCGGGTGTGGATTTGTTGAAGGACCCAGGCTTGTCACGAGGGCCGGAATTATCGCGTGGGCCTGGCTTTGCGCCTCGGTGGGGTTTTTTGCTGGCATAGGGCGGCTTGCCGGCAGCCGGTGCCCGGCCTACTTCGCGCGCAACATTCGGTGGCGTATCGAGCTTGGTGACGCGGATATTTTTCTCGAGTGTTTTGTTGGGCCCGATGGCTGCCAAGAAGCGATCGACGCATGCCGCATCCAACTGGACGTAGGTTTCCTCTGTCTGCACTTTGATGGCACCAATGTCGGTCTTGGTGATGTTGCCAGCACCGCAGAGCATGGGCAGTAGCCAGCGTGGTTCGGCGTTTTGTTTGCGGCCGACTGAAAGCGAAATCCAGGCGCTGTCGCTGAATTCTTCGCGACGGGCTTTGCGTTCTTCACGAGGCGGAGGCGCAGTAATTTCCTGCAAGTCTTCCGGTGCGGATTGGCCGTCGCGCATCGCTCTCAAGAAGGCTGCTGCAACCTGGTCTGCGCCATGACGGGCGAGAAGTTCCTGGATCAAGGCACGTTCGGTTTTTTCGATCGGAGTCGTGAGATGGAGATGATCCATCAGACGTTCTTCGTCGCGAGCTGTTACCTCGTCTGCGGTTGGTGGTTTGCCCCATGAGACGCGCAGCTTGGCCTGGGTCAGCAGGCGTTCGGCACTACGGCGCTTGTTCACCGGTACAACGAGTACGCTGACACCCTTGCGGCCCGCGCGACCGGTTCGGCCGCTGCGGTGAAGCATGGTTTCGCCATTGGTTGGCATATCGGCATGAATAACAAGTTCGAGATTGGGCAAGTCGATGCCGCGGGCTGCAACGTCGGTTGCGATACAGACGCGAGCGCGACCATCACGCATGGATTGCAATGCGTGTGTTCGCTCGTTCTGCGATAATTCACCAGACAGCGCGACCACTGAGAAGCCGCGATTGTTGAAGCGCGCTGTCATATGATTGACGGTGGCACGGGTTGCACAGAAGACGAGCGCGTTTTGCGGTTCATAGAAGCGCAAGATATTGACGATGGCATTTTCGCGCTCAGTCGGTGCAACCGTCAAAGCGCGGTATTCAATATCGAGATGCTGTTTTTGCTCTTGCGTCGTGGAGATGCGCACGGCGTCGCGCTGGTATTGGGCTGCAAGCTTGGCAATTGCCTTCGGAACGGTTGCCGAAAAGAGCAGCGTGCGATGATCTTCAGGCGTCTCACCGAGGATGAATTCAAGATCTTCGCGAAAACCAAGATCGAGCATTTCGTCGGCTTCGTCGAGGATGGCTGCCTTGAGCGCGCTGATATCCAGAGACTTGCGTGTAATATGATCACGCAGACGGCCTGGTGTGCCGACCACAATGTGGGCGCCACGGTCCAGTGTACGACGCTCGGCGCGCATATCCATGCCGCCAACGCAAGAAGCGATCACAGCACCTGTCGTCTCGTAGAGCCATTCGAGTTCGCGCTTGATTTGGAGCGCGAGTTCTCGTGTTGGGGCAATAATCAGCGCTAGTGGTGTGCCGGCCTTGCTGAACCTGTCGTTGTCACCAAGGATGGTTGGGGCCATCGACAAGCCAAACGCGACTGTTTTGCCGGAACCTGTTTGAGCTGAAACGAGAAGGTCGGATTCTGTGATGAAAGGATCCAGCACGGCCTTTTGAACAGGCGTCAGCTCGGTGTACTCACGCTTGGTCAAAGCTTGTTGCAGAGGCGCGATGACGCCTTCGATCTCGGTCATTCGGTGCCTTTCAGGCCCAGGCATCAGTGCCCGGTCGAGGAGTATTGAGGGCATAATCCCTCAAGATCGTCCAAAGGATGATAAATACATTAAGCGCGTGCGGATTAACAATCCCGCTAAAGGACGCGCTTATATTTCGCTTTTCGGCGCTTCAAACCTGTGAAACGAGCATTCTAAGCCTTGCCTTGTGCCCGTTTGAGTGCGGCCGCGAGTGCGGACTCAGGCTCAGGGCTAGAATTGAGGCCCGGATTGGGTCGAGGACTGCGAGGCGGTGGCGTTGCAGGCAAGGAGGATTGTTTGGGGGCTGACGGAGCGCTGGTTCTATCAACTTCACCCGATTTCATCGTGAGCCCAATGCGCTTACGGTTAACATCGACTTCCTTAACACGGACCTTCACCACATCGCCGGCTTTAACGACTTCGCGGGGATCTTTGACGAACCGGTCAGCCATCTCCGATATGTGGACGAGACCATCCTGGTGGACGCCGACATCGACGAAAGCGCCAAAGGCTGTGACATTTGTGACGACACCCTCAAGACGCATGCCGGGCTCAAGATCAGAGACCTTCTCGACGCCGTCGGCAAATGTGGCTGTTGAGAACTCAGGACGGGGGTCACGGCCGGGTTTTTCAAGCTCCGCCAGAATGTCGGTGATGGTTGGTACACCGAACTGTTCGTCGGCAAATTGCTGCGGCTCGATTGATTTCAAGAATGCACTATCGCCGATCATTGCCTTGAGTGGTTTTTTGTTTGCTTTGGCGATGCGTTCGACGACTGCGTAGGCTTCCGGGTGGACGGAAGAACTATCAAGCTGGTTGGGGCCGTTCATGATGCGCAGGAAGCCTGCTGATTGTTCGAATGCCTTGGGGCCGAGCCGGGCTACCTTTTTGATCTCTGTGCGCTTCTTGAAGGGGCCGTTGTCATTGCGGTGGGCGACGATGTTCTGAGCAATGGTCGGATTAAGGCCTGCGATGTTTGCGAGCAGCGGCGCGGAGGCGGTATTGACGTCAACGCCGACGGCATTGACGCAGTCTTCTACGGCGGCCGTTAGTGAGCGGGCAAGATCGTTCTGATTGACGTCGTGCTGGTACTGGCCGACACCGATCGCCTTAGGCTCGATCTTGACGAGTTCAGCGAGCGGATCCTGCAGACGACGGGCGATGGAGACGGCGCCGCGCAGGGACACGTCGAGATCGGGGAACTCGTCGGCCGCGAGCTGCGAGGCTGAATAGATCGAAGCGCCGGCTTCCGAGACCATGACCTTGGTGATCTTGCTGTCTGGCAACGCCTTGATGAGATCGCCTGCAAGCTTGTCAGTTTCACGGCTCGCGGTGCCATTGCCGACGGCGATCAAGTCGATATTGTGCTTCGTGCAAAGCGCGCCGAGGGTGGCGAGTGAACCCGCCCAATCTTTGCGAGGTTCGTGTGGGTAGACCGTGGCGGTGTCGAGCACTTTGCCAGTTTTGTCGACGACAGCGACTTTGACGCCGGTCCGGATGCCTGGGTCGAGGCCCATGGTGTTGCGCGCGCCAGCAGGAGCTGCCAGCAGCAAATCCTTCAAGTTGGATTTGAACACATCAATCGCGGCAGCATCGGCTGCTTCCTTAAGGCGGGTGAGCAGGCCTGTTGTCAGCGAAGGATGCAGCCGCGACCGCCAGGCAACTTTTACGCTATCAACCAGCCAGCTGTCAGCAGGGCGGCCCCGATCGGCGATGTCGTTGGCGACCATGACCTTGAGTACGGCTGGATGCTGCGCTTTGGGATCATCGGCGGGCTCGACATCCAGCACAAGGTCGAGAGCATCTTCGTTGCGGCCACGCAATAAAGCCAATGCACGGTGGGATGGCATGTCGCGGATGTCTTGGCTGAACGCAAAATAGTCCGAGAACTTGGCGCCGGCTGCCTCTTTGCCTTTGGCAACTTTTGAAGAGAGCTTGCCGGCAGTCCACAACCATTCACGCAATGAGCCAACAAGTTTCGCGTCTTCGCCGATACGCTCAACCAGTATGGAGCGGGCGCCATCAAGGGCTGCCTTGGTGTCGGTGATGCCAGCATCGGTATTAAAGTACTGCTCTGCAAGTTTGGCCGGATCAAGTGTCGGGTCTTTGAGCAGGCTGTCGGTGAGTGGCTCGAGGCCGGCCTCGCGGGCTATCTGTGCCTTAGTCCGACGCTTCTGCTTGAAGGGAGTATAAAGGTCTTCGAGAGTGACTTTATCTTCAGCCGCATTGATGTCGTGTTCAAGTTCTGGCGTGAGTTTGCCTTGCTCAGTGATGGATTTCAGAACAGTGCCGCGACGGTCTTCGAGCTGGCGCAGATAATCCAGCCGCTCTTCGAGCTTGCGCAGCTGGGTGTCGTCTAGGCCGCCAGTTTTTTCCTTACGGTAGCGAGCGATGAACGGCACCGTTGCGCCTTCACCAAGAAGATCAACCGCAGCAGTAACTTGCGCGGTTGGGACATTGAGTTCCTTGGCAATTCTGGTGTTTATCGCAGTCATTGACCGTTCCGTTGATTGTGCCTTTGTCTCAAGGCTTGATCCTGAGATTAGGCATTAAGGAATCTGCTTATATCACCGGTTCGGAGTGGTCGCTATTGTGGCTAATTTGATGTGGATGGATGGGAAAATTCGTCGATTCAATGCAGCCGGAAAACCAAAGATAGATTGTTGGCAGGCATCTCGGTGACGTCTGGTGTGGCAAAACCTAATTCAGCGGCGAGTTCGGTGATGGCTTCAAGGTCGCGGATGCCCCATGCCGGGTTTCGGCGCCTGAGATCGGCGTCGAATGATTCGTTACCAGGAGACGTGTGTGCGCCGTCGCGACGATAGGGGCCATATGTAAAGAGTATGCCGCCAGGTGGCATTATGTTAGCGGCCCCACGAAATAGTCCCTTGGTGGCAGACCACGGCGAAATATGGATCATGTTGATGCAGAACACGACATTGGCTTGATCCACAGGCCAATCGGCTGCTGCAGCATCAAGCTCTATCGCTGGCCGAACATTGGTTAGGCCGAGCTCTTGTGTCCATGCATCTATGCTGTGCCGGGCATTGCTATCCGGATCGCTTGGTTGAAACATCAGCGAAGGCGCGCTTTCGCTGGCCAGCCCAGTGATGTGTTCACCGGCGCCGCTTGCGAGCTCCAAGACCAAGCCCTCGGCTGGCAAAAGGGGATGCAATATTTCGAAGATTGGACGTCGATTTCTCGATGTAGACGGGGCGAACAGCCGGGCGTCGTCACTCATTATCTGTATCCGATTATCGCATGTGGTGGTGAAACGAGATGTGGCTCATATCAGCTGTTATCATTATGAGGGAAGGCGAGCGCTTGTTCTAGGTTGCTGCGTCGGTGACCGCGGAGTTAGTGGAAGTTCCTAGATCATCCGTCTGATCGATCGCCGGCCAGATTGTACAAATAATCAGAACAGGGCGACACTGGGGTCGTTCGCGAATTATGCCGCACCTGCTCCAGGAGGATCCGTATGACCATCGAAGCTGCAATCAAGGCTGACACTGTTTCTGCTGCTGATCACGCCGCCACGATGCGTGACTATCTCCGTGACGGCGAGGCGCGCGCTTACGCACTCGAGAACCGGGGACCGATCCGCTACGACGCTAGTGGCAAACTGCATCCGGATATCCTTGAGGCATACTGGAAGCACGGCTTTTACGTCTTCGAGCAAGTTGTGGGCCCAGATGAGCTGAGCGAGTTACGGGCTGATGTTGATCGCGTGATTGCTGGTGCGCCGGCGGTGCCTGATGGTGATGTAACCCGCGATGGCCGCCCAGTGGAGGGCCGCGAGTTCAAGAAGACGCCCTATCGTTATGCGAAACCGCTTAGCGATCCCTATGGTGGGACGGATAAGAACAAAGGCCGCCATCCGGTCGCCATGACTGGCCCGAAGCCCGATGACGATGCGCCGGAATGGACTGTGCAACTTCTCGATGGCAATCTGCATTTGATGGATTCGTGTCTGCGTCTCTACGGTCATCCCGGTTTGATGGCGATTGCAGAGGCGATCAACGGTGCGGATTTTGTTCCTTATAATGAGGTTGCATTTATCAAGGAGCCAGGGCTTGGCCCTTCGATTGCCTGGCACCAGGACGGCACCACCCATTGGGATGCGCCGGATTGGGAACAGGGCGCGCACGGTTTCAACTTCATGACTCAGTTATACGCGAGCACGCCGGCTAACTGCGTGTGGATGCTGCCTGGTAGCCATAAGTTGGGCAAGATTGATATCAAGCAGCTCGTTGCAGATGCCGGTTCGGAGCGCATTGATAGTGCTGTGCCATTGGTGTGCCAGCCCGGTGATACGATGGTGTTGAACCGCCAATGCGTGCACGGTTCATTCGCTAATACATCGCCCGACCGGCGCGTCACGTTGAATGCGGGTTTCTTTCCGCGCAAGCGTGTCGTGGGCGTGACAACTTCAAATCTCACAGACGTAGTTCATACATACACCGAGGAGCGGATCGGCGATCGCTGCCGAATTATTGCGCTTGGTATTGATGCGCGCGCGCAGAAGTTTCCCGAAGAAGTGCGCTACGTCTATCAGCCGCTTGCTGGTCAGGAAGACCAAGCTCGCTGGTCAGAGGAAACGCGCGCGAGCGTCCTCAAGAACTACAATCTGCTGGATATGTATATCTGATCGGCGCCATGTTGCGTTGACGCTATCTGCAATAACAAAGGGAGTGCATCGACATGCACTCCCTTTGTTAGTTGGATTGTGCCCTGGGGAACCCGCTAGAACGCCGGCTGCGTCTGACGACGCCGTTGGAAGAAGATTACAATCCCCAGCAGCAATAGTGCCGGAATGTAGAAGAGCTCCTTCGGTAGCCGATCGGCCGGTAGCTGGACACTCGATATGACGACTGGTTTGTCGCTATAGAAGTCGAATGTCTTAAGTTGGCCTTCGAATTTCGACGCGGGAAGAGGCTCTTCCAGTTTTGCGATTTTACCCTCGTTGGTGACAGTCAGACCGGATTTGGCCAGTCGTGCCTTGGCTGTGCCGGGTTTGCCAGCAGGCACAATCAAGGTTGTCTTGTCCATTTTGGTTTCATCATCGAAATTGGGACCAGTTACAACAAGACGCAATAGGTCGCCGGGCGCCGCCTTGGCGGCGATAGCCGAGATCTCAGTACCAGATCGTTCATCAAATCTCGGAGCGATCTGGTCGAGGAAGTAACCTGGTCTGAACAGCGTGAACGCAATCAGCAGTAGGGCCACGGTTTCCCAGGCATAACTCTTGGCGAAGAAGTACCCCTGGGTCGCGGCCGCAAATAGCATCATCGCGAGTGTCGCCACGATAAATACTATTATGGCTTTGGTGAACGTCACGTCGATGAGCAGAAGCTCTGTATTGAAGATAAACAGGAATGGCAGCAGGGCTGTACGGATGTCGTACATGAAGCCCTGAACGCCAGTTCGGATCGGATCGCCGCCGGATATCGCGGCCGCGGCAAACGCGGCAAGAGCAACAGGTGGTGTGTCGTCGGCCAAGATGCCGAAATAGAACACGAACAGGTGGGCCGCAACGATTGGAATGACGAGGCCACTTTTGGCGCCGAGTGTCACGATGATCGGAGCCATAAGCGAGGCAACGACGATGTAGTTGGCAGTGGTCGGTAGACCCATGCCCAGTATAAGGCTCATGATCGCGACGAGAAGCAACAGCAGCATCAAGTTTCCGGCCGATACAACCTCGACGAATTCGAGGATGACGTTGTGGGCACCGGACAGAGACAACGAGCCGATAATAATGCCGGCTGCTGCGGTTGCGATGGCAATTGAGATCATCGCCCGCGCGCCGTTGATCATGCCATCAAAGCATTCACGCATGCCGCGTTGGAAGCCGGTCGCAATTTCATTTCCTCGTCCACGGAATATCGCCTTGAGCGCATGTTGCGTGAGAGTGACGAAGATCATCGCGAAGCATGCCCATGAGGCAGCTAAGGCCGGTGACAGTTTTGCTGGCGTTGGCAGGATGCACCAGATCAGAATGATAATTGGCAGCACATAGTAGAGGCCGGTGATGTCGCCATCACCGGCACGAGGCAATGCGACAAGCGGTGCGTTGGGATCGTCCATTTCCAAGTCAGGTGAGCGCGACGCAAAGGCAAGCAGTATTATGTAGGTTATCGCGGAAATGATGATGACGCTGGTCAGGTTCAGGCCTGGCGCTATCGAGGCGATAAAGTCGAGCAGGTAGTAGATGGCAGCGAACAGAGCGACCGTTAGGATGATGCCGGTTAGCGTGCGCAGCAAGCGCAAGCTGAGTGTCAGCGTTGGTGTCGGCTTGTCCAGACCTTTGAGGCCAAGTTTCAATGCTTCTAGGTGCACAATGTAGACCAGTGCGATGTAGGAAACCAAAGCCGGTAACAGTGCGTGTTTCAATAGTTCGGTGTAGGGCGTGCCTGTGAACTCAGCCATCAGGAAGGCAGCTGCGCCCATAACCGGTGGTGTGAGCTGGCCGTTAGTCGAGGCTGCAACTTCGACGGCGCCTGCCTTTTCCGCAGACAACCCGGTTTTCTTCATGAGTGGGATCGTGAACGTGCCGGTGGTGACGACGTTGGCGATTGAAGAGCCCGAGTAGACGCCGCTCAAAGCGGAGGCGATAACAGCTGCTTTGGCCGGGCCGCCGCGCAAGTGGCCAAGCAACGAGAACGCAAGTTTGATGAAGTAGTTGCCGGCGCCGGCCTTTTCGAGGATTGAGCCAAACAGCACGAACAGGAAGATCATGGTCGCTGAGACATCAAGCGCTTTGCCGAAAACGCCTTCGTCCTGGATCCAATAGTGCCACAGGGATTTACCGAGAGACGCGCCTTTCCAGCGAAGTGTTTCCGGAACCCATTCGCCTGACCCAAAGAAGACGTACGAGACGAACACGGAGGCGACAATGAGCAAGGGCAGGCCGAGAGAACGGTACACGGCGATCGCAATAACGGTAAGGCCGAGTGTGCCAATGGTGATGTCTGTGTTGTTAAACGAGCCGCTGCGGTTGGCGATGGTTTCGTAGTTCACAACGGCATAAAAGCAGACAATGACGCCGAGGACTGCCAGCGCCCAGTCATAGATTGGAATGTCACGGCGGGAACTTGATTTGAACAGCGGATAAGCCATCGCGGCGAGTACGAGTGCAAAGGATAAGTGCACCCGGCGGGCGTGATTGAGCGTTCCGAGAAAGAAGTCCTGCCCGGTTATCTCAGCAAGATAGTAGGGAAGAGCTGTTGCAATGAACAACTGGTAGATCGACCAAGTGAATGCGATGCCGAGGAATAATTTGAGTTGCCAGCCGACCGGATTGCGCGCGCCGGATTCAACTTCGGCGACAATGGCGTCGGCGGATTCGTTGCTGTGTTCGGACATGCTGGCGCTCGCTGGAAATAGTCCGTCAGCGAAACAACCGATAGTCACCTATGCGGATGCGGTCTTTCTGCGCAATGTATGCGCGCTTCGCATTCTAGCGGTGCCTTGCGTATTTTCGCCGTGGATCGTGAAATTTTCAACTGGGAAATAAAGAAATGGCGGCCAGGTGATCCTGACCGCCATCAGTTGGATGACTATTTCTTTATCCAACCTTTTTCCATGTAATACTCTTTCGCACCTTCGTGGAGCGGAGCAGAAAGACCATCTTTGATCATTTCAGCTGGCTTCAGGTGATTGAAGGCCGGGTGCAGTTTTTTGAACTGGTCAAAGTTCTCGAAGACTGCTTTCACAACGGTGTAGACAACATCATCAGGTACGTCAGATGACGTGACGAAGGTTGCGCCGACACCGAAGGTTTGGACGTCTTCCTTGTTGTTATACATACCGGCTGGGATGATTGCTTCGCGGTAGTAAGGCTTGTCAGCGATTAACTTGGCAATGGCTGGGCCAGTCGCATTCGCGAGTTTGGCGGCGCAGCTGGCAATTGATTCCTGAGTGAGAGCCGAAGGGTGGCCAACTAACCAGAAGTAAGCGTCGATCTTGCCATCGCAAAGTGCCTGAGCGGTCTCAGCTGATTTCATCTGAGCAGCAAGCTTGAGGTCGCCACGCTTCCAGCCCATTGCCGCTTCGATAACTTCGTAGGTGCCGAGTGTTCCGGAGCCAGGGTTGCCGATGTTGACGCGCTTGCCTTTGAAGTCAGAGATGTTTTTGATGCCAGAATCAGCGCGGGCAACAATTGTTACTGGCTCTGCATGGACAGAAAAAACGGCACGCAGTTTCTTGAAGGCGCCTTTGTCTTTGAATTTTGAGGTGCCGTTATAAGCATGGTATTGCCAATCTGACTGGGCAACGCCGAATTCGAGCTCGCCATTGCGAACCGTGTTGATGTTGTAGATCGAGCCGCCAGTAGATTCTGCCGAGCAGCGGATGCCGTGTTTCTTGCGGCCTTTGTTGACGAGCCGGCAAATTGCGGGCTACCCGACGTTTCAAGTGGGTAGCCTGAGGTCGAGTTTGCCAGCTATGAGGTAGGTGACGGCCTTCAAGGTCTTGCTGTTTCGGTAGCCGCGTGCCTTGGCTTTTGCGGCCTGG
>CAJQQK010000289.1 GCA_905480435.1 uncultured Hyphomicrobiaceae bacterium | reverse complement strand
TACATGACACTGGAAACTCTCGGCGGCATCAGCCATGATGGTGCATCAGAACCGGCGGCCCTAACCGCTGACTGACCGTCCGGACAACGTTGCGACGGACCTGACCGGCACTGTTACACCACCTGATGGGACGCGATCCCCACTTTCGTTGGATGCTGTCAAAGTTGTGGCGTTGCCGTCTGGGCGCGTTGTCGCCGTTTGCACCTTTGTTGGGTCAAACGCTGGCCCTAAACTCTTAATCAATGGTGCAGAAACGCGACCGCTTACCTGGAGGCCACGCGCACGTTCGAACTTACGAATGGCAGTGCGTGTCTTGGCATCCAACTCCATCGTGATATCCGGCTCACCGTATCCGAGATGAGCCAGTGCGCGCTGCACTTCGCCGATCAGGTCGCGTGCCACATCCGTGTCCGCTCTCACCGTGTGCTGCCTCGCGACCGGCATTTGGGCAAAGATCATGACCTTCAATAGGTCTTCGGTTGGCTCTGCTGTCAAACCGAGATTGTGATCAAATTCGAAAGCTAAAATGGCAGCGGGCAGCGTGATCGGCGCGGGCGTTTCGGTCGAACTCAGTAAGTAGCCACGGTTTTCGAGTTGACGGCGCACAGCGTCTGCCACACGCCTTGCCTCTGCTTCGCGGCTCATCTTATTGGTCGCCAACACAGGTGCCGGCGCGGACGGGCGATGTATCGCCTCGCGCATCTCGGCATAGCGCTGCTGGCTGCTAAAAATGTTCAGCACGACGCCGACGCCCAACATCACTGCAACGGCGAGTGTCATGCGGAGTAGTGTTGGTGTCATGACTTAATCTCTTGAGTTTGGGTCATTAAGCAAGCGCGATTGAACACTCCGCGCGCACGGACATCCATTATGTCCATCTGGCACTCAATCGCGGCCCTTGGTGTCATCTTGCCCGGCGGCGCTTAAGACTTCCTTAACCGTAAGAATGCTGAATGCAGTGCCGGGCTCTGTTTTGCTTGGCGATATTGTTTGAGCGTGTCGTGCATATCGGAGTGTCACATGTTTGTTTTGCGTCTAATGATTGTCGCCGTCGGTGCTGTCATGCTGCTACCGATGGAAGCCACGGGAGACCGGGTCGACGGTCGCCAGGCCAGCGCTCTGAATTTTTGTCAGCGCTATCCCAAAACTTGCGACGCATCTGGCGAACTCTGGTCAGTGTTCAAGCTCAAACTTGCTTACGGTGTGAAGCTCGCCCGTAAAGAGTTTGGCGCTCAATCCAGCACCCATCCACAAACATATGGCGTACCAAAGCTCAGCGGCCGGCTTAACGAATGGCGTCCGCAAGACGCCGGTGCGCGATATTCCGGCTATACAGGTGGCACACTATCGCCCTCAGAACGCGGGTCAGACTGGCCTCGTAATCCGAGATAGTCACGCGGATCTAACCCTACCCCTGTACGTCGACGGTCGAACTGCCTACATAGAAGGCGCTGACCGCTGACGAGGTAGAATCCTGAATGTCGATCGATACAATCAAAGCCGATTTTGAATTCCTTGACGATTGGGAAGACCGCTACCGGTATGTCATTGAGCTTGGTCGCGAGCTCGAACCGCTCTCGACGGATGAGAAAACCGAGACAACCCGGGTGCGCGGCTGCGCCAGTCAGGTCTGGCTCGTTGTTGACACGCCACCAGGTGATCCAAGCGCAATTCATTTTCGCGGCGAGAGCGACGCGCATATCGTCCAGGGGCTGATCGCTATTTTGCGCGCCGTTTATAACGGTCAGCCAGCTCGCACTGTGCTCGACACCAATGCATTCTCCATTTTCGCAGGCCTTGGGCTTAGCGACCACCTCACCCCCCAGCGCTCGAACGGCCTTAAATCCATGATCGAGCGCATCAGGGCGGAAGCACAGTCCCGTCTACCAGCTTAAAATTGGCGCTTTAGACTTCTGGGCGATAATTGTCAGTTCCCCAGTGCCGCACTCGTCCGGCGCCATCCGCCGGGCCGTTTTCGGTTGAGATCAAGCCGTAGTGACGCGCGAGTTGCCGCAATGCGAACTGCAGTACCAGCTTGCCTGAGCGTTGCGGCCAGCCGGCTGCCTTTTCAATCTCGGTTAAACCTTTTTCAAAGCAGCAGACGTCGATCAGCAAGTTCGCGTGATCTTTGCCAACCGCTCGCAATGCCGCTTCGAAACGCTGCTTGGCGCCAATCACCCGGTCTGGCATTTCGCTGCCAAAACCCGGCGGTCCTCGTCGCTCACGTCGGCTCGATGCCGCGCCTGACCAGCTCGCTGTCACCTTCGGGTTGAGCATCGCTGCGTGAAAGTCGGCGGCCAGCTTTTCACCCGCCGCGAGCTCTTCTGCCGAAATCAATGGCTTGCCATTCTTGTCGCGGCGCTGATGCAGCCAGGTCAGTGGCCCTTTTTCTTCGCGCGGGCGCAGACCACGCAGGTGCACGGGACGTTCGTATCCACCACCCATCAGAGATCTCCCTGCTCAGCCAACTGGAGATCACGACGCAGCGCCGGCGACGTTTTCACGATCAACCGGACCGTACGCTCCATCATCGCAATAGCCCGGTCAAACTCCGGCCGCTCACGTGCATCTTCGATCCGTCTGCAGGCATGCGCCACGGTCGACCGATCACGACCAAACACCCGCCCCACCGCGGTCAACGACAGCTCACAGCCAACGTGCCCGAGATACATCGCCACCTGACGCGCCAAAGCCACGCGGGCCCGGCCACGATTGGGCTGCAATAACAAGTCCGGCTCGACTTCGAATACAGCTGCAACCGTGTTGAAGATGAACTCGCGCGCCAGAACCGGATGGTCCTTCAGTGTAATGGGCGGCGGCAATACAGACACTGCGGGCTTAGCCTGAGTTGTATAATCAAAATAATTCATATCGGCCTCCGGTTGTTGAACAATCCCAGTCGAGGACTGCCCCTTCTGACTAGGATCCGGACCTGATCAACTCCAGTAAGCCTGCCATCATTATGAACGGCGAGGATAAGTCACGTTCACAGTAAATCTTTACCCAAGCGGCTAACGCTGTTGGACTGATCTTGGCGCGAAAACCACGCATCCCCGTCCCCCTCAGCCCCTACAGCACGTCGCTGTTAACTCTCATCGCCGCTTATCCCCGCTGCCATTTCTGCTGCGAGACTTCGCTGCATCGGTTTTCACAACCAGCGAGGCGCTTCATGACAGCATACCATCTCAGTTCGCAGCGGGGATTGCAGCGTCACTACCCAGCGACGCCTGACCTGGCCCGCATGTCCGGGGAGAGCAATCCGCTTGCGCACGACATTTGCCGCACACTTCACATTTGGCCATCTGAGATTGATCTTTCCACCGCTCGCGGCCTGAAGAGCGTCGAGGCACAACTGCACCGCGCCCTTCGCGAGCAACGCCGCCGCGCACTTGCCGGTCACTGGAACTACGACATCGCCTGCCACGCCCGCCTGGTCGAGCTCCATGGCCGCCTCAAGTTGCGACCACATACCAAACCGCTCTGCAAAAGCACACGAATTCGGCGCCAGGCCCGAGCTGTCAACAACGACGCTTTTGTGCACTCCAGTTAGGGCGCGGTTGGTTCCAATAGGATTCAGCATGCAGGGAGCGCTTGCGACCCGGCGCTAGCGCCGCCCTGGCGGAGGCCCCGAGCGCAGCGAGGGAATAGCCGTGAGCCCAAAGGGATTAAAGCGAGGAGCATTTTATGCGACACGCTTTAAGGCGCGGTTGGATCGCGAACTGATTGCTCCTGAAGCATTGGGATGCATCCATGCGGGATCAAGCAGCAACAGACCGAAGTTGCTGTTTCAGACGCTGTGGAGGAACGTCCGGAGATATTATACTCAGATTGCACCCTTCAGTTCGTGATGCCATCCAGACAAGCGAAACGACGGAGCCAGCGGTCGTCTTAATTTGTCTCTTTGATAACGTTTTTCAAATATAGTGATTTCATTTTCTAGGCTGTTGACCAGCTTTTCGCACAGGCACTTCGCACTTGCAGCATGTCGCGTTTTAATGGATTCACAATGCGCCTTAATACGCCCAATCTTCGGGCGATTTATGGCTCCTATTAAACGTGACGGGCTTTAACGTCGCGATGTGATCGAGGCTTCGTAATATTGCTACTCGCCGCCACGGCGTCGAAGAAAGACGCGTTAAATGCGCAACATATTATTTGCCTCCTCGCTGAACTGAGTGGGTGACTTTGGCGCCTGGGCTGGCTTCTCCTTCAAACCTCATCCTTTTGTTCGGCCCTGCTCGAGCCATCCTTTCGCCCTGGCCACGCATGTCTGACGCCGTCGTGTCGAGTGACGG
>CAJQQK010000288.1 GCA_905480435.1 uncultured Hyphomicrobiaceae bacterium | reverse complement strand
TCGAGGGCATCAATTCTCTCGTCCAGGCCGCAAAAGCCAAGGCGCGCGGCTACCGAAACAGCAAGACCTTGAAGGCCGTCACCTACCTTATAGCTGGCAAACTCGATCTCAGGCTACCCACTTGAAACGTCGGGGAGCCTGTAAGTGACACTGCTGTGGCAGGCGGTTGAGTACTTGAGTGGCAAGGCTTGGCGAGATGTTACATGCCGAGTCTTGTATGTAACGTTCTCAGTGCTGCGAGTACATCAACACCTACGTGAAGGAACTCATCGACACCATTCGCTTTGAGTTCATCAGTTGGTTTGCCGGCTAACAGTAAATACCCGGCCCCGGCGGTTTTCAGCAATGATGCCGTCGCTTCTCCGAAGCTGTCGTAGTTGGCGTCGTTCGAGCAGATGCATGCGACTGTGGCGCCGGATGCTTGAAAGGCTGCGCCAGCTTCAGCGGAATTTGTGAAACCATCACTAGATATGACATCAATTCCGCCTGCGGCAACAAGGTTTGTGATCCACATGGCGCGGGCGGTGTGTTCTGCGATGGGGCCGAGATTGGCGAGGAATATTGCTGGTCGCTTGCCAGCCTGTTCAGTTTTGGCATCGGCGGTGTCGCGAAGTGCTTCGTAAGGTTCGGCAACCCGTTTCGATGGTAGCGGTTTGACGGTCATTGCGCCTGCGCCATTCTCACGGCGGGGATGTGGCTCAATATCGAGAACATCGGATGATGGTTCGTCGAGTTGTGGGAATTCGCTCGTGCCGGTGATTGGCTCACTCCGGGTGGCAAGGCGTTTCTCACGTTCGGTGGCAACAGTGGCTATGCGCGATTGAAGAGCGCCGGTGGTTAAGCTTGCGACAAGACCACCTTCGCGTTCGATCTCCTGGAACAGCGCCCAAGCAGCGAGGCAGAGCTCGTCGGTCAGCGCCTCTGTTGCGCCGGCGCCAGCTGATGGATCTGTGACGCGCCACAGATTGGATTCTTCCAGCAGAACGGACTGGGTGTTGCGTGCAACGCGCCGTGCAAAGCCATCGGGGAGGCCTAGAGCTATGGTGTGTGGCAGAACCGCGATGCTGTCAGCGCCACCAATGCCGGCCGTGAACGTCGTCATCGTGGCACGTAGCATGTTGACGCCGGGATCTCGCTTTGTCGCCATGCGCCATGCTGTTTCGGCATGAATGTGGACGGGTTTTGCGTCTAGACCTGATGCTGTTTGGATGCGAGACCACAACTTGCGCAGTGCACGTAATTTGGCAATGCCTTCGAATTGGCCGGCATCAATTGCGACGGCAAATGATAGCGTGTCTGCAGCGTCTTGAAGACTAAAGTCGTTGGCGACGAGGGCGCGCAAATATTCAACGGCAGAGGCAAGAGCTACGGCGAGCTCCTGTGCCTCGGAGCCCCCAGCCTCGCTAACCGGGCGCGTGTCGCAGTTAATGAAGGGGCCGACAAATCCTTTGACTGCCAGTTGCTTGACTGTACCCGATAACTTTGTCGTTGTTTCTGACCAACCGATAGGACGGCTGCCATCGACCATCAGCTGGGCAAGAGGCGCCAGACCGAAGTCGATCGATACATCGTCTGCCGAATGGCCACGTTTCTCGATGATTGCCGCGACGGATTGAGCGTACTTCTGGCCATTAGTACCGGCTTCGATACGCAACTTAATCATGTCCAAGGCGACATCTTTGAGGGCTTGATCCAGATTACCAGTATCGCTGACATCGAGGCCGAAACCCCGCGACGTGAAGCTGCCGGCGGAAACCAGTACAAGGCTGTCGGCGCCATTTTCGAGGTCGTCGAGTGCAAGCTTGTTGGCGGCCTCGGGATCCGGATGATCGACGCGCTGCACGAGTTGCCAGGGCCGCCCGTTGTGCGTGGTTGCGATTGCCGGCCTATCGCCTGCCTGCATATAGAGTGGCTTCAGGGTTATACCGTCAGCAGTCTTTGAGGTAAGGCGCTTTGCAAAATCGCCGCCCTTCAGAACACGGTCGATCGCTTCACGCCAACGTGGTTCGTCTTGGCCGTCGAAGCCTTCAGATAGTGGGAGATCATTGCTTTTGATGGTCATTGGCCGCTCGTTGGGATCATCGGACGTTTCTCATCCATAGCGCGTGCAGCGTATCAGAGCCAATATGACAAAGGTTTGCAGTGCCAATCTGTCGGCCATGGCGAGCGCGGCATGAGCGCTCGTGATGCGCCAAGGTAACGCGGTTTCTAGAAATGTTCGATGTTTACATGTTGGAGGCCGTTTTCTGCTCTGCTTGTTGGCATTGCGATTCGGTCTCGCAGGATCTGAAAGGTTTTAATTTCATGCTCAGTGTTCGCCGCCGAGCTTTGCTGTTGTTTTCTCTGGGAATTCCAGTAATTGGTCTGGCCTCCACGACGAGCGCGGCCCCGCGGGAAGTCCCTCTGTCGCTTGGCTATCCTGCTGGTTCGATTGTTATCGTTAACAATGAGCGCAGCCTGTACTTCGTGCTTGGGAACGGACGGGCGTTGCGCTATCGGGTTGCGGTCGGCACGCGCAAAGAATTGTGGATTGGGCGGATGTTCGTTTCGAACATGCGCAAGAATCCAAGTTGGACACCCGTGGATGGTGGAGCGACTGTACGTGGAGGTATCTCAAGCAACCCGCTTGGCAAGCGCGCAATATATCTGGATTGGTCACTGCTCCGCATTCATGGCACACCATCGCGTCGATCAATTGGACGGGCGGCATCAAACGGATGCATTCGGATGTTCAATGAGGATGTGATTGATCTTTACGAGCGCGTGCATATCGGGGCGCCCGTCGTCGCCATAAACAAACGTACAGATGCTGCTTTGTTTATGGAGCCGAAAGTCTCGGGCAAGTCGCCAGCCTATTCGAGGATCGCGAAAAAGAGCCGCTAATTTGCGGGGGGTGCATCTGATAGTGCGAGATTCGAAACGGCGCGGCATCAAAGCCGCGCCGTTTCATTGATCAGTACCTAGAGATTGCGTGAATTTCTATCGCCTAGGCCTTGTCGATCATGCCTTCGACGTATTCCCAGTTGACGAGGTTGTCGATGAACGCTTCTAGGTATTTCGGGCGCGCATTGCGGTAATCGATGTAATAGCTGTGCTCCCAGACATCGCAACCGAGGATCGGCTGCGAACCATGCATCAGTGGATTTTCACCGTTTGCCGTCTTGGTCACTTCGAGCTTGCCGTCTTTAATAGCAAGCCAGGCCCAGCCGGAGCCAAACTGTGTTGTGCCAGCTGTAATGAAGTCAGCACGCATTTTGTCGAAGCCGCCGTATGCAGAAACCAGGCCTTCGAGCTTGCCTGGCAGCGCTGTGCCGCCGCCGTTTGGCTTCATCCAGTTCCAGAAATGTGTGTGGTTGTAGTGCTGGCCGGCTTGGTTGACGAGTGCCTGGTTGCCTTCAGAAAAGGCTGTTTTGCAGATGTCTTCGAGTGCCATGTCAGCGAATTTGGTGCCTTCAATGAGGCCACTGCCCGTGTTGACGTAGGCGAGATGGTGCTTGTCGTGGTGAAACTCGAGCGTTTCTTTGGACATATGAGCCCCAAGCGCATCGTGGGGGTAGGGCAGGTCGGGAAGTGTGAATGCCATGGTGAGGCCTCTCATGTTGGTTGGCAGAAATATTGATGCCGCAAATTAGCGATCCACGGCGATGATGCAATGGTTAGCTGCAGCAATGCTCGGATTAGTTCGTGGAATTGGTAGATTTCAGTACGGTTCGTAACGTGAAATTAACTGTCCTGACCGTTTGATGTCTCTGCGTTGAGTTGGCCTGTTTGGCCGTGCGTTGGAGTTTTTGAAATGCGTTGTTCAGTTCGCGCGCCTGTTGGTGCGCTGAGATCTTTCATGCTGAGGGCCATTGCTCTTTGTGGCACAGGCCTTTTAGTCAGTTCATGTGCCAATTCTTATGCTTCGTATGATGCCCCTTCGAATGTCGGGGCACAAATGCACAAGCAAGTTGCCATTTCTGCGCCGTTAAAAGTTGATCTGGAAGACGATGGGCTTGCTGTGCAAGCGCCGCCGCGCATTCGGAAGCATGTCGAGCCGGACGATCCAAGTGAGCCATTCAGTCCGAACTACGGTCCGTCCCCTGACAAAAGCGAGCCGGCAAGCAAGAGATCTGTGCCGCGAGGCGCAGCGCACGGGCGACAGCTGGAATATCGATCACGAACAACTGAGATGACACCCACTGAGGTGCAGTCCGTTATCGTTCAGGCAATGATTGCGCACGAACTGCGCAATCCGTGAAACGAGAGGTCCCGCGCGCTGAACGCACGGGACCGTCATTTGATCTAAAAGAACGCCTGCAGGCCTGTTTGAGCGCGGCCTAAAATAAGGGCATGCACGTCGTGCGCGCCTTCATAGGTGTTCACCGTCTCCAGGTTCGTCAAATGGCGCATCACATGATATTCAATCGAAATACCGTTGCCGCCATGCATGTCGCGGGACAATCGAGCAATATCAAGTGCTTTGCCGCAGTTGTTGCGTTTCACGATCGAGATTGCTTCAGGCGCACAGCGGTGTTCGTCCATCAGTCGTCCAACACGTAATGACGCCTGCAGGCCGAGCGAGATTTCGGTTTGCATGTCAGCGAGTTTTTTCTGCACGAGCTGGGTTTGTGCGAGTGGGCGACCGAATTGTTTGCGGTCCAACGTGTATTGGCGCCCACGGTGCCAGCAATCTTCAGCGGCGCCCATCGCACCCCAAGATATGCCGTAGCGGGCCCGGTTGAGGCAGCCGAATGGCCCTGCGAGGCCAGAAACATTTGGTAAAAGTTGCTCCTCGCCGACGACGACGCCGTCCATCACAATTTCACCAGTGATAGAAGCCCGCAAACTCAATTTGCCGCTAATTTTAGGTGCAGACAGGCCTTTCATGCCTTTTTCGAGGATGAAGCCGCGGATTTTACCATCGTGAGCGTCAGACTTGGCCCAGATGACAAACACATCGGCGATCGGGGCATTCGAGATCCACATCTTGGTTCCGGTCAGGCGATAGCCATCGGAAGCCTTTTCAGCACGGGTTAGCATGCCGCCGGGGTCAGAGCCTGCGTCCGGCTCAGTAAGGCCAAAGCAGCCGACCCACTCGCCGGTCGCGAGTTTTGGCAGGTATTTTTGGCGCTGTTCTTCCGAACCGTATTCATGGATTGGGAACATAACCAATGAAGATTGCACGGAGTTCATCGAACGATAGCCACTGTCGACGCGTTCAACTTCTCGCGCGACGAGGCCATAGGAGACGTAGTTGGCGCCGGCACAACCGTATTCTTCCGGAATTGTCAGACCGAGCAGGCCCAGTTCACCCATTTCATTGAAAATCTCGCGATCGGTGCGCTCTTCGAGATAGGCGCTGGCGACGCGCGGCATCAGCTTTTCTTGGCAGTATTCATGCGCTGTATCGCGGATCATCCGTTCTTCGTCGGTCAGTTGATCCTCCAGTAGGAAGGGATCCGCCCAATCAAAGACGGGCTTCGATGACTGAGTATGTGTTGGTGAGGTGTCCTGCATTCAAGCTGCTCCGGCGCAATGGTTTCGATGCTGGCCAACTGTTTACGGCGCATTGGTTGGTTTGAGCAAGTGCGATGGAGCTTAGCAGCGCTGCATAAATCGCAATTGACAAATTAGAACATAAAGGGAACGTTGTGCAACGTGCTGCTGCAAGAATGACTGAACGGTGGTTGGAGAGGTATTGAAGGATGCGCCGAAATAGATGTTTGTGGGTGCTATTGGTGGTGTTTGGTCTGCTTATAGGGATGATCGAGGGCGGAGCTGCGCAAGAAGCTGTCGATGCCTATGCTGCTGACCATCAGGTGGTACGGATACATCGCCTTTTTGACTATCACTGTCACAGGCGGCGCGGATACAGCTCTTGGTGTCATCAAGCTCGACGAAAATGGCGCAATAGGAATGGCTATGAGAAGCGGAGCTACAAATCGCGAGGTGCACGGCGACGACGATCTCGACCATGGATTGGACAAAGGCAGCGTCGCAATCGTGATCGATATGATCGCGGGCAGCAGCCTGAAAAGCTTGGTCCTGGGCACTATCAGACGATCTGATGCAGGTGTGGCAGTTTCAATATGATTGGAAATGGTGAGGATGCGGACACAACAATTTGCATATCGCGCTACGATGCGATCAATCGAGCGAACCGTGCTGAGTATGTTGTGCAGATCAGTCGGATTTTTTTCGCCGCCAGCAGCGTGCAATCATTTCGTGATGATGGCCATCGAGCTGCGTTTCACTGGCTTTGGCTTGGGCGTTATCTTGCCGAAGAACCGACTGAGGCATTTGTGGCGCTGTATCAGTCCAAGGTTTGCGGCTATCTTGTGGGAAGCCTTGCAGATCCAGCACAACGTGAAGAATTCAAGGAACTTTCATACTTTCAAGATTTCGCAGATGAGACAGCGCGGTTTCCAGCTCATCTGCATATAAATGTAGATGAAGATAGTCGTGGCATGGGGGTTGGTGCGCGGCTGGTTGATAGATTTGTTGATCATTCAAATGTGGCACGCGTATCTGGGGTTCACGTCGTGACAGGAGCTGGCATGCGGAACGTGGGCTTTTATCAAAGGCTCGGATTTAATGAGGTAGCGCGTGCGCCGCGGAATGGTTCTGCAGTCGTGATGCTAGCCAAGAAACTTGGCTGGAAGGATCACTGACCGGCTGTTCTTTAGTTTGATTAAGAGCCGGTCTCTTGATCAACCGGTTGCATGGGCTGCTTGCTCGTGATTAAGCATGGAGGGGAAGGCCTTGGCCTGAGCGGGAACGGCGTCGTTTGGCGCTCTCTATGGGTGAGTGGGAAGATCCTATGTCGAACGATACCCTGGCCGACTATGACTATATCGTGGTCGGCGCCGGGACTGCGGGATGCCTCCTTGCGAACCGCTTGTCCGAAAATCCCAACGTCAGTGTCGCCTTGCTTGAGGCGGGCGGTCGCGACAACTACATATGGGTGCACATCCCGGTTGGTTATCTTTATTGCCATGGCAATCCACGTGTCGACTGGGGTTTTAAGACTGAGGCAGAAGAAGGCCTTAATGGGCGTAGTCTGAACTATCCGCGTGGCAAAGTTATTGGTGGCTGCTCATCGATTAACGGTATGATTTATATGCGCGGTCAGGCACGTGACTATGACCTTTGGCGGCAATACGGGAATCCTGGTTGGGCCTGGGAAGATGTTCTGCCGTACTTCCTTCGACACGAAGATCAACTGGCGATGGAGCCAGAAACGTTTGATGGGTTACATCAGCGCGGCGGGGAATGGCGTGTTGAAAACGCCCGCTTGAAATGGGACATTCTCGAAGCGTGGGCCGATGCGGCGCAGCAGGCTGGCATTCCGCGGATTGCTGATTTCAATCGTGGCGACAACGAAGGTTCCAGTTATTTTCAGGTCAATCAGAAAACCGGCGTGCGCTGGAATACGGCTAAGGCATTTCTAAAACCGGCGCTGGATCGCAAGAATCTGTCAATCGTCACCCATGCAATGGTTGAACGGCTACTGGTTGATAAAAACCGGGTCACGGGCGTCGAAATGCGGCGTAATGGAACGGCCATGCAGCTCGGTGCCAAACGAGAGGTCATCTTGTGTGGCGGTGCAATCGGGTCGCCGCAGATCATGCAGTTGTCGGGCATCGGACCGGGGCAGTTGCTCAATGACCATGGCATCAAGGTGCACCGGGATGTTGCGAGCGTCGGCAGCAACTTTCAGGATCATCTGCAACTGCGTTGTGCGTATAAAGTTAAGGGCGTTAAGACGCTTAACGAAACGTCGCAGACGCTCTGGCACAAGGCTAAGATTGCAATCGAGTATGGGGTGAACCGTAGCGGGCCTATGTCGATGGCACCGTCACAGCTCGGGACTTTCGCAAAGTCGGATCCGGAACGCGAAACAGCAAACCTGCAATATCATGTGCAGCCACTCTCACTCGATAAGTTTGGCGAACCCCTTGATCCGTTCCCGGCCTTTACCGCCAGTGTTTGTAATTTGCGCCCCATGAGCCGTGGACATGTTCACATCACGTCGCCAGACCCATCGGTACATCCGCAAATCCAGCCGAACTACTTGTCAGAAGAAGAAGACCGGCAAGTCGCGGCAGATGCGATCAAACTTACGCGCCGGATCGTTGGGCAACCCGCTTTGCAGCCCTACGGGCCTGAAGAATTTCGCCCGGGGCTTGATGTTCAGACGGATGATGACCTTGCCCGAGCTGCCGGAGACATTGGTACCACGATTTTTCATCCGGTTGGCACATGTCGCATGGGCACTGATGATGCAGCGGTCGTTGACCCACAGTTGAGGGTGATCGGCTTTGACGGTCTACGTGTGGCGGACGCCTCGATCATGCCCACGATTACATCAGGCAACACCAATTCCCCAACGTTGATGATTGCAGAAAAGGCTGCAGCCATGATTGTGGCTGACTGGAAGGAGTAGTGACGTCGGGGAAGCTCCGAAAGAGCGGCTCGCAAATTGCTATTCGGACTTGAATGCGCCACTGGCCCATCGAGGGGACGCGGAGAGCCAGTTGGATGCTGGTTTTGATTTTGATTTCAATTTTGTCCTGGCAATCGCCGTTTTGAGCACCCTCTTTTTTGTTACCGGACGCCGTTTTGTTCTGGCCGTCACTGGACGGCGATACTTGGCCGGTAAAGGTGGTGTCGCGGCACTGCGAGCGGATCGCGTGACGGGTGCCTGCTGCAAGCTCACCTCAGACTTTTCCAGAGTGGCTGAAGCGACCTGGATGATTTCTTGTCTAGGAGGAGCGGTCACAAGACGCGAGATGCATCGGTGCCTGAAGATACTCGTTCAATCTTTGCTTTCAGGCTGCTAGCGCCGAGGCTTGATCGGTTCGATCGCCGCAATGACTTGTCAACTCGCGAGATTTTGGAAAACTGCTGGCCTTGCGTTGATAGAGCCGCCGTTTCCACATTCTGACGCGATGGAATCTGTTGAGCGTTCGAAGCCGCCTGCGGCGCCGTAGTGGTTGTCGGTTTGTGTGCCGGCGCCGCCGGCTTCCTCATCCCAAAGCCCCGCCGGTCTGCGTGTTTCTCGGGTTTACCTATGGCTGACACCGTGGGTTTACTCGCAATTTGGTTCTTGGGCGGTTCAGCTTTGCTTGAGATGACTGTTTGAGGAGACGAGAGGCGAGGTGGAAGTGATTTGGTTCGTTCGATTGAGGCTGTCGCGACAACAGTTTGGCGAACGGCTAGAAGTCGCCTGCTTGGCTGTTTGATCAACTGTGTGGGCTTGAAACGAAATGTGCCTGTGAAGTTGAAGCGGGCCACCTGCTGGTTGAAGCCGGTGGACTGGCCGGATCGGGCGACCGCGACGTGTCAGGCGACACGACAAACTGACCCTCTGACGCCATGAGGAAGTGACCCTCTTGGCGAGTTATCCAGAGGGAACTTTCATGGAACAGACGCAACACAATGCATCCTGCACGGCCTTGAGGGCATTGCGGGGTGATGAGA
>CAJQQK010000287.1 GCA_905480435.1 uncultured Hyphomicrobiaceae bacterium | reverse complement strand
TCAATATCCTGCGTGCCAACGGCGAAAACAATATCTCGCAGGCCATGTGGCACAACGTCCTCGACATCACACGGCCGCTCAATTATCGCTTCATGTAGTTAGCGTTGAACAGCCCTGCCTTCGATACGGATGCGGAGAAGGTCCGAAAACTGATCAATAGCTACGGCAAAGAGTTGCTTAAGGACGCGCAGGTTGGCGCGACATTCCTACAGCCGTTGAAGTCGCAGGGCGTTATCCAGATGGATGAATCTGCGATGATCATGCGGGTCAAATTCATGACGAAGCCGGGCGACCAGTGGGTAACTCGACGCAAGGTCTTGAATGGCATTCGTGACCTGTTTGAGAAGAACGGTATCAGATTTGCGCATCATGAAGTCACCGTCCGCGTTGCCGGCCCGAACGGGTCACAAAGCGATCCCGCATCGCAGGAGATGACGCCAGCAGAGCAGAATGCAGCTGGGGCCGCCGCTCAGAAAATCGCGACGCGGGCGCGAATGGACGACAAAAAAGCCATGCCCGATGATCTTTAGGTCCATCGCCCACCAAATTCAGGCTATCTTGGCATGCTAACAGCCACGCTTCTAACATGCGCGACAACCGCTGTTACGATCCTGATACACTACGAGGCACTGCGGCTTGTGCATTGGTGGCATGACTACCCGTGGGGTGGGATGCGCCTGAAGGTCGTCTCCAGCGTGTTCATGTTGTTTGCCGCGCATTCGCTTGAGATCTGGCTATTTGCCGCGACCATCTTTGTGGCCAAGAACGTGTTGCTGCTCGGGGAACTGACTGGAGCCTTTCAGGAAACCTCGCTCGACTATCTCTACATATCCGTCGTCACGTACGCGTCTGTCGGTTATGGGGATATTCGCCCGACCGGCTTTATCCGGACGATTTGCGGCTTCGAAGCGCTCACCGGTATCATGATGATGGCTTGGTCAGCGGCCTACACCGTGTACCGTTTCCAAGGCATGTGGAACAGCGGCCGCGATGGAACTAAGTGAGGTTCGCGTATGCGGAACCAGAAATCAGCAATGCAGGCGACACAGTCGACATAAAATTTCTGACGTGCAACCTTACTCATTGTACCGAGGCCGAAGCGTTATCGTAAGGGCGTTGTCTGCGCGCCATTGTATTGCCGCCATTCCTGGGGCAATCAGAGGCAGTTGCCGGAGTGGTTGTCTCAAACTAAAAATGGCCCAAAGAAGTAGGGCAGATCAAACGGGTCATCAGAAGATATGAATGACGAAGAAAGCAATGGGCTGCTGAATAGGCCAGTTAAGGTCATCAACATTGGACTGAAGGGATTTTCCGAAGAGCTGGATCGGCAAGGTGTCGATGTCACTCAGATGGACTGGTCACCGCCGGCTGGTGGCAATCTCAAATTCGCTGACCTGCTCTCCAGACTGCACGCATCGATGGCAGTCGGGATTGATCAAGCCAACGCGGAAGCCTTGCGGCGTATGCTTGCGGCAGATCCCGTGCTGGTCGATGTCATCCCAGCGTCTGAAGCTATTCCCGGTTTGCGCGACAAGATGATCCTGCATGCCGGGCCGCCAATCGATTGGGATCGGATGTGCGGTCCGATGCGCGGCGCTGTGACCGGTATCGCCGTTTTCGAAGGCTGGGCAGCAGACCTCGACAGCGCCGCAACGATGGCAGCGAACGGCGCCTTCGAATTCCACCCCAATCATAAGTTCGATGCTGTTGGCCCCATGACCGGCATGACCACAGTTGGACAGCCACTGATGGTCGTTGAGAACCGCACGACAGGCAACCGCTCTTACTGCACGATCAACGAAGGGCTTGGCAAAGTCATGCGCTTTGGCGGCAATGACGATGAAGTATTGCAGCGTCTGCGCTGGCTCCGCGATAATTTCGGACCGGCGCTCGGACGCGCGTTGCGTCATGGCGAGGGTGTGCCGTTAAAAGCTCTGGTGGCTCGTGGCCTGACCATGGGCGACGAGATGCATCAACGCAACGTCGCTTGTTCAAGCCTCACACTCAGAGCTTTGGCGCCGGCGCTGGCGGAAACAGCAACTGACAATGCCGCTCTTGCAAAAGCGCTCGCGTTCATCGGTGGCAATGACCAGTTCTTCCTGAACATCGCAATGGCGATGGGCAAGGCGATAATGGACCCTGTGCGCGATATCGAGAGCTCAAGTGTTGTAACGGCGATGAGCCGGAACGGAACTGATTTTGGCATTCGCGTCAGCGGCACCGGCGATCGTTGGTTTACGGCACCTGTTGAAATGCCCGAAGGCATGTACTTCCCAGGATACAGCGAAGCCGATGCTAATCCAGATATGGGCGATTCTACGATTGTGGAAACGATCGGCTTGGGCGGGTTCGCAATGGGAGCGTCGCCGGCGGTTGCTGGCTTTGTCGGGGCCGGCACCGCCTCAGAGGCGGGCAAAATCACGCGAACAATGTCGCAGATTACAGTCGGTGAAAACCCGGAATGGACGATCCCGTCAATGGATTATCTTGGCACAGCCACCGGTATCGACGTGCGACTTGTTGTGGAAACCGGCCTGGCTCCGTTGATCAACACAGGCATCGCGCACAAGGAACCTGGGATCGGTCAGGTCGGTGCCGGTGTCGTCAGAGCGCCGATTGCTTGTTTCGAAGAAGCCCTTGAGGCGCTGGCCGAAAGTGTAGGCGTTGCATGAGCGATTTTGTGATCAACGATGTCCGTAAAGGCTTCTATTTGGATTCCGTCGCGCTGATGCGCATGTCGCGGCTTGTTGCCGGGATGGCGGACGTCACCGAAGCGGCGATGATGATGGGCACGCCGGCGAACCTTGCCATCATGTCTGATGCCGGGTTGCTGGCGGAAGCTGGAGCGGCAGCTGGCGGCGGCGATCTGATTATCGGTGTGCGTGCCACGACGAACGAAGCGGCCGAAGCGGCGCTTGCTGAGGCCAATGCCCAGCTGCAGCAACCAACAGCTGGCGGTGGCGAGAACCATGCCTGGCAACCAAGGACTTTGCAAACGGCACTCAAGACCATGCCAGATGCGAACCTGGCGTTGATCTCAGTGCCGGGTGATTTTGCCGTCGCTGAAGCGCGCAAGGCTATCCGACTTGGTCTCAATGCAATGATCTTCAGCGACAACGTGAGCGTTGCGGAAGAGTTGCAATTGAAGCTGGAAGCCAGAGAGCTCGGCCGCCTCGTTATGGGACCGGATTGCGGCACGTCCATCATCGGTGGCATACCTCTGGCTTTCGCCAATGTCGTGCCGCGCGGAGAGATCGGCATCGTTGGGGCGTCGGGCACCGGAATACAGGAAATTTCGTGCCTGATTGGTCAATACGGCGGCGGCATATCGCATGCAATCGGCGTTGGTGGCCGCGACTTGAACTCGGAGGTTGGCGGCATCTCGACGTTGATGGCGCTGCAGGCTCTTGAGGCCGATGCCATGACGAGCAGGATTGTACTTGTCTCCAAGCCGCCGCCCAAACACGTCGCGGAGAAAGTCCTCAAACATTTAGCGGCAAGTAAAAAGCCGACCATCGTCTGCTTTATCGGCGCCGATCAAATGACAATGCCGGCCAATACTACGCAGGTTTTTAGCCTCAAGGCGGCAGCTCGGGCCGCGCTGAATATGGCAGCGGATGATAGAGTTGAGCCATCGGCACCGATTAAAGCGTCGGCCGATCGGCCGAACATTCGCGGCCTATTTTCAGGCGGGACACTTTGTGCCGAGGCGCAAATTGTATTGCACTCCAGCGCTTTGGCAGTTCAGTCCAACGCGCCTGTACCGGGTGTGACACGGGCTGGCGAGACGTGTTCAAGCCACTTGATGCTGGATCTTGGCGATGATCAATATACGCGAGGCAAGCCCCACCCGATGATCGAACCGACCGTGCGCGATGACGCCATTGCAGCCGCGTTGGCTGACGACAAGGTCGGGGTTATTCTGATTGATGTCGTAATCGGTTATGGCGCGCACGCAGATCCAGCGGGTCATTTGGTTGAATTCTTGCAAAAACATCGACGGGCGAACGGACCAGAGATTATCGCATCCGTGACCGGCACGGATGGGGACCCTCAGAATCGATCCGCTCAAGTCAGAAAACTCATGTCCGCAGCAGTTCACGTCGCCCCGACCAATGCTGATGCGGCGCATTGGGCCCTGTCTGCCATCCAACCCTAAGGCTAGTGAGGCGCACCATGGTGAGCGCGTTCAAAATCCCCGAGAAAATTCTTGTTGCTATCGGCGGCAACGCGACCCATCCCGAAGATATTGAAGGCACGTCTGGTGAGCAAAAGACCATTGCCGCGAGCACGGCCAAAGCGCTACTGCCACTGGCGCTGCTTCAAAATGAATTGGTGATCACGCACGGTAACGGCCCGGTGGTCGGTAAGATTTTGATGCGCCAGGCGCTGACCAGTGATCGCATCGCGCCGATGCCGCTCGACATCTGCGTTGCCCATTCACAGGGCGGTATCGCGTATCTACTGGTTCAGGCAATGGAAAATGCGTTGCGCGAGGCTGACAGTTCACGGCACGTTGCCTGCCTGCTCACGCAAGTTGAGGTGGCCGAGGACGACCCCGCATTTCAAGACCCGACAAAACCGATCGGTGCATTCTACGACAAGAAAGAAGCCAAGAGAGTTGGCGCCGAACTTGGTTGGACCATGAAGGAAGATTCCGGGCGGGGCTGGCGTCACGTCGTTCCTTCCCCGGAGCCGAAGCATATCTGCGATATTTCACTGGTGCAGGTTTTAGCCAAACGGGGCACCGTCGTGATTGCAGCGGGCGGCGGCGGCATCCCAGTGGTTCGTGGCCCGAAGGGCGTGCGCCGCGGCGTGCAAGCGGTGATCGACAAGGACTTGACGTCGGCACACATGGCCAATGTTCTCGGCATAAAACTCCTGATGATCCTGACAGCGGTGCCAAAGGTCGCGATTAATTTTGGGGCGCCCGAACAGCAGGACTTAGACAAGGTATCGGCCAGCGAGCTGCGTGCGCTGCAGGACGAAGGTCATTTCCCGCCAGGAAGCATGGGCCCTAAAATCGAAGCAGCATTGCGCTTTTTGGAAGGCGGCGGTGAGCGCGTGATAATTGCTGATCTGGGGGAGGCTATGGCCGCTCTGAGAGGCGAAGCTGGAACGCACGTCGTTTCTGACAATGGTTGATTTTAGTGCCCCGTTCGAGTTTCCGGTCAATGTCATCGGCTGTGTGGCATCGCGACTTCTGAGTGAGCCCGCTGATGGCGAGGTTTCGGCACTCTTCGAGAGCACGTTTTATCTCACGGCTGGAGAACACACGCTGTGCGTCGGCTCCCACGACTTGAACTTTGGGCCTCTGAATGTGGTTACAACGGCGCCGTCGCGTATGAACTGGTCAGCAAGTGGCATTCGACGTCATGCAAGAGTGAAGGTGACAGAGTCAGAGATAAGAATTGGCAACCGATTCGTGTTCCCGATGACGCAAAGCTCAGTCTGGTCACCGGTTCCGCTTAACTCAGCCGCTGATCCCGAATGTGTCCGGCGTGGACTTGATATGTTGCAGCATTTCTCGGTTCCGTGCGTGCCCAATGATGGCTTGGGGCGGTTTTTGTTCCCAGGATACGTCCCAAGAGTAAATGACCGTGTTGGTCTGGTCGCAGAACCACTTATCGAGCAGGCGCGGACCTGGTTAACGACTGCGTTTGCCAATCGAGATCAGCAGCAGCTGTCTGATACGACTTGGGTGGAAAAACTCGCAGGGCTTGGCCCAGGCTTGACACCATCGGGAGATGATTTTCTCGGCGGCGTATTGATTACTCTGCACACGCTAGGTGAAACGGACGTTGGCCGACCCCTTTGGCATCCGATTCATCATCAAGCCAGGACCGCGGGCAATGCGATATCGCTAGCCCATCTGGCAGCCGCAGCAGAAGGCGTCGGGGCCGATGGTATACACAATGCCCTATCGGCAGTGTTACGTGGTCATGCTGGGGAAATTCAGGCTGCTATCGCCGCGATTACCGAAATTGGACATACTTCAGGCTGGGATACGATGGCTGGCGTTGTCACAACCCTTGAGAGTTGGCAAAATTATAAATTGGTGCGACCGAGAGGACTCGAACCTCCACGGCTTGTGGCCACTACCACCTCAAGGTAGCGCGTCTACCAGTTCCGCCACGGTCGCACCCTTGGTCCTGTCAAACAGGACCTCTGGTAGTTGGCGATGGGCATTGCCGATCACCAAGGCGCCTGCCATATCAAGCCCCGAAGAAAATTGCAAGACAACCGTGAGCCTACATGTCGATTTTGACGAGCTTGGCGACGGGAAATGGGAATTTGCAACCTCAGAAGACCATTGATGCAGGCCGTTGGAGCAGACCGTTGGGTATGGAAGAGAACATGGCAGCTTCAGCTGGCGAATCGTCTCGGGTTGAAGCGAGCAGCGGCCAAACAATCGGCTGGGCGGTCAGCAGCGGCCCGGTTGACTACGCAGCAGCTGTACACGCAATGGAAGAGCGGGTCGCGAAGATCCGCGACGGCGAAGCGCCTCAGTTGATATGGCTGCTCGAACACCCGCCGCTCTATACGGCTGGCACCAGCGCACGCGACGACGATCTGCTTGATCCGACACGATTCCCGGTTCACCGCACGGGGCGCGGCGGCCAGTACACTTATCATGGGCCAGGACAGCGCGTTGTCTACGTGATGCTCGACCTGAAATGGCATTCAAGTGATGTCCGCGCGTTCGTGCAGCGGCTTGAGCAATGGGTGATTGGCAGTTTGGCTGTGATCGGCGTCAATGGGGATGTCCGGCCCGACCGCATTGGAGTCTGGGTGCCACGTCCCGAACTTGGGCAGGGGCGCGAAGACAAGATCGCAGCCATTGGCATCCGGGTGCGGCGGTGGGTGACGTTCCACGGACTGAGCCTCAATGTGGCGCCTGTCCTGGAGCACTTCGACGGCATCGTGCCATGCGGCATCGAAGGCCACGGGGTGACCAGTCTCGCGGATCTTGGTGTGGGATGTGATATGGCGACCGTAGATCGCGTGCTGATGCGCTCATTTGTCGAAACTTTTGGCACGGGCTCGCTGATCGAAGAACCGGCACCGCTTTAATCTCTTGCGGTTGCGTGTCTCAGGGACACGATACCGAGTAACGGCAGCTGGAAAGCCAGCCTGCGCACAATCGATCATGAATGAGACGTTTGAAGGCTGCGGTTTACTTCGTCTGCCCAGATGTGTCGGCTGACTTGGGGATCTCTTCACCGTCGTAATAGATAAGGCCGCCTTCGATTGAAACGCGCTCACTGCCCTCAAGTTCATAGTCATTCGCAGCATCACTGTTGAGACGGATGATGCAGCCGACCTTGCAGAACTCGGTTATCGATTTGCCAGGAGGCAATTTATGCTCTCGGCGTCCGCCCTTCGATATAACTTCGATCTTGTATGCCGAGGTGTCTTTGTTCGACAGCGCGGCTGCCTCGACGGATTGAACGGGGAATAGCGCTAAAACGAACCAGCCCGCCGCAGCGCAGATACCTGCGCGCTTCGCATGAGACTGTCTGGCTGTGACGGGCTGGTTCTGCATTGTTACTTCTTCCGAGCTGCTGTTTTCCGCTTGGCAGCTGCCTTCTTCTTGGCAGGCGCCTTCTTAGCAACAACCTTCTTAGGCGCTGCTTTCTTGGCAACGGCCTTCTTTTTAGCAGGTGCCGCTGTCTGCGCGGCTGTCTTCTTAGGTGTCGCTCGCTTCAGGGTCGCACTTTTGCGCGACACGCTCTTCAGAGCAGCTGCGCGTGCAGCTTCCTTCTTGCCTGCTGCCTTTTTAGCAGGAGCAACTTTCTTCGCCGCCTTCTTTTTGACGGCAACTTTTTTCGTTGCAGCTTTCTTCGTTACTGCTTTCTTTGCGACGGCTTTACTGGTGGTGGCCTTTTTCTTGGCAGGTGCCTTCATCAACTCATCCTTCTTGTACTTTTGCTCTGTCAGGTTTGCTGTTTAACCTGATGCTACACGTTACGCTTTGCGATGCTCTTCTTTGGAACAGTTGGCCTTGCGCGTGCGTAGTGCTACACAAACGCAAGTAGCTGTAGATGCACTCTCTTTTTTTTCCGCCTTCACCACAAACGGAATTTTCCGCTTACCACTATCGAAAATACCGATAGATAGTATTTGAAGTGATCCTGATGACGTTGGTTGAAGCCGGTCAATTGATCGAAGCAACGTGCAGCAGACGTAATCGAACGGTTTATCTTTGGCATGGATATCAACCTCGCGCGTACCTTTCTGACTGTCGCCGAGACGGGCAGCTTTATCGACACCGCACGCAAAATGTGCCTGACGCAATCAACGGTTAGCGCACGTATCCGCTCGCTTGAAGAGCAGCTGGACCGCGAACTGTTTGAGCGCTCCAAGACAGGCGCCAAACTGACGTCGGCTGGTGAACAATTCCGCAAACATGCGCTTGCGCTGGTGCGCGTGTGGCAGACAGCACAAATCGAGGTGAGCAAGTCTGATGTCCACAGGGATCGTCTGTCTGTTGGCGCGCCGCGTAGCCTCTGGGACGGTTTCCTGCTCAACTGGATTACATGGCTACGCACCAATATTCCGGATATTGCGGTCGATGCGAGCTCTTTGGACTTGTCATTTCTGACCCAGCGCATGCTGGATGGCACGCTCGACATGGCAATCATGTATCGCGCGGTGCAGTTACCGGGGCTCGTATCCGAGCATTTGTTTGATGAAGAGTTCGTGCTGGTCACCAGCGTCAAATCCGGACAGCGGCGGCGCGCGAGCGACTACGTGTTCTTTGATTGGGGCACCGAGTTCGAGCTTGATCATGCGACAGCGTTCCCAGAGCACATTAACCCAGGGCTTAGCCTGGATGTCGGCGCGATCGGGCTCGACTATATGCTGGGCACTCCGTCATCGGGTTACTGCCCGCTGAGAATGGCGAAAAAGCATATTCGCCGTGGCCGTCTCAGAATGCCGGCACGGGCGCGGAAATTTGTTTACCCTGTTTATATGGTTTATCCCGAAACCCGCGACGAAGAGGCCTTTGAGCCAATCCTGAACGCGCTGCGTCAGGAAAGCGCGAAGATCAGACGCATAGCTGGATAATTTTGCCTGAGGCGTGCCAAGACTTGAGTTCCAAGACACGAGCTCTTAAAGCGTGTCGCATGAAATGCTCCCTGCTTTAGCCCCTTTGGGCTCACGGCTATTCCCTCGCTACGCCCACGGTCTTTGCTGGGCGGCGCTCGCGCCGGGGCGCATGCGCTCCCTACATGCTGAATCCTATCGGATGCGACACGCTTTAGAATCCGAGTGCGCAACCGTCTTTGCGCGCATCTGATCCGCCGATTAATGTGCCATTGGCGCCGTCAACCTGGATGATCTGGCCACCACCCCAGGGCAGACCACGCTGCCCGACATCGTGGCCTTTGGCGGCAAGGCCTGCTCGAAACTCTGTCGAGGCGGTTGCTTCGACCAGCACTTTGTCACCATCAAAGAACACCCGTTGGCTGTCGAGCGCTTCCTGCGGGTCCATACCGTAGTCGAGGATGTTGGCCAGGACATGCGCGTGTCCGGCTGGCTGATAGGCGCCGCCCATGACGCCGAACGACATCGCCAACTCGCCATTGCGCATCGCGAGGGCCGGAATAAGCGTGTGTAAGGGACGTTTGCGTGGCGCGACACAGTTCCGGTGCCCCGGCTGCACAACGAAGCCCTGGCCCCGGTTCTGGAGTATGATGCCGGTCTCGTCGGTCGCGATGCCGGAACCGAAGTCTGCGAACAGGGAATTGATGAAGGAAACGGCCATGCCGCCTTCGTCAACGATCGAGAGATAGACCGTATCGCTGCCTTTGGGCTGCGGGTTGGGGCCGAGATCGGGACGGGCCGTCCTGCGATCAACGCGGCTCACAAGTTCGGCGATGACCTGGTCGTCGAGCATATGATCCACCGGCACATCCGCCATATCAGGGTCAGCAACGAACTCATCGCGCATCGCATAAGCGAGACGGGCGACTTCGAGCATAACGTGATAGCGCTCGGCGGAATCCGGGCTGTCAGAAAGCTTGCCAAGACGGTCCATCATCTTAAGCATGATGAGCACCACAACGCCGTGGTTGTTCGGCGGCAACTCGAGCACATCGAGGCCGCGATAGTTAACGGATATCGGTTCAACGTACTCCGCGCGTTGAGCGGCGAAGTCTTCGAGGGTGTGAACACCGCCGAGTGCATTGAGCTCTTTGACGATGTCGGCTGCGATATCGCCTTCGTAGTACGCGTCACGACCCCCTTCAGCGATCGCCTCAAGCGATTTGGCAAGGTTCGGGAAGCGCATCATATCGCCGACTGCCGGTGCCTTGCCGTCGACAAGAAAATGCTTGGCAGCATTGGCATTGGCAGAAAGCTTTGCAACAGCACCGGCCCAATCCGTGCCAACACGTGGTGCGATGGCGAATCCTTCCGACGCATAGGCGATGGCCGGCTGGAGAAGATCCTTCAGCTGGCGTGTGCCGTGATCAGCCAGCAGCGTCGCCCAACCGTCGACAGCGCCTGGAATAGTGACCGAGTGCGGGCTTTGTTGCTCAATCGCGTTAATGCCCTGGCCGAGCAAATACTCAGCTGTCAGTGCCGCAGGCGCCCGGCCTGATGCATTGAGCGCGAACGGCTTCTCACCCGGCTTCGAGACAATCGCGAAGCAGTCGCCGCCAATTCCCGTCATGGCATGCTCAACGACGCAGAGCACCGCCGTTGCCGCGATCGCCGCATCAACCGCATTGCCACCGTCTTTCAGGACGCTCAGCGCGGTCTGGCTGGCCAGCGGATGCGACGTCGCACACATGGCTTTGCGGGCATAGACGGGGGAGCGACCGGGAAAATGGAGTGAGCGCATGATGGTATCACTTTCTGCGAGGCGGGGAGCGCCGGCCGCGGTAGATTTCATGGGCCGCGATTGGCCGACGCGGCAACCATGAGCGGATTTCGTCGATGTAGTGATCGGGCAATTCGAAATGACGGGCGCCGTAGATCATTGCTGAGTTTATATAGCTGGGCCGGCCTTGACCAGGATAGCGCCGGTCGGAGATATACGTCAGTGCAGTGACAAGGCCATGCTCGGCGTGCTCGACGTTTAGCCAGCGCCGTCGATAGACACCGCCTGCAACATTCTCCCAGCGATCCATTAAACCTGCGTGGTGGGGCTGGAAACGCCATAGAACGCCGTGCGTCACAGCTCCAGCCTCCGGCAGGATCGTAGCGCCACTGTTGGCCGGCAGGATCAAACGCCAGTCATCAAGCCGGGCGGCACCAACAGGTTGGGCTCCCGGACAACGCCTGGGCGTCTGTCGCGGCGACATGTTCGAGCCAAAAGCAAAGTAGAGCATCATTCAAATTCGATAATGACTTCATCGACAGCAAGGCTCTCGCCAGCTGCGAAGTTGACGGATTTGATGGTCGCATCACGCTCGGCGCGCAGCATGTTCTCCATCTTCATGGCTTCGACAACTGCCAGTTGGTCACCCGCCTGTACCTTGTCACCTGCCGCTACGTGGACAAATTTGAGGAGCCCTGGCATCGGACAGAGCAGGAAATTGCTCATGTCGGCTGCAACCTTCTCAGGCATCATAGCGTCCAGCTCCGCCTCAAGGCGCGTAAACACGTGCGCGATCAGCGTCGTGCCGCGATAGCTGAGCTCATAGCCGTTCAATACCGGGCGGACCTGGACTGCAACATCATCGTCGCCGACAGAACCTTTCCAGATCGCCTGGCCCGGCCACCAGTTGCTTTCAAGCTGGACACGTTCACCGAGCACTTCGTCTTCATCGATCCATGAAATCGATATCTGGCCCGGTGAAGCGCCCTCGACCAGAATTTGGGTGTCCTGATCATCGATGCGCACGACGCGTTCGCGCGCAAATCGGATTTCGGGGCCATCCATTTGATCGCTGATCTCGCGGCGCCGCTCGTTTGAAAGATTGTCGATGGCAGCTGCGACACTCACTAGAACGATGAGGGCGTCATCATCCGGCTCGCGAACATGGAAGCCATCCGGATATTCTTCTGCGATAAACCCGGTTGAAAGCTCACCGGATTGCCATCGTTCGTGCTGCATGAGGGCCGTCAGAAACGGAATGTTGTGGGCGATACCGTCGATGACAAACTCATCGAGGGCCTGCGACTGAGCGTCAATCGCGGCCTGACGCGTGGGCGCATGGGTCACCAGCTTCGCGATCATCGGGTCGTAGAACATCGAAATCTCGCCGCCCTCGAAGACACCGGTATCGTTGCGCACCGTGATGCCATCACTCTGACCTTCGGCTGGCGGCTGATAGCGTACCAAGCGGCCAATTGACGGCAGGAAGTTGCGGTATGGGTCTTCCGCATAGATGCGACTTTCGACCGCCCAGCCCTGCAACCGGATCTGTTCCTGCGAAAAGCCCAACCGCTCGCCAGCTGCGACACGGATCATCTGCTCGACAAGATCAATGCCGGTCACAAGTTCCGTCACGGGATGCTCAACTTGCAGACGCGTATTCATTTCGAGGAAGTAGAACGACTTGTCCTGGCCGGCGACGAACTCGACAGTACCCGCGGAATCGTAGTCGACGGCCTTGGCCAGGGCGATCGCCTGTTCGCCCATGCGCGCGCGCGTTTCTTCGTCCAGAAGCGGTGACGGGGCTTCCTCGATGACCTTCTGGTTGCGGCGTTGGATTGAGCATTCGCGCTCACCGAGATGGATCACGTTGCCGTGCTTGTCGCCGAGCACCTGGATCTCGATATGACGCGGATTGACGATGAATTTCTCGATGAACACACGATCATCGCCGAAACTCGAAGCAGCCTCGGACTTGGCTGCAACAAAGCCGTCTTCGACTTCTGAGCGATCGTGCGCGATCCGCATGCCTTTGCCGCCGCCGCCAGCTGACGCCTTGATCATGACGGGGTAGCCGATCTCGTCTGAAATCCGGACAGCGTCTTTGGGGTTTGAGATTTCTCCAACGTAGCCTGGAACCGTGGTGACGTTGGCGGCCGCTGCGGCTTTTTTGGATTCGATCTTATCGCCCATCGCTGCGATGGCGTGCGGATTAGGGCCAATGAAAACAATGCCGGCTGCTTCAAGATCGCGGGGAAAGGACTCGCGCTCTGACAGGAAGCCATACCCCGGGTGAACGGCTTCGGCGCCAGTCTGTTTGCAGGCGTCGATGATCTTTTCAGCAATCAAGTATGATTCTGACGCAGCAGCCGGGCCGATACATACGGCTTCATCTGCTGCTGCAACATGCAGGGCGTTGCGGTCAGCCTCAGAGAACACCGCAACAGTTGCTATCCCCATGCGACGCGCCGTTTTGATCACCCGGCAGGCTATTTCACCGCGGTTCGCAATGAGAATCTTCTTGAACATGATCGTCGGTGATCCTTCTGGTGGTCCTGGCTTACTTGCCTAATCTGATGCCTTAGCCCCGGCGAATTGACGTCAGACGGCTCTAAACATCTGATTTTGGCTGCTTCGCATCTATCGTAGGCAATCTGCGCGGCGATCATGCTTTCTAGCGCCACTCCTGGCTGGCGACAACAAGCCGAGCAATTTAGCCAAAGATGGCGTGACGCAGTTTGTCGCAAATATGACAACAAACCGCGCTAATATACTGAATTAAATATGTTTTTCTGATACGCAAAAGCGGCGCACCGCTTGTCGCAGCACGCCGCTTTGATGTCATAAGATTCCTAGATCGGCTCAGACCGATTCTGATGCTCTATCGAGCAGTGTCATCAGAGATGGGTGCAATACCGGGCCTTCAGCGCGCAGATGCAGATCGCGTCCCAGGGCGTGGTGTAACAGTGCTCGATTTCGGCGGCTTCGGCTGAAGTGAGCCCACAGGGCGAACGCAAGGCGAAGCCGCTTATCCACAGCCCGTCAGGGCGGTCATGGTCCGACTCAATGTTTGTTTG
>CAJQQK010000286.1 GCA_905480435.1 uncultured Hyphomicrobiaceae bacterium | reverse complement strand
TCATCACCCCGCAATGCCCTCAAGGCCGTGCAGGATGCATTGTGTTGCGTCTGTTCCATGAAAGTTCCCTCTGGATAACTCGCCAAGAGGGTCACTTCCTCATGGCGTCAGAGGGTCAGTTTGTCGTGTCGCCTGACACAGGCAGCAAGACATCATTGTGAATGATATAGAGGCTACGGATCGAGGTTCGAAAAGCAGGGGGCATGAAGAACGCGTGGCCGGCGCCGATCTGCCGAAACGCGCGATTACGTGTTAAGAGCGCGCCCGCAGCGGCAGGCAATGAGCTCGTGTCGGGAAAGACTGGGAGTTCAACAGCTGCACGGAATATCGATTGGATTTGCCGCCGTGCGTCGACGGGGCGAAGATGGGCTGCAATCCAGCCAATGTCCCAGTAGGCGCTTGGCCGTGCAGCATTACCTTTGACGGCAACCAACAGGCGTTTTCCTGATCGGTGCTTTGCCGCTATCAATGCTAAAATTTTTGCGTTGATCATGTTCGCGGCCCTGTCAGCCGTTGCCCTCCAATTGTTGGAAGGACAGGCAAACAGATCGGCTACATACTGATCGCCAGTAGAGCCAAGAAAGGCGAAGGGAGCGATCAGAGCGCTCGGGCCAACCGCCGTAACAGCATCAAAATCAGGCCGGCGTCCAGTCTCAGACCAGCCAACCAAAAGACCGGCCGTATAAGCAGTCCTCAAAGCACCATCAGACAAAATCAAACCGGCGGGCTGCCGGGTCTTGCGAACGGTCGTTTGACGTGCGCGGTAGCGTGCTTGGTTGTTCGATAAATGCCCCGCTTCTACCAGAGATTTTGGTTCCGGCATCACCCAGCAGCGATCACCTGCCTGCGCGTTAGCCGAATTTGTAACACCCGTAGCGGTTGCAATTGATACTATCACGGCGAACTGAGCAGCCGTTCGAAATCTGCTCAACATCACCATGGCTATGTCAATCCACTCTATGTCAGCCCAAGGGCTGGATAACGATCAAGGTTAGATGACTATGATGTCGGCGCATGATGTTGCCCGGTCATAAAGATCAATAACGTCCTGATTGAGAAGCCGCACACAGCCGCTCGACACGGCCTTGCCAATGCTGCGGGCATCGCCGGTACCGTGCAGTCGATACAGCGTATCCTTGCCATCTTTGAAAATGTAGAGAGCGCCCGCGCACCGAGCGATTGGCTGCTGAGCCGCTGTTATTTGCCTTTTGGTGCGGCTGCCATCATCAATTGGCCGAGTTCCTGCGCCTGCTTTGTGTAGTCCTGCATCTGGGCTTGGGAAAAACGCGTTTGGATAGCCAAGATCTCCTGGATGTCCTTTGCGTTTGTGAGCTCCTTTGCATGGGCGAGCCCAGCTTCTGCATTCTGTTGAGCAAAGCTGATTGCTTTGTCCTGCACCGGCTTGAATCCAGTGGTCGCCTCGTTTGAGGGAACAGCTGTCAGCCACATTCCCATTGCCGACGTCATGGCTTGATTGAACTGGTTGTAGGCAGACGTTGCTTGCTCGACGTTCTGTTTTGCCAGGTCTCGGAATTGTTGCGGAAATTCGAATGGTGGTTGTGTCATGGCTTTTTCCTGTGGATCGGGATGAGTTTGAATTGGAAACCGAATGAACTCTTGTGTCTCCGGAAGGCGACACCGGTGATTTCTCGAAAAGCTTGGATCGTGACTGTAAAAGGCGATGTCGGCACGTTCTTGTGTTGGATCGTCAGTAGTTTTGCAGTCGCGGCGGAGGCGGGCAAGTAGCATTCAAGCTATTGGGTTTCGCGATGGATTGTCTCGGACAGGCAATGCGGGATCAGTTGAAGAGAACATAGTGTGGATTTTGTGCACTGCAACATGATTGGATGTGGTGCGGCGTCGCGGATGACCATCCGGGCGTGCTTTTAAAAACAAAAAAGGCGACCCTGGGCGTTGGCTCAGGACCGCCTTCTAATCAGATCGTTGAAGTAACTATTTTAGCAGTGCGGCTAGTTTCTTCTTTGCATCTGCATTGATCCATTTCGACCATTTGTCTTTGTAGCTCGTCAGGAAGTGAACGGCAGCGTCCTGTGAGGAAGCTTTTTTATCTTTCTTCCAGGCAAGAACCGCACCCATTTCCTTGTTGGTGAAGGAGACGTTTTTCATCAATGCGATCACGGCTGGTTCACGCGCGGCGAAGTCTTTTGTCGTGATTGTATGAACCGGAGACGGTGGGAAATTTGATATGCCGACTTTCTCGCACTTTACGTCTGCATTGCATTTGTGAATGGCAACATCGGTTACACCGAAGTCAACACGAACCATGTCGTACTTGCCGAGAATTGCTGTTGGTTCCCAATAGTAACCGAACCATGGCTTCTTTTCCGAGTAGGCGGATGCCAACGAAGTTGCGAGGGTCTCGCCGGAGCCGTGCACGAAAATTTTGAGGCCTTTGGCCTCGATGTCCATCGCTTTGGCTAGAGACGTATTCGCTATTTTGCAGCCCCAGCCCTCAGGGCACTGGTGAAACATGCCGCCGACAAGTTTTGGATTGGCAAGAACGCCTTCTATTTTTGCCAGCTCAGGGTGTTTGTCGACAAGATATTTTGGAAGATACCAGCCTTCGATGCCGCCATCCGAAAGAACTTTGCCAAGGTCGACAGCTTTACCTGATTTGATGAGTTTGACGACGGCCGGTGCGCCGTTTAACCAAAGTTCTGTCGCGATATCTGGTTTGCCGTTTTCGACAAGGGAAGCCGTTGCGGTGACTGTAGCTGAGGGCACAACGGTGACTTTGCAGCCATAACCTTGCTCCATAAGGAATTTGGACACTGCCGTTACGACTTGTGCGGACGCCCAGTTCATTTCGGTGATCGACACTGCGCCGCAAGCTGCGTTGGCACTGGCAGGCATAATCGCGACACTCGCCGCAGCCCCCAAAATACCCATCATGAATTTTCTCATTACAGTCTCCTTGGTTGGCGGGAAAATATTCTGCACTCCTACCATGAAGGTCGGAGAAACGGAAATTTGGAGCAGCGGAAACTTGCTGCATTGTGAGATGGATTGGATGTGGGGCAACGCAGCGATCGATGTTCGATAGTGCTGGCGCAGACTTGCTCGCAGACTTACTGTTGAACTTGGTTTCGTATGCTGGAGCCCATGATGGAGACTGCCGATGTCACATACGCCGCGCTTTGCAGTCTTAGTTCTACCGAATACGTCGTGGTCGGAAATACTTGAGCGAACACAGCATGTCGAACGACTTGGATTTGAACTTGTTACGACGGCCGATCACTTCGTTGACTGGAGTGATACATCACGGGACTGGCATGAAGGTTGGAGCGTGTTGGCTGCAATCGCGATGGCGACGGAACGGGTTCGGATTGCGACTTATGTGACGCAATTCCCGCTGCGCCATCCCGCGATGCTTGCCCGACAGGCGCTGACAATTGATCATATTTCGAACGGTCGATTGGAGATTGGTCTTGGGACAGGCATCCCGATTGATCCCAGTTATGACATGATGGGTATTCCGAATTGGGACGGCAAAGAGCGTGTCGTGCGCTTTAAGGAGTATGTCGAGGTTATCGATCGGCTGCTGTCTAACGAGGTGTCGAGTTTTACCGGCGACTATTACACGATCAACGAGGCGATCGTGAAACCGAGACCGGTTCAGCTGCCGCGTCCGCCGCTTGTGATTGCGGCTCTTGGCCCCGTGATGTTGCGCTTTGCAGCGCGCAAGGCCGACACCTGGGATACCATGAGCTTTGCCAAAACGTTTGAAGAGCAATTGGCTGATGTTCGCGAAAAGGTGCGGATTGTCGATGAGGCCTGCGCGAAGATCGGTCGAGACCCGGCGACGCTGCGGCGCTCCTATCACATGTTTGACCCAGCCTCGCGTTCGAGTGGCGGGGGCTTGAGTTACTACAACTCTGTTGATGCCTTTGAAGATATGACGGGACAGCTGATGGAAGTGGGTTTTAGCGAACTCAGCCTCTACTATCCCGTCGTGGCGGAGCAAGTGCCCGTGTTTGAGCGCATCGCGCAGGATGTTCTGCCAAGATTGAGAGTATCAGAACTGATTTAGCCTGCGAGAGCGTGCAAATGGATGATCCCGCTGGTTTGGCCTTCGAAAAAGGATTGACGACCGACTGGTGTGCCCTTGATTAGCAGAGCTCAGCGAGGACGCATTTCAGAACGCCATAGTCGAAGCGACCGTCCAAAGCTGCGTGAGCCGGGCCGAGTTTGCCGCTTTCCAGTGTGCCGACACGCTCAAAGACGGTTGTGATCTCATCCATATCAGCCGCGTCGAGATCCAGCACTTCACTTGTCTCGATTAAACCAGCTTCGATGGCTTCTGCGAGGTGGCCATATATTGTTGCGACTTCCAGGCCGCGTTCATCGGCGATGGCATCCGCGTCCTGGCCTTTGAGATGCTGCGAAAGCGTTTGGTTGACCGTGCCGGAAAGGCTGTTCTGCAGCTTAGGCTCGCCAGCAAATCCGCTGATTGTCGCGAGGAGAGCTGCGCCATAACGTTTGATCTTGGCGTCACCGAGCCCCGTGATGTTGCTGAGCGCACCCGGGCTTTGCGGTTTCACGTTTGCGAGCTCGGCAAGAGTGCGGTCATGACAGATGACGTAAGGCGGTACTTTGGCTTTTGCTGCAAGTTCGCGCCGCAGGGATTTTAGTGCTTCGAACAATCCACTGTCGCCGGCTGCGACGGAAATTTTCGCTTTGCTCGATCCGCGTTTGGATTTGGATCCGCTGCCGGTAGCATCGCGTGGTGCGGCGACGCGCATTTCGAAACCGGTCTCGCCTTTGAGCAAGGGACGGGCGCTGTCGGTCAGTTGCAAAGTGCCGTGACCTTCATTGTCGGCTGCGAGATGGCCGGCGGCGACGAGCTGGCGGAAGAGATGTCTCCAGCCCTGCGCATCATAGTCGTCACCAATGCCATAGACCGAGAGTTTATCATGACCGTTCTGGGTTATGCGTGCGTTGGATTTACCAGTCAGGACTTCGACAACGTAAGTGACGCCAAATCGTTCGCCGGTGCGGTAGACCGTCGACAGTGCTTTTTGAGCTGTGACGGTGCCATCCTGCGTTTTTGGCGGTGTGATGCAGTTGTCGCAATTTCCGCAAGGCTGCTCAAGACGCTCGCCGAAATAGGCAAGCAGCGCCTGGCGGCGGCAAGCAGCGGTTTCGCAAAGGCCAATCAGCGTATCGAGGCGTTGTCCCTGGACGCGCTTATGTTCTTCTGAGCCTTCAGACTGATTGATCCAGTGGCGTTGTTGAATGAGATCCTGAAAGCCATACGCCATCCATGCATTGGCTGGTTCTCCATCGCGTCCCGCCCGGCCAGTTTCCTGGTAGTAGGCTTCGATTGATTTTGGGAGATTGAGATGCGCGACAAAGCGGACGTCCGGCTTGTCGATGCCCATGCCGAACGCAATCGTGGCAACGACTATCACGCTTTCCTCAGCGAGGAAGCGGGTCTGGGTTGCGTGGCGGACATCAGCTGGCAGGCCGGCATGGTAGGCGATGGCGTTGCGGCCGCGTTTGGTGAGCCAGGCGGCGGTTTCTTCAACTGATTTGCGCGATAGGCAATAGACGATGCCGGCATCGCCCGGATGCTCGGCTTCGATGAATTGCCAGAGCCGCTCCTTGGTTGCCATCGAGCCTGCTTCGGCGATCGTGTAGCGAATGTTCGGGCGGTCAAAACTGGCAACGAAGCGGGCTGCGTTTTCGAGGTTGAGCTCAACTGCGATTTCATTGCGGGTGCGCTCATCGGCAGTGGCAGTGAGAGCAATACGTGGCACGTGGGCAAAGCGTGTGTGGAGGGTGCGGAGTTGCCGGTACTCGGGGCGGAAGTCATGGCCCCATTGTGACACGCAGTGGGCTTCATCAATGGCAAAGAGCGAGACGCGGCCTTGCTCCAGCATTGAGAGTGTCCGCTCCTGAAGCAAACGCTCGGGCGCGACGTACAGAAGTTTTAGGGCGCCAGAATGAAAGCGTTGTTCGATGTCGCGTTGTTGGTGGCCGTCGAGCGTTGAATTCAGGAATGCTGCATCGACGCCGACTTCAAGAAGCGCGTCAACCTGATCGTGCATCAAGGCAATCAGCGGTGACACGACAATGGCGGTTCCTTCGCGGATCAATGCCGGGACCTGGTAGCAAAGGGACTTGCCGCCGCCAGTTGGCATCAAGACGAGTGCATCATTGCCCTCTAGGACGGTTTCGACGATGCCGGCTTGCGGCCCGCGGAAGGATTTGTAACCAAACGTGGTTTCGAGAATCTTCTGGGCCCGGACCATTGTAGGAGAGGCCATTTCGGGCGTCAGTTCGTGCAGATCTGGATCGGCTGGTTGCGGATTGGTCGGCGGCATAAACGTGAACCTTGGTCGTAGGAAGCGGACATTTGGCGGTCAGATTGTGCTCTCTGGCGCCGTTTGGTCGCTAGGTTTGGTAAACTATTGATGCAGCCGGGGGCGTTGCTACAACGCAATACGCCTTAGGACATGACGTGTGATGGGTGTTCCCGTCCAGTGAAATTCCATGTAATTCACATGTGAATACAGTTATTTGCTGTTATTCAGCCTGAGTTCATCTTGACGATCGTAGATTGCATGCATGACGTTGGGGTGTGGCGTATCCGTCGATGATACGGGCATTCGGTTCCAGTCCTGACAACCAGGGCCTTAAATGAGATCTTTCGGCGCTATATAAGTGTTGTAGGATTGGACCGATGGTCTGATTGATCGCGATCGCAAGAAAAATGAGGATGGCATGAACGGTTTAGTTGGCAAGGGCACAAAGTACGCAGTTATGACGGTGATGGCGGTTATAGGTCTTGCCGGGCCGGCAAGTGCCGGGGCTAACTGTGAGACCTATGCGCGATTAACATTGCAGCAGGCCAAGAAGAACGTTGATAAACGTTGCGGTTTTAAAGGAGTTCGCTGGTCGCTTGAAGCAAGTAAGCATCGCGACTGGTGCAAAGCTGAAGGTCCAGCCAAATGGCGTGCTGAGTTGAAGTTGCGGGACTCGATGCTGAAAGGCTGTAAGTAAAAGCTCGCAGCGGCAACAGTTTGCTGGCTCGCGATCCCGGCAAAAATTATCTATTATGCAGATTGCGCCGATAATTTCTGTGAAAGAATCAGACGGCACCGTTGCGGTGTGCGCCCAGCGTGGGAAGGTTGTTTCAATCGAATCACCTTTCCACAGGGGACGGATCGCACATGGTCAGTGCCGATATTTATCAAGACACACCATCATTTGAAGCGGATGCACCGCGCATAACTCTCGGAGATTACTTCGTTGTTGTGGCAGCTGGCGTTGTTGTCATGGCGCTTGCAGCGGGGCTGATGGCTCAGTTGGGAACAGGCATTCTGATTGCCGTGGCTATTGCCGCGACAACTTTTGTTGCCTTGATGGCTGGGCATTTTGCGTTGAGACGCGCAGATGGACGACTGAACACTCAGAGCGTCACCGAGCCTGCGTCTGATGTTGATCACACGAAACAGCTTGATCGGCGCCTTGCAGATGTCGGTGCGGCTCGTTCGAAATTGCCTTCGACCATGGCTCTTAAGAAGCAACCCACGCCGAAAACAAGCGCGGACCACGCAGTAGCTGAAGCAGTGCCTGCGGGTGGCAAAGAGAAGTCACTCAAAGCAGCTGCCAAAGCGACTGACAGTGACGGTGTGGCGCTTAAGGATATGGATTTGGGTAACTTCAGGCCACGTTCGCCTGCAGATTTGGCCCAGCCGTCGCAGAAATCCACAACTGGTGATCCCGATTCTAACGGCAGCATTGATGACATGATCAAGCGCCTTGCCGATGATATCGAAGCAGGGCGTAAGCCGGTCTCCGACGTTGGCCAGACTTTGCCAACCGATCAAGTTAAGCCCGGCTCGCCAGATGCTGCTTCAAGTGCGGCACTTGCACAGGCAGCACTGGCTGGCTTGAGCGTCGCTGCGTCACCGGCCGATACGGTTGTGAAGCAGTCGAGTACACCAATTGCAGCGACTCTACCGCCTCCGATCCCGCCAATTGGTGCAGCTGCGGTGTCGTCATCGGCATCGATGCCGCGACATGCCCCAACCATGATTGAGGCTGCGACGCCGCCAGCGCTTCCGACGCAATCGCCCAAAGGACCTCAGTCAGCGACAGCCAAACTAGCGGCGATTGCCGACGCGCTATCGGATGAGCATATGGACGTTTTCCTGGAGACCATCAATGATCTCGAGGATTATCGCGCCCAGCATTATGAGGTGTCGGTACGCCTGCGTCTTGGTGATGGCAATGTGCTCGATAATAGCGCTTTCATCGAGGAGACGCGGGGGACCGGGCTGCTGCCACTGCTTGAAGCTGTGAAGGTTTCAAGCACGAAGCGCCTAGCAGTGCAGATGATCCGGCGGGGCCGTACAGGAGATTTCTTCTCGACTGTTGATGGCGAAGCCTTGGCAGACCAGCAATTTGGAGAAGACATAGATACCATTACAGCTGGTGATGCTGGACTTGCGTCACGTCTGGTATTGGCGTTCACCCAGAACGATGTTCGGAACCTGACACCGGCGCAAGTGTCGACGCTTGAGAGTATCGCAGCCTTGGGCTTCCGATTCTCGATCGAAGACATCACCGAACTGGATATGGATTTCGAGCAATTGGCGGGGCGCGGTTTTAAGTTCGTGAAACTGGATGCCGACGTTTTTCTTGCCGGATTGCCCACGGGTACAATTCGAGTGCCGTCTCAGGATATCTGCAGCCATCTTGCCCAATCTGGATTGTCGGTTATTGTCGGCAAGATCAGTGATGAAACGGCTCGAGCCAAAATCCTTGGCTTTGGTGCCATATTTGGCCAAGGCTCGCTGTTTGGTGCGGCTCGGCCGGTGCGGGCAGATATGTTGCGACCTAGCGAGCAACGCCCACCAGCAATGTAGTATGCCAGCTTCAGGCTGAGGTGCTCGAAAAATTCGCTGCAGACAGGATGTAAGTTCTGACTGCAGCGATCTGCTGGTTGTTGCTTTGGAGCCCCAAAAAAGTGTTCCAAACCTGATAGTGATGCGGGCGCTCTTGTCTGTTTCTGCTCTTACATCTACGGCTTTCTCCATGATCACTGATACAGCGAATATTCCCGTTATTTCCGGCATTCGCGAGCTTGCAGACACGGCTGATGCGTGGCTCGTTGATGTCTGGGGCGTGATGCACAATGGTGCGGTTGCATTTGCTGCAGCTGCTGATGCCTGTGCCAAGTTCCGTGAAGCTGGCGGCTATGTTGTGCTGTTGACCAATGCGCCGCGTCCCGGACCGGCGGTTGTCAACCAGATCGCGCGGATCGGCGTTCCGCAAACGGCATATGATGCGGTGCTTTCATCCGGCGATGTTACGCGTGGTCTGATCACCGAGTGGCGCGATAAGCGCATTCATCATCTGGGCCCCGATCGCGATCGCGGAATTTTCGAAGGCATCGACATCAAGTTTGCTACGTCAATCGAAGCCGATATCGTTGTGGTGACCGGCCTGCTTGATGATGAGACTGAGACGCCGGATGATTATGCGATAACGCTCAAGAGCTTGCAGCGCCGTAACATTGCGATGCTGTGCGCCAATCCTGATCTCAAAGCCGAGCGTGGCGATCGCATCGTTTATTGCGCGGGCGCACTTGCCGAAGCTTATGAGGGGTTTGGCGGCGATGTCGTCTATGCCGGCAAGCCACATCTGCCGATCTATGATCTCGCGCTGCATATGATCAGCGAAGGCCGGGGTGAAGAGACTTCCAAAGACCGTGTAATTGCGATTGGCGACGGGCTCAAGACGGATATCGCTGGTGCTGCGGCCGCGGGGGTACGCTCGGTTTTCGTTGCGTCCGGTTTGCACGTTGAGGCAGGCCAGCAGCTGTCGCCGGAGATTGTTGGCGAGCTATTTAAAGATGCGCCGTTGGAACGCCCAATTGCTGCCATGCAAACTTTGGCGTGGTAGAGTGTTTCCCTGGTTGAATTCGATCAAGGGAGGCGAGCATGGATTGGGATGAGGCGCGAAAGCCACCAACGGCTGGCGAGCAGGTTGGTGTTGGCGATGTTCTGGAGCGCCACTCGGTTGGAGAGCTTGAACAGCGGATTAAAACGCTCGAATCCGAGATCGAGCGTGTCCGTGCGGAGCTCGAAAGCAAGCGTGCGCATGAAGCGCGAGCGGCTTCGATATTTAAGACATAGATCGTGCGCCTACCAGGTTGGTCGAGTGAGACCTGTTGCCTGTGTTGGATATGTCTTTGCTTCAAAATCGGATGGTTGTTAGCACTAATTTTACTCTGCCGCGCCACACTAAGGCATATGGCTCCCCGACGTTTCAAGTGGGTAGCCTGAGGTCGAGCTTGCCAGCTATGAGGTAGGTGACGGCCTTCAAGGTCTTGCTGTTTCGGTAGCCGCGTGCCTTGGCTTTGGCGGCCTGAACGAGACTGTTGATTCCCTCGATG
>CAJQQK010000285.1 GCA_905480435.1 uncultured Hyphomicrobiaceae bacterium | reverse complement strand
TGCGGCTGATGCGGCAGCGATTTGCGAAGCCGTTACCCGGCCATCGATGCGGTTCGTGCCCATTAAGACCGAAGACCAACAGGCGGCAATGGCCGTGCATCGGGCACGGAGTCTGCTGATCCGTCAACGCACGCAACTCACTGCGGGCACATCTGGCCGAGTTGGGGATCATTGCCGAGACGGGTCGCGAAGGTCTGGCTCAACTCGTCGAAATCGTCACGGATGCGCGTTCGACCGGATCTCTGCCAGCCGCGATGGTGCAGGCACTTGCCGCAATCATCGATCAAATCATGTCACTAGAACAGCAGATCCGCGAACTGGATCTCTGCATAAAGGAACAGCATCGAGCCAGCGACGTCAGCCAACGGCTTGAGGGCATTCCCGGCATTGGCATTATTAGCGCGACGGCGATCGCAGCTGCGGTCACCGATCCCGGTCAATTCAAATCGGGGCGCGACCTGGCAGCTTGGATCGGGCTTGTGCCGAAGCAGTACTCGACCGGCGGCAAAGTGCGCTTGGGAAGCATCTCGAAGCAGGGCGACAAATATCTGCGGCGTCTGCTTGTTGTCGGCGGCACATCAATTGTGAAGCTCGCCAAAATTTCCCCCTGGAAATTCCCCTGGGTGGCAAAGTTGCTGGAGAAGAAGCCAGCCAAGGTCGTGGCGATTGCCGTCGCGAACAAGCTGGCGCGCATCGCCTGGGCGATCATGAGCTCCGGTGAAACCTATCGACCTCGAGTGCGCACGGTGCGCTTGTGATTGGGCGCGAGCCAGGAGGTGCTGAAATGCAGGAGAAAGCAATGAGCCCCGTTTACATCAAGCCTGCTACCGTGCTCGACACTGTAAAGACCAAGCCTGCGGCGGCCCCAAGAGGGCCGGTCTTGACAGCGTCTGCGCTCGGTGGCGTGTTGAATTGGTGGCCGGGACGGAAGAATGGCTCTTCGGGGCCGAACAAAAGAATTGACGAGTAACTTCGAATTGCGAGGGTGCAGATGGAGTGATGCGAAGCGGTCGACTTGTAGATCGGGAAAACCCGTTTTGGGTCAGGGGTATTGAGCCCGAGCTCGTGATTGGGACTTGATCTGCGAATTACATCAGGGCCAGCGGTCATGACACCGCGCAAACAGGCCGAAGACATGACTTGCACCCGACCGCAAGCACCACGCCAGATTCTCCTTGCAATGCGGGCGTCGTCCAGACATGACCCACTCCGGAACAAGGCGTCATCGGAACATCCGTGTCACGTCATATGACGCTGTTATGCAGGAGCAGTCCTCGGTGAGTATGCCGATCACGGTTCAACGATGTCCGCTGCTGGCGGAAGCTGACGCAAGATCGGTCAAGTGCCGATGCCGCGAAGGGTTCGCTATCCCTTTTGGCAATGCACAGGCGGCAGTCCAGCAAACTGCAGCAATCTGTTTGATCAGGTCCGAGCCTCTGGGGAGGCTATCGTTGCCTCATCCGGAATATCGTCGAACGATGCGTAGTTGAGATTGTAGAGCTTGGAATAAAGTCCGCCGCCAGCCATTAGTTCAGAGTGGCTGCCGGTCTCAACTATCTCGCCATTTTGCAGCACGACTATCTTGTCAGCGCCGCGGATCGTCGCCAGCCGATGAGCGATGACGAGACCGGTCCGACCTTCTAGAAGCATGATAAGCGCTTTCTGAATCAGCAGTTCCGTGTTGCTATCGACGTTGGCAGTGGCCTCGTCCAGGACCAGAATTTTGGCATCCGCAACCAGCGCCCGCGCAAAGCTTATCAATTGGCGCTGGCCGAGCGAGAGATTGCCACCACGCTCGCCCAGCTGCGTTTCATAGCCGTCGTCCAACGCAGCGATGAAATCGTGTGCACCGACAGCTTTGGCAGCTTTGATGACATCTTCAAGGCTCGCGGTAGCCTTATTGTACCGGATGTTTTCAAACACCGTTCCGGTGAACAGATATGGCTCCTGCAGGACCATGGCGACTTGTTGGCCAAGGGAGTCCTGCGTCAGCTGGCGGACATCGTGCCCGCCGACCAGGACTTGGCCCTCCTGCACATCGTAAAAGCGATGGATCAGCGCCATGACGCTCGATTTGCCTGAACCGGTTGGGCCGACCAGTGCGACGGTCTCACCAGGCTCGACCTTGAAGTCCACTTTCCGCAGCACAGGTTGCCCGGGATTGTATCCGAAGGTGACATCCCGGAGTTCGACTGAACCATCCATGTCGCGCCCAAGTACTGTTGCGTTGGGAGCGTCCTCGACGTCGACATTAACGTCGAGAACTTCGATGAGGCGCTGACCTGACGCCATTGCACGCTGCATCACCGAATATTGCATGGTCAGCGAGCGAATTGGATCGAAGAAGCGTTGAATATAGAACAGGAATGCTACCATCACACCGACTTCAAGATCGGCGTTGAGAACCATCGTGCCACCGACCACGATGACCACTGCCATGGCAACGCCGGTTAACGAGTCGACGATTGGCACCATGACCTGAGCAAATTTTGCCGCTCTGAGATGCGCCCTGAGATTTGCGTTGGCCTTGTCGTCATAAAGGGTGAAGTTAACGTGCTGACGGTCCATGCCCTGCACCGCCCTGACACCGTGGATCGCTTCAGCGAGCGCGCCGTTGGTGACGGAGTTAGCCTCATGGGCGGCCATAAACGCCACGCGTGCCCGCGGCAGCCAGATGATTCGGACGAAGAGCAGAACCGGCATCACTGATAACGTCAACAGCCCCAACCGAAAGTCGAGCCACAACATTGCAACGACAATTCCGATGAGTAGAACGATATCACCGACCGAAAGCACGGACGTTTCAAGAAACTCCTGCATTGAGTTGACGTCGCCTTGAAGCCGCGACATCAACCGTCCAACCTCTGTCTTGTCCATGAAGCCAAGCGAGACCCGTTGCAAGTGCGCGAACATAGCTCGACGGATATCAAACAGCACGTTTTCGGCCGCCTTGCCGACAACCACCTCTTGCACGTAACTGGCTGCATAATTGACCAAGATCGCGAGGCAAAACAGCATCACGGACCAGCCGAGCACGCCATAATCTCCAGCCCCTGATGCCATGCCGTTGTCTATGGCGTATCGGATGATAAGCGGGATGACCAGCTGGCTGCCGGTGAATATCAAAACAGCGACAACCGCGATTACCATTTGCGAGTTGTACGGCTGGACAAATGCCCAGATGCGATTGATGACGTTGCGGTCGAACACGCGACCGAACATTTCTTCCTGGATACGGTGGGAGCCGACCGCCGCACGGGGCGGACGAGGACCGTCGTCGCCTACTTCGAGGTGTTCAACTTCAATTCCTTCGGTCATCGTTTCGCCTCCGGAACAAGTGGTGAAATCTCCTCACCGGGTGGTAGCTGCAAATCGTGCAGCGCTTTGTATCGGCCTCCACGCGCAAGCAGTTCGTCATGGCTACCACGCTCGACGATTTCACCGTTCTCGACGAATAGGATTTGGTTAGCGTGCATCAAGGAACTTAGTCGGTGGGCGACAATGATGGTCACACGACTTGCGAAATACTGACGCATTTCTGCGCGGATCCGCTGCTCCGTAGCAGAATCGATAGCAGCCGTGGAATCGTCGAAGATCATAACCGTTGGTTCAAGCATCAGGGTCCGGGCAATAGAGAGACGCTGGCGCTGACCGCCAGACAACGTGACGCCGCGCTCGCCCACTACGGTGGTGTAACCGGCCGGCAGGTCGAGGACATAATTGTGCAATTGCGCCGACTCGCTCGCACGCTCGATTCGTGCCTCTTTGGCCCAAGGATCGCCGTACGCGATATTATTCTCGATCGTCGTTGTGAAGAGAAACGCGTCCTGCTGCACGACAGCCACCGCTCGCCTTAGAGACACCAGCGTCACGTGGCGGAGGTCCTGACCATCCAATGTGATCCGCCCACCACTTACATCGTAGAACCGGGGAATGAGATGAGCGATCGTGGTCTTCCCACTACCCGGAGGACCGACAATGCCGACAGTCTCACCGCGACAGGCCTCGAAACTGATATTCTTCAAGGCCGGTCGGTTGACTGTTCTTGAATAGGCAAAATCGACATTCTCAAATCGCAGGACACCATCCGAAATCTCAATTTCTTTGGCGTTTGCTGCGTCCCTGATTGTAACCTCTTTATCAAGGAGTTCAAAGAGGCGCGTCCCACAGGTGGAGGCGCGAGCGAAAGCATTGACCATCAAACCCAATTGCCGCACGGGCATCTGTAAGATCATCATAAATGTCAGGAACGAGGCAAGCCCGCCCACGGTCATCTCGCCGGCGATAACCTTGCTACCGCCAATCCACAAGACTAGCCCCATGGCGGCGAAGAACGAGAACGTCATCATGCTGGTGTTCGTCACCCTGATGTCGACCCGATCGTGCGCCAACCCTAATGCGTTCTGAGACGCTTTCTGAAACTTCGCCAATTCGAACGCGTGGGCTGCGAAAGCGCGTACCACGCGAATGCCACCGAGGTTTTCCTCCATCACCCGAGAAAGTACGGAGAGCCGCTCTTGCAGCTTCAGCCAAGTTGCGCGCAATCGTAAGCGTGTCACCGAGGAGCGCCAAGCAACAAATGGTACGAAGCTAAGCGCTGCCAGGCCCATTGTGACGTCGGTCGATAGCAGCATGTAGGCACCGACGCCGATCAGCACGCTCAGCAACAAAGCACGAACCACGGCAGTGGAAAAGAACATGCGCACGCCTTCGAGATCGAGCATGCCGACGGTGATCAGATCCCCCGAATGGATCGTGTCGTGATAACTAAAACTCAGCCGTTGGATTTTGTCGTAGCAGGCAAGGCGCAACTGGTATCCGACGTGATGGCCGACGGCCTCACCGAAATAATTCTGCAGCATCGTGAAGATGCCACGGCAAACGCTCACCCCCAGAAGCGCCAGGGCGGTGGCCCAGAGTGCGGCAGTAGCATCTTGATGCCTCGCGCCGGCAGCCAACACCGTCTGGGTCTGGTCGACCGCGCTACCCAGCAGTCTTGGAATCATCAGTTGTAGAATTGCAGCAATCACAGCTGAGACAAATGCAAATCCGACCTGCCACGGATGCCGTAGTGCCATACGGGTGATACGCACGAGTACACCGAGCCCGCGCCCCCGGCCGGCAGCGGCCACATGCGCCTGCGATACGGATGACTTGTTTGCGCTATTCAATGCTTCGCAGCTCGACTTTCTGTTTGAACCAGGAATTGGTCCACGCTCTTCAATTCGACTTTCTTTACGGAAGATGTTGAATTGGCCAATACGCAGGTGCGACCAAGATCAGGACGTTCGAGGAGAAATACTAGTGATGTTAGCAGTCTCCGATCCGAGATTTGATATTCTCTGCAAGCCTCAGCTTATGGACGAATAGGCCAGTTGGCTCAAGCATCAGCCTAGCATCGATTGCTGCACTCATCTGACAATGCTCCCTTGGCAGAGCGATGCCGTCTTCCGCTTTCGGGCGAAGTAGACGTTGTAGCGCGGGTGCGACTGTGGCTGGTCATGTCCGCAAACTCCGCACAGCGACGATAGCGAAGCTTGAGTTGGCGCAAGTCGCCTACCGCCGCACATGGCCCTAAGCCGCCTGTCGGCGTTTGGCAGCTTTGGGGGGAACTTCAGCCGGCGTCACGTTTCGTTCCCTGACTGGCGGCTTTTGAGTGTTTAGCTGTCGTGTTTTGCGCACGTCGACCGGCAGCAGATGACCCAACGCGGCCCTGTTGCCTGACTGCTACCACAGTGTGTGAGCTTGGCTTTTTGGATTGCGTCGAGCAAAATTATCACACGCGAGAAGTAAATGGCGTTTTTTAAAGATGCTTCGTAGACTTGCAAAAATTATTAGTAGCTCTTGAATAGATTGCGGATTGGGGCTCTTCAGGTTCCCTTAGATCAATAGCCTCCAAGAGGCGACCCGCGACAACATTGAAGAAAAAATTCGAGCTTGTCGGCCGGGCTTACCCACGTTTCTGGACACCTAACGCAGGTTCATTATTTTGAACGTTTGCAGCGTCCATCCTACCGACTGGTCATGTGTAATGTTTTGATTTGTTCCGTCCGTTCTGGCGTGGGCAGCAATTGCGCGTAAAAGGATTTTCTCTAGTGATATTCAAAAACACACCAACTCCGGAAAACCATCTGATCTTGCTCCGAAATAGAAGAGCAGCGCCCACGATTCTGTTCGAGAGACCCGAGCAATCGGAAATGGTTGGTCGAGGGGAGGCTATGAGTAGTTCCGGTTTGCGAAGGGCCATCGGACTAGCTGGCTCCCCGACGTTTCAAGTGGGTAGCCTGAGATCGAGTTTGCCAGCTATAAGGTAGGTGACGGCCTTCAAGGTCTTGCTGTTTCGGTAGCCGCGCGCCTTGGCTTTTGCGGCCT
>CAJQQK010000284.1 GCA_905480435.1 uncultured Hyphomicrobiaceae bacterium | reverse complement strand
GCAAGCCGCCAAAGCAAAGGCACGCGGCTATCGCAATCGAAAGACGCTCAAGGCCGTCACATACCTCATCGCCGGCAAACTCGACCTCAAACTACCCACTTGAAACAGCGAAGAGCCTAAAGTCACTTGATCTAGGTGTAGGGCTGTTGTGCGGTTGACTTGGCATTGTGGAGGTTTATGCAGTGCGCGCAAATATGCGCCATATGCGCGCTACGCACTGATTTATACCGATGATTGTGCAGCTGGGTTGATGGAGAATAAAGGGTCGTCAACGCCCCCGAAACACGGGTTTGCGCTTCTCTTTGAAAGAGCGCGCGCCTTCTTGTTGGTCTTCGCTGCGCGAGATGGCCAGTAGATCGCGCTGGGCGTAGGCAGATTGCTCAGAAGGGCCGCGGGCGATGACTTCGTCGCGCACGAAACGTTTGAGTGTCGCGAGAACGAGCGGCGCGCTGTCGCGGAAGATTTCTGCGTACTCCATGGCGCCTTCCATGAGTTGCCCCTTGGGAACGACTTTGTTGACCATGCCGACGTCGAACGCGCGCTGGGCGCTGAAATGTTTGCCAGTCATCATGAATTCCATGGCGATCTTTTGTGGCAGGCGGGCAGCCAATCCGGCGATGAGGCCACCGCAAAAACCGATCTGAGCTTCGGGATAGAAGAAGTCGGCGGTGTCGTCGGCAACGGCGATGTCGCAAAATTGTACAAGGCAATAAGCGCCACCGACACAATAGCCTGACACGGCTGCTATCAGCGGCTTATCGACATCAATGCCGACGCCAGGCATGCATTCCCACAGGGCCGGATCGCGTGGTGGATCTTTGAGGTCGGCGCCAACCGAGAAGGCGCGATCGCCGGCGCCGCGTAGGATGGCGCAACGATCGTCGCTCTCGTTGAGTTTGATGAAGGCATTGCGGATGCCCGTTACGACGTCGCCGGTTAAAGCATTTAGTTTATCGGCGCGATTGATGGTGATGATGGCGATGTTATTGTTCGACTCGTAAGTAACAACGTCGTCCGTCATGGAAATCTCCCGATGGTCATGCGCTTACAAGATGGGTGGCCTGGGCTATCGCCCGCCGTAGCCTGGGTCATCTAGGTTAAGAAGCGGGAATGCCGAGAAGACATTTGGTTCGGTAACGAGCGGTTCGCCGAAATGCAGGTGCGACTTGCTCAGATCTGCATAGCTTGTTGCGCCGACAAGCCCGAGGGCGCTGACGATCTCATTTTCCAGTATTTCATACATGCGTGTGATGCCGTTGTGGCCGGCAGCCGAGAGCGCGTAGCAGTAGAGGCGGCCAATGCCAACAGCCTCAACGCCCATTGCCATTGCCTTGACGATGTCGGTGCCACGGCTGAAGGAGCCATCGACGATGACTTTGGCTTTGTCGCCGACAGCGTCAAGCACTTCGGGCAGGACGTCCATCGAGCCGCGACCATGATCAAGCTGACGGCCGCCGTGGTTCGAAACGTAGATGACTTCGACGCCATGTTCGACTGCGATGGTTGCGTCCTCGGCAGTGCCAATGCCTTTCAGGATCAGTGGGATCTTGTGCTTAGCTTTGAAGCGCTCAATTTCTTTCCATGAGAGGGCGGCCTGGTATTCCATGCCGGCGCCAAGAGTGCCCGAGCGCCATGGTTTTTTGAAGCGGCGCGCGATATCGCGTTCGCGGCGGGAGTAGACGGCAGTATCAACGGTCATACAGAACGCATCGCATCCGGCCTCGAGAGCGGTGTCGACCCTTGCGTCGATGACATCGCTGTCGCCGCGTACATAGAGTTGGAAGACGAATGGTGAATTGGTTTGAGCTGCAACTTCATTGAGTGGCTGTGTCGAGACGGAACTGAGCATCATCGGTGCGCCGAATTTTCCAGCGCCACGCGCGACTTCCATGCCGGCATCTTCGTGAAATGATCCAAGACCACCAACGGGACCCATCATGACCGGCAGACGTACTTTCTTGCCAAGGAACGTTGATGTGGCGTCGATCTCCGAGACGTCGCGCAAAACGCGTGGGCGCAATGCAATGCGGTCGATCGCGGCACGGTTGCGGCGCAGCGTTGTTTCCGTCTCGGTACCGCCGGTCAGGTAATCCCATGCATCCGGATGGGTGCGCATCTTTGCTGCCTTGATGAATTCATGCAGCGTGTCGTAGTCGCCTTCGAGGCCGCTAGTATTTGTGTTTTCGGTGCTCATGGCGTGCCTCGTTGGTGTCGTTCTATTGTCCGAGCCTCTACGGATGCCGCTCTTTGATCTGGAGTGATGGCCTTGGTGGAGGTTCAGCTGTGATTTCGGAATTGGATGTTAAACCTGTGCGCGCAGCTTTTCGAGTTCCTCACGCAAGTTATCAGGGATGAGGCGTTTGCCGCCTGCTATGCGGTCACCAAAGACGGTGGTTGTGCGCGCGGTGGCAAGGCAAATGTCGCCCGCAAACACACCGTGGCCGAGCACATAAGATGAATTCCCGATCTTCAGCACGCCGGTGCCAACATCGACGCTACCGGGATAGCCGGTTGATGCTTTGAAGCTCACTTCGAAGTGCACCACCAGCCAGGCGTTAGCCGGATCTCGCGCGATTTCGGGGAATTTGACCTCGCGCATTTCGACCCGGCCGCACTCAATGTACGAACAGATCGCCAGATTGTTGACGTGGTTCTGGCGATCGATATCGCCGAAGCGGACCTTTTCCGACGCGAAAAATGGATACGTCTGGCGGCGGGCGAGATCCGCTTCCGGCATCTCGGTCACTGCCCCTTGAACTGAGGTTTACGTTTTTCCATGAACGCGCGGCGGCCTTCGATGTAGTCCTCGCTGTTAAAGCAATCGAGGACCATCTGGTCGAGCTTGGCGTGGTCTGGCTGGTTCGGTGCCTTACCCATTTCAATGTTGACGGCCTTGATGGTCGCGATCGTCATCGGTGCCAGCTCGGAAATGCGTTGGGCGGTTTCGTCGACATAGCCATCAAGTTCGGCGGTTGGCATGATGCGGTTAAGAAGTCCCATCTCGTAGGCTTCCGTCGCTGGGAACTGGCGAGCGGTATAGAACATCTCCATGGCGCGGGCCGGACCGACCAGGCGTGAGAGACGATTGACGCCATAGTAGCCGTAGCCGAGGCCGAGTTTGGCCGCCGGGATCGCGAACTTGGAAGTGTCCTCTGAGAAACGCAGGTCACAGCCGACCGCCACGTTCATGCCGCCGCCAATGCAGTAACCGTTGATTTTGGCGATTGTTGGCTTTGGGAAGCTGTAGAGGAGTTCGTACGCGCCTTTCGATGTTGCGTTGTATTTCGTGACGGATTCCTTGCTGGCCCGTTCGCTCTCGAATTTTGAGATGTCCGCACCAGATACAAAGGCCTTGCCGCCGGCGCCACTGACGACGAGGACGCGAATGCTGTCATCGGCTGCGTATTCCTTGAGCAATTCACCGTAACGCTCCCACATGTCGAGGGAGACGGCGTTGTGTTTTGCTGGATTGTTGAACACGATCTTGGCGACGGCGCCATCGCGTTCACCGTAGAGTTTTTCGTCGCTCATTGCGGAGTACCTTTGGTTGATTGTGTCGAGTGTCGGCGATGATGATTACACTGTGCCATCGTCATGAAGCTTGGTGATGTCGCCTGCGCTGTAGCCCAGATCAGCAAGGATGTCGTCGGTGTGCTGCGAGTACATCGGAGGCGGGTGCTTGATCGAGCTGTCGGTGCGCGAAAGAACGATGGGCTGACCAACCAACTGGGTGGCACCGCGCTCATGGCTGACAATATCTTTTGCCATGCCGAGATGTTTGATCTGCGGGCTCTCGAAGACCTGCTGGATGTTGTTGATCTCACCACATGGCACGCCTGCCGCATTAAGCAGTTCAATCCATTCGGCCGATGACTTTTTGCGCGTGTGCTCGCTAATCAACGCATTAAGTTTGTCGCGATTATCAGAACGTAATGGTCCGGTTTTGAATTCTTCGGCGCGCATGGCGTCGTCGCCAATGACATCGACGAAGCGACCGTAAATCGCGTCGCCGGCGCTTGCGACATTGATATAGCCGTCGCTTGTTTCAAAGACGCCGGTTGGGATGCTGGTCGGGTGATTGTTGCCAGCCTGTGGCGCGACTTCGCCATCCATCAGCCAGCGCGATGCCTGGAAGTCGAGCATGAAGGTTTGTGCTTGAAGGAGGGACGTTTGCACCCACTGTCCTTCACCCGACGTCTGTCGCTCAATGATGGCAAGAAGAATGCCCTGGGCGCAGAAGATGCCGGAGGTCAGATCGGCGATTGGAATGCCAACCCGCATTGGGCCCTCGCCAGGTGCGCCGGTTATCGACATCAGACCGCCCATGCCTTGTGCGATTTGATCGAAGCCTGGGCGCTTGCTGAGCGGGCCATCCTGGCCGAAGCCGGAAATTGAGCCATAGATTAGCCGCGGATTGAGCGGTTTTAAGCTTTCATAGTCGATGCCAAGGCGATGCTTCACGTCGGCGCGGTAGTTCTCGACGACGACATCGGCAGTTTTGACCAGATCCTTGAATATCTTGACGCCTTCCTCGGTCTTGAGGTTGAGCGTCATCGCGCGCTTGTTGCGATGCAGGTTTTGGAAGTCGGAACCGGAACGCGGCCCACCAAGCTGGCCTTCCTGGCTGGTGACAGGCATTTCGATCTTGATGACGTTGGCGCCCCAATCGGCCAGCTGCCGGACACAGGTGGGGCCGGCGCGTACACGCGTGAGATCGAGGACGGTGATGTCTTTTAGGACACTGCTTGCAGGTTCAAAGGCCATTCGAGGTTCCTTGGTGCGACAGGTGCGCGACATGGGCGTGATGACACGGCGGTATATGAGGCCCGGTTTGTTGGCGGGCTGGATGAACGCATCGTCCAATTGGACACGTTCGCGCGAGCGCCGACAGTTGGGCCCGGAGCGGGACGTGGGCAGATCGCCATGTGATGCGCGAGGTGTCAAGTAAGGGGAGCCGACTGCCGGTGTGGTTATCGATCGGTTGGCCGGAAATCTGATAGTTGATGGTTATGTGGATGGCTGGTCGATTGCGCGAAACGCCCGCTTGCCTAAGCAGGTGGTGGGCGTGCTACAGTGTGTGCGGGCCTGCGTAGCTCAACTGGATAGAGCACCGGCCTTCGAAGCCGGGGGTTAGGGGTTCGAATCCCTTCGCGGGCACCATATTTGCAGTTGTATTACTTGGCGGAGCTCATGCATCCGCGCCACTTCTGTAAGTGGCAGCTCTATTGGTTGCTGCGAAGACGTCAATCAGCAGCGGCATCTCGGTACTGGATCACGCCTTCTGGACTTAAAAAGCTACTCAGCAGGGACCAACTTCTTGGTCTTACGCTTTTCTGCGGCGCGGATCTGGTCGCGGATGCGTGGTTGGATTTCTTCTCGCCAACGTCTGCCATTGAAGACACCGAAATGGCCAACGCTCGGTTGGACGTAGTGGAAATGAGACTTTTTTGGAACGTTCGAGCAGAGCACGTGGGCTGCTTCCGTCTGCCCGATGCCGCAGATGTCGTCGTTCTCGCCTTCGATCGTAATGATCGACGTGTGGCGGATCTTCGAGCAATCAACAAGCTCGTCGCGATGCATCATGGTGCCCATCGGTAGGGAGTGCGACTGGAAAGCCGTTTCGATGGTTTGTAAGTAAAACTCTGCCGGAAGATCCATCACCGCAAGATATTCATCGTAGAATTTCTCGTGCTGCGCGACGGAATCATCGTCACCCGCAACGAGATGATCAAACAGCTTCCAGTGTGCTTCCCGGTGACGTTCGAGGTTCATCGTCATGAAGCCGGTGAGCTGGATAAATCCCGGATAGACTTGGCGCATACAACCTGGGTTCGGGAAAGGCACGTGTGAAATGACGTTCTGCTCAAACCAGGACAGGGGCTTTTGTTCGGCGAGATCATTGACGACGGTGGGATTGCGGCGAGTGTCAATCGGGCCGCCCATCATGGTCAGCGATAGCGGCTGCACTGGAGTTTCACGCGCGGCCATAATTGCAGTGGCAGCCAAGCACGGCACAGCTGGCTGGCATACCGCCATCATATGTACTTTGGGTCCGAGAAACTGCGTAAATTCAATGATATAGTCGATGAAATCGTCGAGATCGAAGCCACCCTCGAAGGTTGGAACCTCGCGCGCGTCGATCCAGTCGATAATGTAGACGTCGTGTTCCGGCAGCATGGCTTCGACGGTGCCGCGCAATAACGTTGCATAGTGGCCTGACATCGGTGCGACCAGTAGTACGGTTGGCGGCGCTGTCTCGTCGTCAGTCAGGTCTCTATCGCGCTTGAAATGGATCAGATTGCAGAATGATTTGCTTTTGACTGTTTCAATCGTGATTGGAACAGTCACACCGTCGACCACGGTTTCTTCAATGCCCCATTCAGGTTTGCCATAGCGCCCGGTCAAGCGTTCGAACACGCTGCAAGCCGCTGACATGCTGCGAGATGCCGGGGAGCCTGAGAGCGGGTTAAACGGGAAATCCAACTGAAAACGCAGACCCTGGGACGCCATGCGAAACGGTGAAACCATTGCATGGGCCAATTCATAGGCATGGTATTTCATATTTGTGGCGTCCCCGTCGGTTGCTCGCATCGATGCGATATTGCACTGCAGCATTGTCAGCGCAAGGTGTCAAGCAGAGACTCGTATGCAACTTAATTTAATATGCTGCTGACTTCGCAGCAAAAACTGGGATCCAGCCACGCGGGAACGTGCGTGCGCATGCCGCATAGCAACATTGACACTACATGATTCCGTGCACGAACGTGATCTTTGGTCGGAAGAGCGCATTCAGTTGTTGAGTGAAGTACGATTGCTTGAACGTGACGAATACGATCAGGAGAACACTGGATGTCGCTCTACGCACCACCACAAGACATGAATTCCGAGGTCTGGAGCCGGTTGCCGGACGATTTGCGCCGAGAAGGAGAGCCGGAATGGGCCAAGGGCAACCGACCAGGGCAACGGATCCATTCGTTTCTGGAGGGGCCGAGTTTCGACCGTAATGGCGACCTTTACGTAACAGACATTCCGTACGGCCGCATCTTCAAGGTGTCGCCGGATCGGAATTGGACACTGGTTGCCGAATATGATGGCTGGCCGAATGGGCTCAAAATTCATCGTGACGGGCGGATATTCATCACGGACTACATGCACGGCATCATGCAACTGGATCCAGCCAACGGGCAGGTGACGCCGTTCCTGACGCATCGCAAGAGCGAGAGCTTTCGCGGCGTCAACGACCTTTTCTTTGCAGCGGACGGCCGGATGTATTTTACCGACCAAGGGCAGACGGGAATGCATGACCCAACGGGGCGGGTCTATCGGTACAATCTGGAGACCGAGCAGCTTGATCTGTTGGTTGCCAATGGTCCAAGTCCAAACGGTTTGGTGATGAGCCCCGAACAGGACGTGCTCTATGTGGCGATGACGCGGGGCAACGCCGTGTGGCGGGTCCCGATCCATCCCGATGGGGGCACGTCGAAGGTTAGTATATTTACGCCAATGGCCGGTGGGCACAGCGGTGCTGATGGCATGGCGGTGGATCAAGAGGGGCGGTTGTTTGTTTGTGATGCAGGCAACGCGTGCGTGTGGGTTTTTGATCGGGACGCGGTACCGCTTTATCGCATCAAGGCCGCTTCCGACGGTCGATCAACGACCAATCTCGCATTCGGCGGGAAAGATGGAAAGTCGGTGTTTATTACGGAATCGACATCCGGAGCGATCCTGCGGGCAGATCTCGACGTGGCTGGCGAGACAATGTTCTCGCACAGCTGATGTTTTTGACGACGGCGGTGTAGTTCAATTTAGCTACGATTGAACATCATGACCGCGAGCATGCCGACCGACATGATGACAACGAAAGCGATGGTGAGCGCGGTTGCAGCGCCGGTGAGGCTGGATGCCTGATACGCTTCATTGTCTTTGCGATCTTCGCGCGCCATGTCCATCGCGACGGCAGCACCGATTGCCAGTTCGCGCTCGCCGAGATCAAGTTGTGACATGGGATGTCTCCGTTGTTGTCTGGTTCTGGGGTTGTCTGGTTCTGGGTAAGGCGCTGCAATTTAGCGATAACGCCTTACCGATGAATTACGGGCGTGCGGATACAGCGCCGCGTGCGACCACTACCACTTGCCGGTATTTTCCATGGATGCCCAAGGTTCGGCTTTTGGCTTTGATTCGCCTTTTTGGAGCAGCTCGATTGAAACATTATCAGGTGAACGTACGAACGCCATGCGGCCATCGCGTGGCGGACGATTGATGATGACACCAGCGTCCAGCAGGCGTTGGCAGGTGTCGTATATGTCATCGACCTCGTATGCGAGATGGCCAAAATTTCGCCCCTCGCCGTAGGTTTCAGGATGCCAGTTGTGCGTGAGTTCTAGCAACGGCGCGCGGGTTTCTCGGCCGGCTGCCTCGTCTTCGTCACCAGCAAGGAAGATGAGCGTGAAGCGACCGGCTTCACTTTCAACCCGGCGGACTTCTTTCATGCCCATCTTGTTGCAGTAAAAATCCAGGCTTTGGTCGACGTCGACGACGCGAACCATGGTATGCAGATAGCGCATTTGGGATGTCCTGTCTTAAGGCAAGGCCGCTCGAAGACCTGTGCAACTTCGTTCCAGTCCCAGCCAATCTAATGTGTGTTGGCTGGGAATTGAAGGGCAACCTGCACGTTTGGCGAATTGTGGCGAAATGTTGCGTTGAAGGTTGCGAATCAGCAGGTGCTGATATTCGAATCAGTTGCAGCTGATAGAGACACTGATTGCTGAAAAATTGGTCTTTTGGTGAGGCGTTAAAGGGTTTTTCGAGCGTGTGCAAAAGCCTCTGAAGTGTGACCTCAGAATGAGTAAAATGTGTTTGAATTCGGGTGATTAGGTTTTTGGATAAGGGTGTTGAGGGATGCCGGTTGAGGCTGCTTTCTAAGTGTTTGCGTTAAATTAACCCTTTTAATCTTTTCGCGATTTTGGCATGTAGTTGTTCGTCAGATGGCAAGGGCAGTTTTTGAGGGCAAACTAAAACTGCAAGGGTCCTTGTCATAGCACAGGAGCGTAGTTCCGATGCACTGACGCGGCATTCGTGTCGCTACTGTATCTGTAACCATTACCTGTAGCGGGGTGTAAATATGACTGGGGACTCCAACACGATTCCCGAACTAGCCGATTTCGTGCCGATTACGTCGGAAGAAATAGGCGGACTTCCTGAAGGCGCCGGCCTTGAAGTGTTTGAAGTTGCAGGCACGATCAAGTGGTTCGATGCCAGCAAGGGATTTGGATTTCTAATTCCAGACAATGGACTTGGAGACGTGCTGTTGCATGTTACTTGTCTTCGGGCTGGAGGTTATCAAACGGCATACGAAGGCGCTAGAGTGCATTGTCAGGTGCTCAAACGTCCTAAGGGCTATCAAGCTTTCGCGATATTGAGTATGGATGAGACAACGGCCATCCATCCTTCCCAGTTGCCGCAGCGCACGCACGTTATCGTGACGCCGGAGAGTGATTGGGAGCGAGCCATGGTCAAATGGTTCAATCGTATTCGCGGATTTGGATTTCTGACACGTGGTGAAGGTACACCAGACGTCTTTGTGCACATCGAGACCCTTCGGAGATTCGGCTTCACTGAGCTGCGTCCGGGACAGGTTGTTCAAGTGCGCTGGGGGCACGGCTCAAAGGGCTGCATGGCTGCTGAGCTTCGTCCAGACGGCGTGCCGTCAGGCTTGCCTCATCAGCACTAAGAATATGAAATGCGCCATTTATGGTGACAGGTCAAACAGGGCACGCTTACGGCGTGCCCTGTTTTTTTGCGTTGGGTGGCTTTTTTTGAGTACGTTGCAGGCGACCTCGGTGTTTGCCGAGATGCGGAAAGACCCATTGACGGCCGTTACGGCCAGCGGTCGACACGACTTTATTGTCGAGATCACAGAAACGGATGCGGACAAGGCTATGGGGCTGATGTTCCGGCAAACGATGCCTCGGCGTTCGGGCATGCTGTTTGCTTATGACAAGCCGTTCGAGATTACGATGTGGATGCGCAATACCTACATCTCTCTCGACATGATTTTCATCCTTAAGGATGGTCGGGTGCATCGTATCGCGAAGGGCACGGAGCCGTTCTCGGAGCGTGTGGTGGCGTCGCAAGGTGAGGTATCGGCTGTGCTTGAAGTTGCTGCTGGCGTTGCGGATGAAATTGGCTTGAAAGCTGGCGATAAGATTGAACATAGCTTCTTTGGAAAGAAGTAGCTGCAAGTATTAGTTCATTATTTTTCTATGTGGGAGGAACTGCCGGAAGGTGGCCTCAGGCTTTTCTGTTCATATGGTAACGGACGGAAGCGCGCCGTGAGATCGAGCCGATCGCCTTCTTGGGCGCGATATTTTTACTGTTCCGGCATATTCATGCAAAACGTGCTTGACCGTCGACGATTTTGGCGGCACACATCGCGCTCTGCGATTGCCTGACACACAGGAAAACGCAGTGGCAACATCATTTGATGCGTTGCCAATTGGTATCGGGGCATAGCTCAGCCTGGTAGAGCACCTGGTTTGGGACCAGGGGGTCGGGTGTTCGAATCATCCTGCCCCGACCATTAAGAAGCCCCGTTTTTGCGGGGCTTTTTCTTTGGGTACTGTTGACCTTGGTCTGTATTGACCCCAACTTCGGCCCTGATTTCAGTGAATTGGGTTGATCCATGACGCAACAAACCACCCACGACGCCGACGATGATCTGCACAACGAGAGCATCAAAATTTTCGTCAACAGTGAAATCGTGCCGCGGCATGAGGCCAAGGTATTGGTTTACGATTCCGGTTTCATGCTTGGCGATGGCATGTGGGAAGGGATGCGACTGCACAACGGTCGCTGGGTGTTTCTGGAAGAGCATCTCGACCGACTGTTCGACAGCTGTAAGGCGATTTCGCTTGAGATAGGCTTGGACCGGGACGGATTGAAATCGGCGCTGCAGGAGACGGCTGCTGCCAATGGTATGACAACGGATGTGCACTGTCGGTTGATGGTGACGCGTGGCGTCAAAGCAAAACCATTTCAGCAGCCTTCGTTGTCGCGTTCGGGCCCGACAATCGTGATCATCATGGAGCACTCCAAACCGGTCACTCGGAGTGCGCAGGACGGTATTCGGCTGGCAACGGTCGCTCAGGTGCGTGGACTGCCGCATGCACAGGATGCCAAGCTCAATTCGCACTCGAAATTAAATTGCGTGATTGCCTGCCTGCAGGCGGAGGCGGCTGGTGCCGATGAAGCTTTGATGCTCGACCCGTACGGCTTTGTGAATACCACGAATGCTTGCAACTTTTTTATCGTGCGCAATGGCGAAGTTTGGACATCAACAAGCGACTACTGCATGGCCGGTGTGACCCGCCGCAAGGTGATTGATCTGTGCCGTGCCAACGATATCCCGGTCTTTGAGAAAAACTTTTCGTTGTACGAAACCTATAGTGCCGATGAAGCATTTCTGACGGGTTCATTCGGTGGCCAGACGCCGGTTTCGTCGATCGATGGTAAGGCTATTGGTGACGGTGGCGACAGCTCGGTTCGGCTGCGCGTGCAGGGTCTCTATCGTGATCTGATCGAGGCGTATGTTAGCCGGGGCGATGTTTGATGACGTTGACCGGCGCATCATGCTCTGCTGAGTTGGCTCACAGTGCGGCCAACTTCATATCAATTGCATAGTCCTTGTCCGGCACATCCTTGGTGACGGCCTGGCCGCAAACCGTTTCACCGGTTACAGCATTGAAGGTGAGTGTCGGTGAACCCTGAAGCTGCCAGCCGGCTGCGAGAGCGGCGGTTACTTTGTGGCAGAAGCTCGAATCGTCTTTGCCGGTGAGTAGGCGATACGCGATCATGGTGGACTAAATCTCCGGCATATATGGCGGCGTTACGCTATCCGGCGTCGAGTTCGCCACGGATAACGTAGCGCAGGATTTCGATGATCTGGTCAACGTTCTCAACAACGGCGAGAGCAGCAGCGTCTACTTCCTTCAGCGCATGAGCGTGCTCGGGTTGATGCATAATGACCAGTGATTTACCGAGAGCACTTGCATAGCCAGCGTCGAAGGCTGCATTCCACTGTTTATATTTGTCGCCAAAGCGAACAATGACGATATCGGATTTTTCGATCATCGTGCGGGTGCGGATTGCGTTGACCTGCGCGCCCTTGCGGTCGTGCCAGAACTTGTTGGGCTCAGCACCAAGAATTTCAACGCCACAGTCGTCGCTGTATGCGTGATTGGTTATTGGTGCGGAGAATGTCACCGGCAGGGCTGCAGCAAGGGCTTGGGTCTCGATCTGGTCGCGCCAGTCACTATGAATTTCACCGGAGAGATAAATCCGCCAACTTTCAGATTGTGCTGTCATGTGTCAGTCCTTGTTGTGCTTGATGTTTAGCGGCCACCGGTGACATCAACATTGGTGTCTGTCACATAGCGGGCTTCGTGGGAAAGCAGCCAGATTACCGCTTCTGCGACCTCAAGTGCGGTGCCGGCGCGTCCCATGGGGACGCCTGCCATCAAATTGTTGATGCGGTCCATGTCGCCGGTGCCGTCGTGAATTTCGGTTTCAATGAGGCCTGGTCGAACGGCATTGACGCGAATGCCCTGCTTTGCGGTTTCCGCGGCAAGGCCTTTGGTGAAGGTGTCGATCGCACCCTTGGATGCTGCGTAAGCGAGCAAGGAGCCGCCACCGCCCAACCGTGCTGCCGCCGATGACATGTTGACGATGGCACCGCCGCTACCGCCATTGTCGGTCGACATGCGCTTGACGGCTTCGCGCGCGCAGAGGAACTGGCTGGTGACGTTGATCGTCATCTGTTCATTGATCATGGCGGCTGTGTAATCGGCAATCAGCGCGTTTTTCTGAATGATACCGGCGTTGTTGAGTAGTGCCGTTACCGTGCCGAGTTTGCTGTCGACCTGCTCGAACAAACTGGTCGCACCGGCCTCGGTTGAAACGTCGGCTTGGATGGCATGGGCTGTACCACCTGCTGCTTGGATTTCAGCGACGACCTGGTCCGCGCGATCCGGGCTGTTGTTGTAATTGACCGCAACACTAAAGCCGCGTTTGGCACCGAGGATTGCAGTGGCCGCGCCAATGCCCCGGCTGCCGCCGGTGACGACAAGAATGCCGCTCATGATCAATATTCCTTGATTTTGGTTTGCTCGTATGGCCGACAGAATAAACCCGGCAAGATGGCAATTGCCAGCACTTTACGATGGAGCCAGGATTTTACGTGCGATGGAGAAGGATGTTCTCTCTACGGCGCGCTATTTACTAAGGGCGCATTTCTGAGCATGCGTGATGCAGGATACTCGGTGTTGCTGTTCAGGAAATGCGCGGGCAGGCCAGGGTCTTCTTGAGCGCGTCTTTCAATTGATCAAGGCCGTGGACCGATGTGTATGTGCCGCCTGTATTCTTCGCCAGGCAGGCAACGTTGGTTTCGGCGCTGGTGTGCATGTAGAAGCCGATGACGTGGACTTTGATGTTTTTTGCGCCGAGCGCCAGTTGCCGACTGAAATGGCAAGCATTGTAACCGCAGTTCTCTTTGCCATCGGTCACGACGACGATGGTGCCGGGTTTGCCTGAGTCTTTTAATGTGAGCGCCGCAGTCCAGACAGCTTCCGTCAAGGGCGTTGAGCCTGATGGCTGCAACCCCGAGAGCTCGCCGATGATAAGGTCACCGCTGCCAGCCATTGGCGGCAGTTTCAACGATACCCCCCTGCAGCCCTGTCCACGCTCGCCGCCATATGTTACCAGCCCTGTCGGGCGTTTACTTGTCAGCTCGGGCAGGACGTCAGCTGCTGCTGCGCGTGCAATATCGATTTTGGGTAGGCCGCCTTTTGCCATCGACATTGAACCGGATGCGTCGAATACCAGCATGGCTTCTTCCTGGCAGGCGATCACCGGCGCCACTGCGAGGATTGTTGCCATTACCATCGCGGTGACATGTGTGGAGATTGTTTTCAAAGCGGCCATGTCAGGTTTCAGCATCCGTGTTGATCGCAGATAGGGTTGGCAGCCAAGGTGCTGTTGTGCATTTGGCGAATAGCTCTAAAAGCAAATTCTAATGTCGAGTCGGGGCGCAAACGAGGCAGATTTACGTGTATATTAGGCCGGATGATAATCGGTATATGCGGACAAAGGAGATTTGACGATGCAGATTGGTAAATTGGATCATGTCAACGTGCGCACTGCGAACCTCGATAAAATGGTTGCGTGGTACGGTGACATGCTGGGTATGAAACCAGGCAAGCGGCCAAATTTTCCGTTCCCTGGGGCGTGGCTTTACACGGGCGACAATGCAGCGATCCATCTGATCGGTATTGAGCAGGAGCCGCCTGCCCAGGACGACTTGCGGTTGGAACATTTTGCATTCCAAGCAACTGGATTTGCCGCCCTCAAAGAGCGGCTCGCAACGGCTGGCGAGCGGCATGATGTCAATCCGGTGCCTGGTGCCGGGATTGTGCAGATCAACTGTTGGGATCCCGACGGCAATCACATTCATGTAGATTTCCCAACGGCAGAAGCCGCCGAGTAAGGCAACTATTTGGCGCAATGGGCCAATGTATGGGCGCATTGCGCGAGCGGCCGAAAGTGGATGACAAGCGATGAACCATGTCGATCAGAAAGCGGCGGCGGCGAAACCCGCTAAGCCGGCTCGTAGCCGTTCACGGCTCGTGGTGCGGCGCGTGAAACGTTCGGACATTGATGGTTTGGCGGAGCTCAGCAATCGTGTCTACGAACCTGTGCCAGGTCACTCCAAACGCAGTCTTCGCGCGCAGCTCAACAACTTCCCTGATGGGCAGTTCGTGGCTGAATACGACGGCAAGATCGTTGGTCATTGCGCGACATTCATTATCGATGAGACGGTGGCGTTAGCCGCCCATACCTGGGATGAAATCACTGGCCAGGGAACAGCCGCGCGGCACGATGATGATGGTGACGTGCTCTATGGCATGGAGGTCAGTGTTGACCCTCGTTTTCGACGACTGAGGATCGGTCAACGGCTCTATGATGCGCGCAAACAGCTCTGTCAGACGCTGGGTCTTAAGGGGATTGTTTTTGGCGGCCGGATGCCCGGTTTGTCTCGACGGATGAAGAGCGCCGGTAGTGCGCAAGCGTACGTGGAAGCCGTTGTTGAGAAAAAGTATCGCGACACGGCGATCGGATTTCATCTGGCCAATGAGTTCGAAGTGGTTGGTGTTCTCAAGGACTATGATGCGTCGGACAGACAATCGCTTGGTTATGCAACACATATGTTCTGGCGCAATCCGGTTTATTTCGAGGATGTCAGTCGCGGACGGGATGCAACGGCGCTTGAACAAAAAGACACGGTGCGGGTTGCGACGGTTCAGTTCCAGATGCGCGTACTCGAGACTAAGGAAGAGTTCGAGAAACAGATCGAATATTTCGTCGATGTCGCGTCGGACTACCGCTCGGATTTTGTCGTGTTTCCTGAGTTGTTCACGTTGCAATTGCTGTCACTGGAAGAAAAACCGCTGCCGCCAGACAAAGGAATTGAGCGAGTTTCGGAATATACGGCTTGGTTCACCAAGCTGATGGAGCGGCTGGCGGTTAGCTACAACGTTAACATTATCGGTGGCTCGCATCCGACGCGCCAGGACGATGGCGAGATCCATAACATTTGCTATGTGTTCCTGCGTGACGGCTCAGTGCATATGCAAAAGAAAATCCACCCAACGCCGGATGAGCGCAAATGGTGGAACATCAAAGGCGGATCGCGGGTCGATGCGATTGATACTGATTGCGGTCCAATCGGCGTATTGATCTGCTACGACGCCGAATTCCCGGAATTGGCGCGACAGTTGGCTGATCAAGGCGCCATGTTGCTCTTCGTGCCGTTCTGTACCGACGAGCGTCGGGGCTACCTGCGTGTCCGGTATTGCAGCCACGCGCGGGCCATCGAGAACCAGGTTTATGTCATTTTGTCTGGGGTGGTCGGCAACCTGCCAAATGTCGAGAATATGGATATCCATTATGCAGAGAGTTGCATTCTGACGCCGTGTGACTTTGCGTTTGCGCGTGATGGTGTGGCGGCTGATACGGCTGCGAATACAGAGACGATCGCGTTTGCTGACCTCAGGCTCTCGGATCTGCGCGTTGCGCGGCAATCCGGGACGACGCGCAACTTTCGTGACCGCCGCTTCGATCTCTATCGCGTCGTTTGGAATGACGGACGAAAGCGGCCTCTTAAATGGTGAGTGGGGAAATGGTGAGCAATTATCGCTGCTCACCAACTTCGTGAAGGTCTTCTTGCGGGGCGGTATAATTTGTTGGCATTTGCACGACTTTTTCAGTCAGTGTATCCGATAATGCTTGCAGCTGGCGCTGAGAAAGGCCGGTTGGTTGATGCTGACTGAAAGACAAAGCCTCATCGAGTACTGCAACCTGTTCGCGAGCCGCGCTGGCGATGGTTTCAAGTTTGGTCGACACTGATTTGAGTGAATCCCGGATCGTTACGGCGTTTGCAGCAAGGATCTCGCTCACTTGGCGCTGATGATCGGTTACGGACTGGGCCAACGATTCCACATGGGAAACAATATTCTTGTCAATGTTGGGTAGTGTGCCGACTGAGGGCCTCAGGACAGAATGCATCTCTTCAGCAATCTGCGTCAGTTGATGAGACTCGTTTTCGAGCTTTGTGAACAAGGCCTGGACATCTTCTGATGCTTGGGCGAGATCCGTTGAATGTTGCACGACGCGTGCATAATCTGCCGTTGAGGATGCCGTCAGACGCCCCAGTTCGGAGATCCTATTGGCGACAGATTCGACTTGGATTTTGTAGGTGTCGTTCCACGTCAGCAAACGATCTACGGACTCGGCAACTTGCTTGCTTGGATGTGTGAGGTCGTCTGCCGTCATTGCCAGTGTCTCCCGAAATCGAAGAATCGAATCTATATGCAAACGTTGATCAAACCGTATGCTGTACGCAATCGACTATTGGAAGTTGTTCCCTGTATTTGAAAAACTTACTGTGCTGAGTTTGCGAAGAAATCCCGTCGCGCAATGATCTCATACCACCCCGTTCTAAGGTAGCAGTTTAGCCTGTTTCAACACGAGTGCCCGCGTTTTCGTGGCCCCATTCTGTCCAGGAACCGTCGTACACAGCCGCATCGGGGCGGCCGATCAGTGCCAGAGCGAGCGCAAGAACGCCCGCTGTAACGCCGGAGCCACAGCTTGCCGTGATGGGTTTCTTTAGGTCAACACCGGCGTTTTTGAAGGCAGCTACAAGTTCGTCAGTGGATTTCAACGTACCGTCTTCCTGCAACAATGTAGCGAAGGGGACGTTGCGCGCGCCTGGGATATGGCCGGATCGCAGGCCCTTTCTTGGCTCGATCACTTCACCGCGGAACCGGGCGGCAGCGCGGGCATCCACGATCTGTTCAGAGCCATTTTCGACGATGGATTTAACGTCTTCGAGATCCCGGACCAGGGCCGAATTGAAGCGTGCTGTAAAGTGGCGCTCGGATCGGGCGCGGGGCGGCTCGTCTGTGATGGGCCGGTTCTCAGCTTTCCATTTCTTGAGGCCACCGTTGAGGACGGCAACGTCCTCATATCCCATCGAGCGAAACATCCACCAAACGCGCCCGGCTGAGTAGAGGCCCTCGCTGTCATAAGCAACCACGCGCATGCCATCTCCGATGCCCATCTTTTTCATCATTGATGAAAATTTCGCAGGCGTCGGCAACATATGAGGCAGAGGATTATCTGTGTCAGCTATGGCGTTGATGTCGAAAAACTGAGCACCTGGGATATGCTCAGCAGTGTATTCATTGCGCGCATTGCGACCCGTGGTTGGTAGATGCGTGGAGCCATCCAGTAACACCAGATCGGGTGCATTGAGATGCTCGGAGAGCCAATCGGTTTCGACGATGTAACGGCCGCGCAGGTCGGGCATGGAGAGCTTCCTCGTGTTTGTCGTTATAGGCGTGACAGGCTAGGCAAATGAGATCCGCACGCGGCGGTTTTGCTTGCCTTTCTTTTCGATTTTGGTGACCGCCAGTCGGCCAATTTCCGATGTGTTTTTTACGTGCGTGCCGCCGCAAGGTTGGAGATCAATATGACCTGCCTCACCAATGGCGATGAGGCGGACTTTTCCAGTTCCCATCGGTGGTTTAACCGTCATCGTGCGCACGAGATCCGGGTTTGCTTCGAGTTCGGCGTCGGCGATCCAGCTGCTGGAGATTGAATGATTTCCGTCAACTAATGCATTGAGCTGTTCAGTGAGCGCTTCTTTGTCGAGCGCACCGGCATCCGAGATGTCAAAGTCAAGGCGCCCGTCGCCAGCACCAATCTGGCCTCCGGTAACCGGGAACGGAATGATGCTGCACAACAGATGCAGCGCCGTATGAATGCGCATGTGAGCGTGGCGGCGACCCCAGTCGAGTTGCTGGTTGGCGGCAGCTCCTGGTTCCGGTAAAACAGCGCCGTCGGCCGGAACATGGATGACCGTTTGCCGATCGCTATCATAGACAGTGGTTGCGATTTGGTAGGTTGTGTCACCTATTGTCAATGCGCCGGTGTCACCCGGTTGACCGCCGGATTGCGGATAGAAGATTGATCTATCCAGCACGATGCCGCCGCGATTATTGACTGCGACGACAGATGCATCCGCTGATTGCAGGTAAGCATCTTCGCGGTAGAGGGCTTCAGTCATGACGGTTGGTTTTCCAGGGGCAATTTACTTGGGTGCTCGGTTCAATCATCGACGTCCTCGAAAACCGTGGGAACGCCGCTTTCATGGCCATCCAACCACGCTGGAACCGGCAGGCCCTTCTCTCTCAGGAAGGTTGGATTGAAGAGCTTGGATTGATAGCGTGAGCCGAAATCACAAAGCACAGTCGCGATTGTGTGCCCGGGGCCCATTTCGCGGGCGAGATCTATGGCGCCGGCAACGTTGACGCCTGAGGAGGGGCCAAGACAAAGGCCTTCTTCTTCGAGAAGTTGGAAGGCGATGCTGACGGCGCGGTCATCCTGGATCTGGTAGGCGTGATCAACGACGGCATTTTCCAGATTTGCCGTTATGCGACCCTGTCCGATGCCCTCGGTAATCGACGAGCCTTCGGATTTGAGTTCACCGTATTTGTAGTAGTTATAGAGAGCGGCACCAGGTGGGTCGGCGATGGCAATCTGAATGTCGTTTCGTTCGGTCTTGAGACCCATAGACACACCGGCAAGTGTGCCGCCTGAGCCAACAGCGCAGGCAAAGCCGTCAATTTTGCCATCGGTCTGCTGCCACAGCTCTGGCGCGGTGGTGTCGATGTGCGCCTGCCGGTTTGCAACGTTATCGAATTGATTGGCCCAGATCGCACCGTTTGGCAGCGCTTCGGCGAGTTTGGCGGCCAGCCGTGCTGAGTATTTTACGTAGTTGTTCGGGTTGCGATACGGTTTTGCCGGCACTTCAACCAGCTCTGCACCCAGCAGGCGCAACGTATCTTTCTTCTCCTGGCTCTGGGTCTCCGGGATAACGATGACACACTTGAAGCCGAGTGCTGCCCCGACAATCGTAAGGCCTATCCCGGTGTTGCCAGCAGTGCCTTCAACAATCGTTCCGCCGGGTTTCAGTTGGCCTTTGGCGACAGCGTCATTGATGATCGACAAAGCAGCGCGGTCTTTCACCGACTGGCCAGGATTCATGAACTCGGCTTTGCCGAGAATGGTGCAACCGGTTTCCTCGGATGCGCGCCTTAACTTGATGAGCGGCGTATTGCCGACCGCCCGACTGACATCCATTGCAATGGCCACCTGCATATCCTCAGCAAGGTCGTTGGAGATGTGGGCAAGCTAGTCTGAGCGAAGTTGGAGGGCAAGAGAGGAGCCATAACATCAGTGTGCGCAATAAATTGTTCGTTTCTGACACAGCTGGTAACTGGCCATTAACGGGTCTTATCGCATCTTAGCTTTTAGTAATTTTGGCTGTTGCCCCAGTTGGGCGCAGGCGTCTGTTAGCTTAAGGGTGAGATAAAATGGCTCCTCGACGAATTGAGTGGGTGGGTCAGGTGTTTTTGGGTGGTCGGTTTGCTGCTTAATCCTGTTGGCAGAGCATTCCCCGTCGATGTGACGGGCGGCGGTCAAGGACGCGCTCTATAGCGCGCCCGCGAGG
>CAJQQK010000283.1 GCA_905480435.1 uncultured Hyphomicrobiaceae bacterium | reverse complement strand
TCAATATCCTGCGTGCCAACGGCGAAAACAATATCTCGCAGGCCATGTGGCACAACGTCCTCGACATCACACGGCCGCTCAATTATCGCTTCATGTAGTTAGCGTTGAACAGCCCTGCTCTAGAGGGCACCTTGAATAAAGCATCTTCTCAGCTTCAGGCAAATCAGATTCAGTAATTCTGTGCTGGTGATGGCCATGAATAGTGGGAAGATTAATGGGACAGCCGGTTTTTTTCGATCTTGATAAGTGTTTAGACGCGCTGTCGGACAAGGGCGATCCGCTGGAAGTTATGGATGCGGCTGTGCCGTAGGCGAGTTTCCGGATCGAGATCGAGGCGGCGGTTTGTCCGAGCCGCCATGAGCGCAAGTCCAACGCCGGGCGCAAGGCCTACGGTGCGGTCCTGAAATTCAAGATCCTGATCCTGGCGTCGCTCTACAATCTATCCGACGAACAGCTCGAATATCAGGTGCGCGACCGGCTTTCGTTTATGCAGTTTTTGAGTCTCGGCATCGAGGCGCCGGTGCCGGATGCCACGACGATCTGGCTGTTTCGTGAAGAGCTCGCCAAGGCCGAGATGATCAGGGATCTCTGTTTGACAAGTTCAATCACCATCTCGACGCCAAGGGCTTTATTGCGCGCGGCGGGCAGATGATTGATGCGTCGATTATCGCGGTGCCCAAACAACGTAACAACCGCGATGAGAACGATCTCATCAAGGCCGGTAAAACGCCGGTAGGAAAAGCCGGCGAAGAAGCATGGCAAAAGCTACTTCGGCTACAAGAATCATATCAACGCCGATGCTAAGTACAAGATCATCCGGCGCTACTGCGTGACAACCGCTTCGGTTCACGACAGCCGCGAATTCGAAGGCCTCCTCGACACGACTAACACCTCGCGCGATGTTTTTGCTGATAGCGCCTATCGCTCCGCCGAGAACGAAGTGAAATTGAAGCGGCAAGGCTACAGGAGCCGTATTCATCGCCGCGGTGCGCCGCGACGCCGGGGCGTTTCTATTCGCTCGCGTGCGCGGTTTTTTTGAAGGTCTGCCCGTGCCGCTTAAGCAACCGCCAGATCGTTGTTGTGCCAAAGCGCTCGCCGGTGGTCTCGAAGATCGCCTCGACGATTTCAGCAAGCGTGATATCCCGTTGGTTTTCGATAAGTCCAGGAATGGCTGCGGCCTGGGCCTGGGCTTCGACGCGACCGGAGCGCCGGTCACCACCTTGCGGTTTCGACGATATTTCACCTGTCTCGCGGTGCCGTCGAACGACATTGATCGCGGTCGAAGGAACGACGCTGAAGCGATCAGCAGCGGCACGGCAGCTCATGCCAGCGTCAACTGCGGAAATGATACGAATGCGAAAGTCGTCAGATAGAGGCTTGGTCATTGGTGCTGGCCTTCTCACCAGCATCAATGATGAAACACTGTTCGCCCCAAAAGGGAATCCAATAAGATTCAATTAGATAGGAAAATTCTCTAACTGAACACCAGCAGAAGACCAACAGCAACAAGAGCAAGACGCGCGCCCGCGTCGAGCATGTTTTTGGCGCCCAGGAAATGGCGCAGGGAGGACGGCACGTGCGCACAATCGGTATCGAACGGGTGGCGACAAAGATCAGGTTGCAAAAACCTTGTCTACCATATCCGCCGTCTGGTGAGACTGCAACGGATGGCACCTGCATGACATCTCGGGTGCATCAAAAAGGGTCCGTGGGCAAAACCAAAACCGCATGATCCCCGGTAAAAAAACATCAAACCGGACCTCATTATCCACCAACCTCGACGCATACGCCAAAACCGTTATTGTTCGAGATTCCCTTTAAGGGGTGCACGACATAAACGGCTATTGATTGCAATTTCCCGTCTGGCTATTGCTCACCTCGCTTTCATGATCGGATGCGACAGGCCCCAGACGGTTGCGATTTTGACTTCTGCCCTCTGGAGACGAATGAGGCATAGTGCGCTAAGTATCGAGTCTATGATGGAGTTTGACGACGGGAGGGCGCCTTACTATTGAAAGTGGTGGTGACTTCAGATCGTAGAGAATTTGGGAGCAAAGGCATTGAGATATTTTGTAGCATTTTTAGCCGCTTGCGGAATGAGCCTTGCCGCTGGCACCGGGTTGGCCCAGATGCTTGAGCCTAAGCCAGACCAAGCAGTTGCAAAAGAGCTGGCGGCTTTTGGCACAGCTAACGATATCGCCTATGCAAAGGCTCTTTGGGGTCGCCTGCGTCGCGCCCGCCTGGTCGGCGATCATCGCTTTACGGCAAGGCCCACGAAGGGTGATCAACCGCATGGCTCAATCCAGCAGATAATTGCGGGTACGATATCGGTAAAAAAGCGCCGCGCTCGGGTTCTCGTCAAAGCCAACCACCGTGGAAAAGGCGTCTCACTCGAAGGCGTGTTTGAAGACCCGAAACGGTATCTTACCGGTTACGCTGTGATGGCCAAGCGTGAGCGAGATTACAATCGAGCACATGCGGATTGGTACTGGGTCGTTTACAATCCGGACGGGTCCCTCCGTAAGTTCAACAGGAAAGCGATCGCCGGTCGGGTTGATACCGGTGCTGACAACGGCTGCATCGGTTGCCACAAAAAGTATGGTGGTAAGGACTATGAGATGCTGACGCGGAAGTAGGGCTGCATACCAGCTCGCTGCTTAGGTGTTCCATCCCGGATGATCACATTGATCCTCGGCGCTCGGCCCTTTTCATGGCACGTTCGGTTTTGAGGGATATCCGAGACGGAGGCGCAAATGCTTGTTCGACTTCATAGCCAGGCCACGACGACACCCAAAG
>CAJQQK010000282.1 GCA_905480435.1 uncultured Hyphomicrobiaceae bacterium | reverse complement strand
AGCAACTCCAGTGTGTACCTTTTTGTGTACTAAACTGGCTGCGAGTCAGTCGTCCAACAGGGAAAAATCCCTTTGATATCAGTATATATAGTGGGAATAATCAGCTGGCGGAGAGAGGGGGATTCGAACCCCCGGTACGGTTGCCCGTACGCCGGATTTCGAATCCGGTGCTTTCGACCACTCAGCCATCTCTCCGGATGCGCGCAATACGAACAATTACCACTAACGCACCATGTGTCGCGCCAGAGCCCTTGAACCGCTCGGACATAGTGCCGCCGGGTGTGCCCAGCGAACGCCGACTATTAGCGGACGCTATCTGCGGATGCAATGTTCAATCCATGAAATTTACTGTTGCGATCTATGCCGACCCTTTGGTCTTTCGATTGAAGGCCGGACGGCGCCGGTTGCAAGGCATCGACTACATTGGTGCCGGTTCCGTCGATCTGGAACTGAGACTTAGGCTTGTCGAGGCGGGCAACTAATATTCGTGACATCATACCGGGAGTGTGGATGCTAGCATCTTCGTTACCGTTTGCTCGCCGGCAAATCCCTGTGCCCGGAAATGACCGGTTGCTGGTGTGAAGCTGGCGGCGAGACGCGTTGTGGCATTGAGCACGGGGGCTTGTAACCAGCCGAAACCCTCAGTCGAGACGGGTGGCAGGTTCGACAATTGGCGCACGCGCCCAGAGTTTTCAAGGCCACGAGGGCGGCCCGACCATGCGGGGGCCTGCCACGCATTGGCCGTGGCTCGGGCGCCATCATGAACATGTGTGCCGTTCTCAGTGCGCTCAATGATGCAGAGTTGGCCCGGGTGGCAACCGACAAGCGAAAAGATTGCTGGCGACGCGATTGGCGTTTCACTCAACCGTCGCCGCGCTTCCTCATAATTAGGTGATTGCTCGAATACGCTGCGCAACAGATGGGCCGGCGTTGGGTCTCGCGAACGCCAGACGTCGATCTTGTTGACCAACCAGTCAAGTGGCAGAAGTCCACCGCCACGGCGCGGCATTGGAGCCTGATTGATCGCTGCCGCAAAACGGCCAGGTGCCATGGCTTGCAAGATGCCAGTGTAGCCAGGCCAGGTCATCGATACGAACCGTCCTGCTGCGCATTCGATATCGGCTGCAATGATGTAGCGACCAAGGCCAGGCGTGCGCCAATCAAGAACCCGGACGAGTTCGGGACCGCTCGCCGTGTTGCGCACGGCAACGGTGCAACCCCACTCATAGTTCACAGAGAGATAGTAGGCGCCCGCCCGGCCCAATTTCTCGGCGACAGCGTCTATTTCGGCCAAGTGAGTGTTGCCTGACTTTACGAGCCAGCGACGTGATATTCGGTCGGCCAAGTGTAGCGCACTCTGGGGGATGCCGGTTGTCGCGCCGTCAATTAGGGCATGGGCTTCGTCAGCGAAGGCCTCGAGCGTTGCCAAGGGGAAATCCGGACTGCTGCGAAAAAGGGGGATCTCGCGCAGCGCATCTTCAGCATTGTCGATCGATTGGGTATTTGGCGTCAGTGTCTGAGTTGGATGCATGTGATCTAACCGTTGGCGATGTATGGTCAGGTGGTGATGATGGTATCGAGATACAATCTGCGCTGAATTCGTTGACTTTTCGGCATAATCCGTCGATAAACACGTTCTCTCGTGGCTGGGTAAACCCGCCGCGACAACAGCGCTGCCCGAGGTTTCCAATTCACTCCAGATTTACTGGTTGATATTGAGGGCTTTTTCGAAAGCTTAACAAAGTTCCGATTGTTCGGAACACCGCAGGGCGCGGCGAAAAATGATGAAGGACGAAAATGTACGCAGTTATCAAGACAGGCGGCAAGCAGTACCGCGTGAGCACGGACGATGTTCTGAACATCGAGCGGCTCGCCGGCGAAGCAAGCTCCAAAATCGAATTCTCAGATGTTCTGATGGTTGGCTCTGGCGATAGTGTTAAAGTCGGCTCACCGACAGTATCTGGTGCCAAGGTGGTTGCAGAAGTCGTTGAGCAGACACGCGGTCCGAAGGTCATTGCCTTTAAAAAGCGCCGTCGTAAGAATTCACGTCGCAAAAGAGGCCATCGCCAGGATCTGACGAAAGTGCGGATTACAGAGATCGTTGGCGCCTGATTGGCTGCCTTTGGATTATTGGGATCAATACGGCTGGGATTTGAGAGCGTATTCTCGATCGAGCTGACGGAATTTAAGTAAGGACTGAGCGATATGGCACATAAAAAAGCAGGCGGCTCCTCGCGCAACGGTCGCGATTCGCACTCCAAACGTCTTGGCGTTAAGAAATTTGGCGGCGAGCACGTCATTCCTGGCAACATTCTGTGCCGGCAGCGCGGAACCAAATGGCACCCCGGCCGTAATGTCGGACTTGGCGTTGATCATACAATTTTCGCTGTTGCCGAGGGCCACGTGAAATTCGAGACGAAGGGCAATGGACGCACCTTCATTTCGGTTGACCCGAAGCCGGCAGAGGCCGCTGAATAGCGCTACACTGCTTTCGACATGGAAATCATGAGGGCAGATGGCGTAAACCATCTGCCCTTTTTCTATTTCGAGAGTTTGATCAAATGTTTAGCGATTTACTGAAGACACAGCGACTGGTTCTCAGGTTGCCCGCGAAGTGCGATGTAGAGAGCATCGCTGACCTTATGAATAACTGGAATGTTGTGAGCAGAATTGCTCTGGCGCCTTACCCTTATGAACTGTCCGACGCTGAGGAGTTTGTTGAACGGGTCAGTCAGCGCCAGCGAACAGCTGATGATGCCGTCTATGCAATAACCAAGGATACCAGCTTCCTCGGTGTTATAAGTGTGGCTCCGCAGCGGCGGGGACCGAACATTGGCTACTGGCTCGGTGAGCCGTACTGGGGCCAGGGTCTAATGACGGAGGCGGTTGGTGCCGTGGTGCATGAGTTTTTCATGCAACCTGTCAATCAATCGCTTATCAGCGGTTTCTTCCGCGGCAACCAGGCGTCTTGGTCTATTCAGCGGAAGTTTGGGTTTGAGGTCACAGGCGAAAGTACGATTATGTGTGTTGCACGAAACGCTGAGATTGCGAACGTCGAAACTGAGCTCAGTCGACAGCGTTTCGAAGAGGTCAAATCATGAGATTCCTGGATCAGGCTAAGATCTACATTGTATCGGGCAAGGGTGGCGACGGTTGTTTGTCATTCCGGCGTGAGAAATTCATCGAATTCGGTGGTCCCGATGGTGGCGATGGTGGCAAAGGCGGTGACGTTTGGGTCGAGTGCGTCGATAATCTCAATACGCTGATCGACTATCGTTATCAGCAACATTTTAAAGCGAAGAATGGCACGCCTGGTATGGGGCGTTTGCGGTCGGGGCCAAACGGTTCTGACTGCATTATCAAAGTGCCGCCGGGTACACAGGTGCTGGCCGAGGACCAGGAGACGTTGATCGGTGATCTCGGGGAACCGGGCGACCGGATCCGTATTGCCAAGGGCGGCAATGGTGGTTTCGGAAATGCGTATTTTAAGTCGTCAACCAACCAGGCACCACGCCGCGTTAATCCAGGTCAACCGGCTGAGGAATTGACGATCTGGCTGCACCTGAAGCTGATTGCTGATGTCGGTGTGATGGGGCTGCCAAATGCTGGGAAGTCGACATTTCTGGCAGCCGTCAGCGAAGCGAAGCCGAAGATCGCAGACTATCCATTTACGACATTGCATCCAAACCTTGGTGTCGTACGTGCCGGTGATAAGGATTTTGTGCTTGCCGATATTCCGGGTCTGATAGAGGGGGCCAGCGAAGGTGTCGGGCTTGGCACTCGTTTCCTTGGGCACGTTGAGCGTTGCCACGTGTTGTTGCATCTCATTGATGTCAACGATGAAGATGTGGCGGAAAGTTATCGCATTATACGCCATGAGCTTGAGGCTTATGGTGGGGATCTGGTTGGCAAGCTGGAAATTGTAGCGTTGTCGAAATGCGATACGGTTGACGACGAGACGTTTGCTGCGAAGGCGCGCGAACTTGGTGCGGCGAGTGGAAAAGCGCCTTTACGTCTGTCGGCGGTGTCAGGTGTCGGGGTCAGAGAAATGCTTTACCTTTTGGCGGAAACCATAACGCTTTCCGAGAAAAACCGGGCGGCAGAATCGATGCCTCAACCCGAGAATGCGGCTTGGTCGCCGGTTTAGACACCAATGAAGGCAGTGGCCCCGACCGACAGGTAACCGAAGTAGACCAATGACAGTCGTCATAAATGACAAGACCAGCGACCTAGCGGGCGCGCGCCAGAAATGGCGTGATGCGCGACGGGTGGTGATCAAGATCGGTTCGGCGCTGCTGGTTGATCGTGAGAGCGGACGCGTGCGCGCGACATGGTTGAATTCGCTTGCTGACGATATCGCGACGCTGCGGCAAGCGGGCAAGCAGGTGGTGTTGGTGTCGTCTGGTTCCATTGCGCTCGGCCGTCATATTCTGGGATTGCCGAAGGGGCCGCTTGAATTGGAGCAGAGTCAGGCGGCGGCGTCTGTCGGCCAAATCTCTCTTGCTCATGCTTATCAAGGCGTGTTTCAGCAGCGTGGGCTGACAATGGCGCAGATCCTTTTGACACTTGGTGATACGGAAGAGCGTCGGCGATATCTGAATGCGCGGCACACGTTTGATACGTTGTTGGCGCACGGCGCGGTACCCGTGGTCAATGAGAACGATACCGTTGCGACCTCTGAGATTCGCTACGGTGATAATGATCGTCTGTCGGCGCGTGTGGCTGGCATGATCAGCGCTGATTGCCTGGTGCTGCTCTCGGACATTGATGGGCTCTATACATCGCCGCCGGGACAGTCGGTTGATGCGCGACGGATTGATGTTGTCGACAACATCACGCCGGAGATTGAAGCGATGGCTGGCGATGTGGGTTCAGAGCTGTCACGCGGTGGTATGGTGACGAAGATCGAAGCGGCAAAGATTGCCCGGTCGGCCGGCACCAGCATGGTGATCGCGCTTGGCCGCGAACTGCACCCGATCGGGCAGCTCGATGGGGACGCGCCGTGCACTTGGTTCATTGCGCCATCTGATCCGGTGACAGCGCGCAAGAGGTGGATTGCCGGTCAGCTTGAGCCACGTGGTTCGCTATCTATCGATGCCGGTGCGGAGCGTGCGCTTGGTTCCGGCAAGAGTCTGCTGCCTGCCGGTATAACTGCGGCTGTAGGACAATTTGAGCGCGGTGATCTGGTGCGTATTTTAGCCGAAGACGGTCGTGAGCTTGGCCGAGGTCTTGCTGCCTATGGTAAAGACGATGCGGTGCGGATTAAGGGTAAGAAGTCAGATGTTATTGCTGATATTCTTGGCTATCGTGGCCGCGTCGAACTCATTCATCGCGACGATCTGATTTTTCACCGCAAGGTCAATCGGGAGACGGACAATCATGAACTCGATTGAGCGGGTTGAAGCCGATACGGTGGATTTGATGCGTGGGCTTGGGCGATCCGCGACTTTGGCGGCAAAGCGGCTGGCGCGTGCGACGCGTGAAGAAAAGGACACGGCGTTACTGGGGGCGGCCGCAAGCCTGCGTGCGCAAACAGATGCGATTGTTGAGGCAAATGCAATTGATGTTGCGGCGGCGGAAGCCGCCGGTCGGCCAGCTTCGTTTATCGATCGCTTAACACTGACGCCGGAGCGCGTTGAGGCGATGGCTGTTGGCCTTGAGGCAATCTCTGAGCTGGATGATCCAATTGGCGGCTTGATGGCGGAATGGCGCCGGCCCAACAAGCTGAAGATCGAGCGGGTCCGGACGCCGCTTGGCGTGATTGGTGTGATCTATGAAAGCCGTCCGAATGTAACTGCTGATGCAGGTGCGCTGTGCCTCAAAGCTGGCAATGCATCCATCTTGCGCGGCGGATCCGAGAGCTATCATTCGGCGCGTGCCATACATGGCTGCCTTTGCGAAGGGTTGCGTGCCGCCGAACTACCTGAGGCCGCAATTCAACTGGTGCCGACGACGGATCGTGAGGCGGTAGGTGAGATGCTTCGCGGACTTGATGGCGCGATTGATGTCATCGTGCCACGCGGCGGCAAGAGCCTTGTCGGGCGTGTGCAAGATGAAGCCCGCGTTCCGGTCTTTGCGCATCTGGAAGGTATCTGTCACGTATATCTCGATCGCGGAGCTGACCTTGAAGAGGCCGTGCCTATCATCGTCAACTCCAAGCTGAGACGTACCGGTATCTGTGGTTCGGCGGAAACATTGCTAGTTGACGCTGAGGCACCTGCCGGCCACCTCGAAGCTGCCGTCGCGGCATTGCTTGAGGGAGGCTGCGAGGTGCGCGGGGACGAAGCTGCAATGGCGGTCGATCCTCGGGTCAAACCGGCAAGTGGCGTAGATTGGGGCACCGAGTATCTCGATGCGATTATCTCCGTCAAAATCGTCGATGGTGTCGACGAGGCGATCGAGCATATTGCCGAGCATGGTTCCAGTCACACGGACTGTATTTTGACCGAGTGCTACGGTACGGCTGCGCACTTTGTTGCACGGGTCGATTCGGCGATTGTTTTGCACAACGCCTCGACGCAATTTGCAGATGGTGGTGAGTTCGGTATGGGGGCGGAGATTGGTATCGCGACTGGTAAGATGCATGCGCGCGGCCCGGTTGGCGTTGAGCAGTTAACAAGCTTCAAATATATCGTGCGCGGAGCCGGTCAGATTCGGCCAAACTAGGCAACATCAACCATCAAGGTTAGGTGGAATAGGAATAGCTTATTGGCCTTCAAGTGCGCACCCGTCCGTTTTGGTTCGATCCGCCCGAAACCGCCGCTTGTTATGGCCGGGCAGCGTGTCGGGCTATTGGGCGGTTCGTTCAACCCGCCACATGAGGCGCATCGGCTGATTACCAGTATTGCTTTGCGGCGGCTGCAACTTGACGCTGTTTGGTGGATTGTGACACCGGGCAATCCGTTGAAATCGCACAATGAGCTGGCACCGTTGGCCGAGCGTCTCGATCTTTGTCGAGACATGGTGAATGGCGATCCGCGAATAAAAATTACGGCGTTTGAGCGCGATTTACCGTCAGCTTATACAGCCGCGACGCTCGCATTTCTTAGATTGCGCCATCCCGGCGTCCATTTTGTATGGCTGATGGGGGCTGACAATCTTGCTACGATGCATTTGTGGGAGCAATGGCGTTCGATTGCGGGAATGATCCCAATTGCCGTGGTTGACCGGCCGAATTGGAGGTTTTCGTCTATGGCCAGCCCGGCAGCGCGGTTTTTGAGAAAATCTTATGTTCGTGAGGATCATGGCAGTCGGTTGCCGATTATGGCGCCGCCAGCTTGGACCTTTCTTACAGGACCGCTTTCAGACCTTTCCTCGACGGCTATTCGGGCGGCACGTACTCTTGGTTAAAATCCTTGGATGCATAGTAAACTGTCACGAAAACGTAAGGCTGCACGACTAAGCCTATTGTTGTCGGTCGTAATCATGCGTATATTCAAATTTGCTACGTGAGGAAGTATCTGCGTCGCAAAGATCGGTTTGCTTATGTATGGGACAAGTTTTCGCGATCTGGCGCCATACTAACGGATCAATGGCCATAGGAACGACAACGCAATATGCCAACTGCCCACGGGGACGCCGCACGCGGCTTGCCTCGGCCTAGCACGATGTCTCAAGATATTGATTGCGAAGGCCTTTTAAACGAGATTGTTGCACTGCTCGATGATGCGAAAGCTGAAGACGTAGTGCAGATTGATCTTGCTGGAAAATCATCCATTGCAGACTATATGGTGGTCGCCTCAGGGCGTTCGGATCGCCATGTCGGCGCTATTGCCGATCAGATCCATAAACGACTGAAAGAGATCAAATACTCAACTGTCCGGGTCGAAGGTCAACCGGCAAATGACTGGGTTTTGATCGATGTCGGTGACATTATCGTGCATGTTTTCTGCCCAGAGGTTCGAGAATTCTATAATCTCGAGAAGATGTGGACGGCGGATCACATTGGTGGCGAAAGCACACACTAGTTATCTGTGTCAGCCATGAAGTTATTGGATCACGTTTCAATTTCGGTGCGGGACCTAGCTAAATCGCGGCCATTTTATTTGACTGTGATGGCAGCTTTGGATGCGACCGTTGCGTATGATCAAGATGATGCAATGGGTTTCGGTGAGCGGAACCTGCGCCGCGGCGATGCCCACAGTTACATTACAATCCGCCAGTCACCTGATGCGGTGCCAGATAGTGCGCGACATTGGTGTTTTCGTGCCGAAACAGGCCAGGCAGTGCGGAATTTCGATGCGGCCGGTCTAGCAGCTGGCGGTTCGGATGCCGGTGCACCCGGGCTGCGTTCGTATCACAAGCATTATTATGCGGCCTTCTTGTTGGATTCTGATGGCAACAAGATTGAGGCTGTGTGTCACCATGGCGACTCTTAAGGAGCCGGACGCTGGCGATAATTTGATGTAACGACCCGGTTGAGAGATTGCATGCGCATCACCATTGCGGCTGTCGGACGGTTAAAGTCAGGGCCGGAAACCGAGTTATCAAACCGTTATATCAAGCGTTTTGACGGCAGTGGCCGAGCGCTGGGTCTCGGTCCGATTACCATCCAAGAACTGCCGGAGTCGCGAGATACCAGCGATACCGTACGCAAGCAGGACGAGGCGGCGCGGTTGCTTCACAAAGTCGGCGAGGGCGCGATTTTGATCGCACTTGACGAACATGGCAGTAATCTTACCAGTCAGGCGTTCGCTGATATGGTGGCCGGCTACCGCGATGATGGGACTGCGCAGTTGGCGTTTCTGATTGGTGGTGCTGACGGCCATGGCACAGCTGTCTTGGAAGCTGCGCGAAAAACGATCTCGCTTAGTGCGATGACGCTGCCACATGGTTTCGCTCGGGTTGTTCTGCTGGAGCAGCTCTATCGCGCCGCTACGATCCTCAGTGGGCACCCCTATCATCGCGCTTGAATATGTTTCAGTTCTTCGATGCAATCCAGTCGATGACCTTGATTGGCAGCGTACGTCGGGCGACAACCGCCATGTAGGTCGGCCATGTCACGTAATAATGTGCCTTGGGCCGCGGGCTCTCTACTGCGTGCACCAATTTTGCCGCGACCGCTTCGGGTTCAAGCTTAAATGTCTGCTTGCCACCATTTCCGAGTGCTTTCAGCATTGCTTCGTAGCGCGCGCGATGGCGGGAGCCGTCGATGTCGATCCAGCGGTGGGCTGCGGCGACAGTCGAATCAATGAAGCGCGTGTTGATTGGACCTGGTTCGATTATTGAGACGTCGACCCCGGTGCCGGCCAGTTCCATGCGCATGACGTCACTGATGGCTTCGAGTGCGAATTTCGAGGCGCAATAGGCACCACGATAGGGAGCAGCCAGGATTCCGAGGACGGATGAACATTGTACGATGCGGCCGTGACCCTGTCCGAGCATGGCCGGGATGAGGCGACGTGTCAGGTCATGAGTGCCGAAGACGTTGACTTCGAACTGCGCACGTAAGGCTTCGACGGAGACATCTTCAAGAGCACCCGGCTGGCCGTATGCTGCGTTGTTGAAGAGAGCATCGATGGTGCCTCCGGTTGCTGCGAGCACGCTATCAGCGCAGGCAGCGATCGATTGTGGGTCAGCAAGGTCAAGGTGGACCGCTTCGACGCCCTCGTTGCCGTTTAGGCGTTCCAGGTCTTTAGGCGTGCGCGCAGTTGCAAACACGCGCCATCCGAGCTGATGCATGGCACGTGCAGAGGCAAGCCCGATGCCGGATGAGCAGCCGGTGATCAGAATAGAGCGCTGGGTCATGGGGTCTTTACGCGGGCGATGAGTTTTTCGACTGTTGGGAGTATACGGCGGACGATTTCATCGACGCCAGCTTCATTTGGGTGGAGAGCGTCTGCTAGTTTTAAGCTTGGCTTGTCGATGACGCCTTCCAGGAAAAATGGGTAGAGCTGGGCTTGGTATTGTTTGGCGAGGTCAGCGAATATGGGGTTGAATGCGGCCTCATAGTCCTTCCCCCAATTGGCGGGTGCTCGCATGCCGGCAATAAGCACCGGGATTTTGCGTGCTGCCAGCTTGCTAAGGATTTTATCAAGATTTTTACGGGCGATTAGGGGGGGAATGCCGCGCAACGCATCGTTTGCACCAAGTTCCAGAATAACAGCGTCGGTATCGTCTGAAACAGCCCAGTCGAAGCGTGCCAGTCCGGCCGATGTGGTGTCGCCTGAGACGCCGGCATTTGTAACGCGGACTTTGTGACCACGTTTAGTGAGAGCGATTTCGAGGCGGCTTGCAAAATCAGCAGCCGGCGGCAAGCCGTAGCCGGCCGTGAGGCTGTCGCCGAAGGCTGTGATGTGGACCTTTTTGCCAGCGGCCAGAGTGGCATTTGAAGTCAATACGGCAAATCCGATAATCGACATGGCGGTGGCAAGCCAATTCGTTAAATTGGTCTTGGAACCGATCGAGGCCACCCCCATTTGCGCAATTGTCATCGTTGTCCCCGTTTGAATTCGGCTCAATCATATTTCGCGCCCGACAATCAGATATGACGTGAGGGCGTGGCTTCGATGTGACGTTGACACAGTCGTGCCTAAAGAGGCACGCAATCCATCGTTTTCTCAAAGGCAGTGGTCATGGACAAGCAGGTTTCGGTCGAGAGCTTACCAAGCGGCAATGCTTCGCCGGGACAATCGTTGTCGCGCCAGCACAATGTTGTGGATCTCCATAACGTTGAGTTAACATTATCCAGTCGGGCGGGACCTGTGGATATTTTGCGCGGTCTAACGTGGTCGATCACGCAGGGCCGTTCAGTTGCTGTTGTCGGGCCTTCCGGCTCCGGCAAAACGTCTCTTCTGATGATCATTGCGGGGCTTGAGCGGGCAACCCGGGGCCAGGTGCTGGTGACAGGGGATGATTTTTCAGCGTTGAGCGAAGATCAGCTCGCTGACGTGCGCGGACGACGGATTGGTATTGTCTTTCAATCGTTTCACCTTGTGCCAACGATGACGGCATTTGAGAACGTTGCTTTACCGTTAGAGCTGACGGGCCGTTCGGATGCGCTCATGCGGGCACGGGCGCTTTTGACCGATGTTGGATTGAGCGAAAGACTTGATCATTATCCGGCGCAACTTTCGGGGGGAGAGCAACAGCGAGTGGCCTTGGCAAGGGCACTGGCACCAAAACCACAACTTCTGCTGGCTGATGAACCAACCGGGAATCTAGACAAAGCAACGGGGCGGTCAGTCGTTGATTTGCTGTTTCGTTTGCAAAAACGAGATGGCGCCACGCTCATTCTTGTGACGCACGACGAGGCGCTGGCTGAGCAATGCGATGTTGTTGTGCGTATGGCCGATGGGCGCATAACAGAGGAAGCTTCTGTCGGAGCCTTAGCCGGGGATTTGGCCGGAGAATTAGCATGAGCGTCGCGCAGGCAGCGGATGACTTGACCGACAGTGATAGGGCGGCATCTCGCTCGCGTTGGCCAATCATTCTGATGTGGCGCTTGGCAATGCGCGAGATGAGATCTGGGCTTAGCGGCTTCGGAATATTTATTGCCTGCATTGCGCTGGGTGTCGGCGTAATCACTGGTGTTGGCGCCTTGACTGACGGATTGCTCAACGGCTTTGCAGCACAAGGTCGACAGCTACTTGGTGGTGACGTCACCCTGAGGCGCATCCACCAGCGGGCAAGTGCAGCGGAACGTGCTTTCTTGGATAAGCAAGGCCGCACGAGCGAGTTGGCAACAATGCGATCGATGGCTCGCCTTGTCAGTGGAGATGATCAGGCGCTGGTTGAGATTAAGGCGGTTGATGCTGTTTATCCGATGTTGGGTGGTCTTCGTCTCGTCGGTGACAAAGACGTTGATGCCGCCATACGAAAGAGCGAAGGGGCCGTCGTTGCGCAAAGTCTGCTCGATCGATTGGGGCTTAAGGTTGGTGATGCGGTCAAGCTTGGTAGCTTGGCCGTACCGATTACCGGTGTGATTGCGAATGAGCCTGACAAGATTGCGGCTCGGCTCGCGTTCGGGCCGCGCGTCATGGTCAGTCATGAAACGCTTGCACGGACAGGTCTGGTGCAGCCCGGAACGTTGATCAGTTGGCGCTACGTATTAGCGACGCGTGGCGCTGAAGCTGCTCCGTTAGAGACAGTGCTAAAAATGCGCGAGGCGATAAGGGAAGCTCTGCCAGAGAGCGGCTTTATTGTGCGGGACCGTCGAGATCCTAGCCCATCGATTACGCGACTTCTTACCCGGCTACGCCAATTTCTGACCTTGTTGGGGCTGGCGGCCTTGATGATCGGCGGTGTTGGTGTTGCCAATGCTGTGCAGACATTTGTCGACCGGCGCCGCACAGCAATCGCCACCTACAAGAGCGTGGGGGCTGCGAACGGAATGGTACTTGGCATTTACCTGATTCAAGTATTGCTGATTGCTGCCATCGGCACGGTACTCGGTGTTGCAATCGGCAGCGTTGTGCCGATGGTGCTGAGTTCGCTGTATGGCTCACTTCTTCCGATTGAACTTGGGGCGTCATTTTCGTGGGCGAATGTCGGCACCGGTTTGCTCTATGGGCTGCTGGTGACGTTGCTGTTCGTGCTGTGGCCACTAGGCAAAGCCGAGCGTATTCGACCAGCAGCACTCTTCCGAGATGAGATTGATGGCGGAGTGTGGTGGCCAAGCCGAAAGATATTGTTCTGTTTGGTGTTGGCTGGGTTGGGGCTGCTTGGCTTTGCTGCCTGGGCGACGGGCGCTCCGAAGTTAGCGGTTGGTTTTCTTATTGGCATGATCGCGATACTGGCGGTCTTTTGGTTGATTGGTCACGGCGTGACATGGGTTGCCCGACGTGTGCCACGGCCTCGGCGGCCCGAGCTTGCACTTGCGATCACTGGGCTTGCAGCGCCAGGTGGCCTGGCGCGATCGGTGGTATTGTCGCTTGGTGCGGGTTTGTCGTTGCTCGTTGCTATCGCGCTCGTCGATGCATCGCTGGTTGCTGAGTTGCGCGGCCGGATGCCAGAAAACGGACCCGATTATTTTGCCATCGACATCAACAAGTCAGACCGTAAGGCCTTTGTTGGCGTTATTCATAAGCTTGCGCCGAACGCACGGATTGAGTTGGCGCCGATGTTGCGCGGGCGGATTGTGCGGATCAAAGGCGTTGCGGCCGATAAGGCCAAAATTGCGCCTGAAGCGAAATGGGTTCTGAACGGTGACCGGGGATTGACGTATTCCGCATCTTTGCCCAAGGGCTCTAAGTTGGTTGCGGGAAAATGGTGGAATCAAAATGACAATGGCGAGCCGCAGGTATCCTTTGCTGCAAAGCTCGCGGGAGAAATGAACCTTAGCGTCGGCGATACTTTGACCGTCAATATTCTTGGGCGGAATATAACAGCGCGGGTTAGCAGTTTGCGTCAGGTCGAATGGGAGAGCCTTGCGATTAACTTCGTGATGGTTTTTTCGCCAAGCACGCTCAAGGCTGCGCCGCATAATCTGCTTGCAACTGTCAGATTCCCGAAGTCGACACCGATCGCTGCGCGCGCCGCTGCATCTCGCGAACTGGGCAAGCGATTACCGAACGTTACGGTGATCAATGTGCGCGATGCGATCAATACGTTTGCGGCCGTGTTTGGCAAAGTGATGATTGCGGTTCGCGTCGCAGCAGGGATCACACTGCTGGCTGGCGCGCTGGTATTGGCGGGTGCGCTTGCGACTGCACAACGAAGGCGTGTTTTGCAGGCTGTTGTGTTGAAATGTATCGGGGCGACACGGCGCAAGTTGTTGCTTTCGCACTTTGCTGAATATGGTCTGTTGGCATTCGTGACAGCCTGCGTGGCACTGGGCGTTGGGACGATTGCCGCCTGGGTTGTGACAAGCCAAGTTCTGGAAACCGAACTCGTGTTCTCGTGGTTTGCCGTCGCGGGCGCGTTGATTGTTTCCGTGGTTCTGATCCTGGCCTTTGGCGCATTCGGTACATGGCGCGTGCTTGCGGCCAAGCCTCTGCCGGTTCTACGCGGACTTTGAGCGGGAGTGAGCATCGCGTGTGCGATGGTTCTTTGGCGTGATGCCGTGGTAGTCAACGAGATAACAGGGTCTCGCAGCTTGGGGAGCAACCGCGGACATGGCGACTACATCTGGTCCCGTAAAGCTTGGCTTTGTCGGTTTTGGCATAATGGGAGAGCGGCTCGCCCGAGCAGCTCTCAATCATGACAAAGCAACGTTGACGGTCACCGGTGTTTACGATCCGAGTCCGGGAACGGCTGACAAACTCAAAAGTATCGACCCATCACTTACGGCGTTTGAATCCGCAGATGCAGTCATTGCGCAGTCAGACTGTCTGCATATTGCGTCACCGCCTGCCAGTCATTTGCAATATCTCACGCAATGCGCCGATGAGGGCAAGGCCGCGCTCTGCGAAAAGCCATTGTCAACGGATGGTGATGCGGCGGCGAAAGTGGTCAGCGATATGGCGAAGCGCGGTATGCGTGCTGGCGTCAATTTTCCGTTTGCTTCGTCATTTGCCGTTGATCATATTCAGCGATGGATGTCGGATGGCACCGTCGGTGTTCCTGAGCGTGTCGATATCGATCTGGCTTTTGCTGCGTGGCCACGGACTTGGCAAATGGACGCAATCAGTTGGCTTGATGATCGCGCCGAAGGGGGTTTTACGCGCGAAGTAGGCTCACATTTTCTGTTTCTGTCACGCCGCATTTTCGGGCGGCTCAGACTGCATGGTTCTACTTGTGCCTATCCAGATTCTGGGCGCAGCGAGCGTACGATTACTGCTGACCTGCATGCGGGCGAAATGCCTGTCCAGATGCTTGGCGGCACAGGGACCACAGAAAAGGACGATCACAATACTTGGACACTGAGTGGCACCAACGGTCGAGTCCGATTGCGCGATTGGTCATACGCCGAGCGTGAAGTTGACGGGGAATGGCAGGCGCCTGCAGATGCATTGCCGAACGAGCAAGCGCGACCGCTCATTCTCAAGCGACAGCTCGACAAGGTGGCTGCGTTGGCGATGGGCGAGCAGACCAATCTGGCCTCTTTGGAGGAAGCGCTTGAAGTACAAATGGTTGTCGAAGAGATTTTGAAGGCGCCGGCTTCCTGATGAGTGAAGACGAATTCCAGTTTCGCACCGTTGGTCAACCACTCCGGCGTAAAGAAGATGAGCGTCTGGTGACTGGTCAAGGCCAGTTCAGCGATGATTTTAGTTTGGACGGCCAGGGCTATGCAGCGATTGTGCGCTCGCCGCATCCGCATGCACGTATCAAATCTTATGATATTGCAGCCGCGTTGGCGGTCCCCGGTGTGCTCGGTGTTTTTACTGGTGCTGACTGCATCGCCGACGGACTTGAGGCGATCCCGCATTATCCGTTGCCGAAGACAAAGTATGATCTGAAGTTGGCGGGCCCCAATGGCAGTGACGTTTTCATTGGGCCGCATGTTCTGTTGCCGGCGGATAAAGTGCGCCACGTTGGTGAGGCTGTTGTTCTGGTTGTTGGTGATACGCGAGCTGCCGCGCTTGATGGCGTAGAACTGATTGATGTTGAATACGAGGAATTGCCTTTCGTTCTAACTGTCGATCAGGCGATGCAAGACAGTGCTGTTGAGGTCTGGGATGAGTTACCCGGCAATGTTTTGGTCGATACCGAATTTGGCGACAGCGTCGCGACGAGCACTGCATTTGCTGCCGCTGACCATGTCGTTGAGGCGCGCTTCCATATTGACCGAGTGACCGGCGTTCCGATGGAACCACGTGCCGCGCTCGCGGCATACGATGATGAAAGCGGGCGTTACACGCTCTATGCCGGCAGCGGGGGTGCCGTAAAACAAAAGGCCGAACTGGCCGTTGCGCTTGGTATTGAGGCTGACCAACTGCGGATACTGTCCTACGATGTTGGTGGCAATTTCGGCACGCGCAACCGAGTTTATGTTGAGTATGGTCTTGTGCTTTGGGCGTCTGCGAAACTGCGCCGTCCCGTCAAATACACGGCAACGCGTTCCGAGTCGTTTCTGAGCGACTATCAAGGGCGAGACCTTGTCACAACGGTTGAGCTGGCACTTGCCGCCGATGGCCGGTTTCTGGCGATGCGTGCCGACAACATTTCTAATGCCGGCGCGCGGTGTGTGTCGTTGTCGCCGCTTGGCAAGGGCTCCGGTTTGATAACCGGCAGTTACAATATTCCCTGCGCGTCGCTTAGATCGCGCTCCGTGTTCACCAATACAGTGCCGACGCAGGCTTATCGCAGCTCAGGACGGCCTGAGGTGACGTATGCGATCGAGCGGCTGGTTGAGAAGGCCGCGAAAGAGCTGAAGATTGATGCGATCGAGCTGCGGCGGCGCAATCTCGTTGCGCCAGAGCAGATGCCATACACCAATGCGGTCGGTATGACCTACGACAGTGGCACGTATGAATCGAACCTCGATCAAGCGATGCGGTTGCTTGACTGGAACGGCTTTGCGGCGCGTCGGCGTGAGGTCGAGGCGCGAGGTCAATTGCTTGGCCGAGGGCTGGCGCATTATGTCGAGTCGTCGATTGGTGCGCCGAAGGAGCGTGCCGAGGTGCGTGTCCGAACGGAGCGACGCATTGATGTGGTGGTTGGGACGCAGCCAAGCGGCCAAGGGCACGAAACCAGCTTCGCCCAAGTGATGGCGGATCTTCTTTTTGTGACGCCGAATGAGATTGCGATCACGTACAGCGATACAGATATCGTGAAGGTTGGTGGTGGTTCGCATTCCGGTCGTTCGATGCGGCATGCGGCGACTGTTATGGCGATGGCATCCGTTGGATTGATTGCGCGAGGTAAGGCCATTGCGACGCTTTTGTTTAACTGTGCAGCAGATGATGTTGTGTTCGATGAAGGACGCTTTGGGCGGCCAGGTATCAATCATACGTTTGACTGGTTTGAATTGGCGGTGGCCATTGAAGGCATCGAGTTGCCGGATGAGCTTGCTGATGGATTGATTGCGATCTCCGACAATGAAATGCATGACCCGGTTTTTCCGAACGGATGCGCTGCGTGTGAAATTGAAATCGATCCGAGCACTGGTGCGCCAACGATTACGCGCTATGTCGCCGTTGACGATGTTGGGCGCTGCATTAATCCGATGATCGTACATGGCCAGACCCATGGTGGGATTGCGCAGGGCGTCGGGCAGGCAATGTTTGAGCATTGCTACTACGAACCTGAAACTGGGCAACCGCTGACCGGCTCGTTCATGGACTACACGATGCCGCGGGCTGATGACTTCCCTCAACTTCAAGCGGAGATCGTCGAGGTTCTGTCGCCGACCAATCCGCTTGGGATCAAGGCTGGCGGTGAAGGTGGTACAACGCCGGCGTTGGCCGCAGTGGTTAATGCTGTGCTTGACGCGCTCGGGCCGCTTGGCGTTGCCGATATCGACATGCCGGTTACGTCGCACCGTATCTGGCAGGCCATACAAACAGCAAAGGCTGCACAATGACGCCGATCGAATTGATTACTTTTCCTGGCGCGCCGAATTTACCGATATTTGCAGCGCTCGAGAAAGGATTTTTTGTTGAGCACGGTGTCGCGCCCAATATGAGTCATACGCCGAATTCGGCCTACATGGCGCAGGAGCTGGTGGCCGATAATTACCAGATTGGTGGGACGGCTTTTGACAATGTGGTTGCCTATCAGGAAGGGCAAGGCGTTGCCGAGTTGGTGCGAGAGCCAGACTTGTTTGCGTTTATGGGCGCAACGCAAATCGAGTTGTCGCTGGTGGTGGCACCGGAGATTGAGCGCTATGAGCAACTCAAAGGACGAATGCTGGCGCTCGATGCGCTGACGACCGGGTTCGCGTTTGTGCTCTATCGTATGCTGGCGAATGCGGGACTTGCTGAAGGAGACTATCAATTCGCAGCTGTCGGTGCGACGCCGCAGCGTTGGGAATCAGTGAAAGCTGGTGAGCATGCCGGGACTATTCTGATTGAGCCATTCAGCAGCATTGCGCGCGCTAATGGTTTTCGTATTCTGGAAAAGAGCACAGACGTTCTGGCTCACTATCAGGGCGGTTGTTTTGCGGCGTGCCGGTCTTGGGCGGAAGCTAACCCTGGGGCACTGAAAGGGTATATAGCGGGCTACCTCAAAGGGCTCAAATGGACGCTTGATCCGACCAATAGAGCCGAGGCTGCGCAGCTGTTGATCGCGAAGATGCCGCAAATCAAACCAGGTGTGGTCGATGCCGTGATGGAGTCGTTGCTGTCTCCGCGCTCAGGGTTGACGCCGAATGGTGCGATGGTGGTGGACGGTGTGAATATGGTTCTTGAGTTGCGAACTGAATTTGGCAGCGGCAGCGCGCCGCTGACGCAGCCTGATAAGTATATTGATCTCAGTTATTATGCGGCTGTCGCTGGGTAAAAGGAAAAATCCTTAGCGTTATGTCTCCTGACCGTCAATCAAGATGAATGCAATGCGGCAGATCTCATTGGAGCGGTTGGACCAGACGTGATTGGTGGCGCGCTGAATGCAGACATCGCCAGCATTCATGAGCACTTCGTCTTCGTCGAGCATCATGTAGACTTCGCCGCTGAGAATAATGGCGTAGTCCAGCGTCGAGGTCTTGTGCATGAAGGGATGCCGAGCTTTGCCGCCGTGGGCGTCACCTTCGAGCGCGTGGCCGGCACCCATGGCGTCGAAAGCTTTTTGAGCGTCCTCATCTGAGATGTTGTTGATGTAATCCGCTTCTGGTGGGAATTCGACGACACGGAAGTTCATGCCGTTTGCGACCGGCTCCAGTTTCATTGCGGCGGTTACGGGATCAGTTGAGCCGTGGATTGGGACAGGCATGCTGTCCGTTGTCCAGAGATTGTTGATGACGACGCCCGGACGATGCGGCGAGGTTTTGACATGGGGTGTCGGTCCATCAGAAATGATGACCGCTTTGCCATTGCCGTCGTGACCAGTCACGACGCGGCGGATGTTGCTTTTTGTCATGACTGAACCTTTGGTTTGCAGCATTGATAGAGAGGCCGATGTGATGCCCGCTCGTTTTCAAACGGGCCGATCGCCCTTCTCGACTTTAAGTGTGCGGTTATCGGCAGCTGGCAGCATTTTGGCTGGGTCGCGGGTGACAACGACGTCGAGGACGCTTGGCGTGTCGGTGTTCTCAAGTGCTTCGGCGAGCGCGCCACTCAGTTTTTCCGGATCCGTGACGCGGATGCCGTGACAGCCAAAACCTTTTGCGATCTGTGAGTAGTCCATCTCAATCAGGTCTGATGACTGGTAGTGGCCTTCGCCAAACACGGCATGCTGTAGAGCTTTGACGTAACCTGATGCGGCGTTGTTGAAGATGATCGTGGTGAAGTTGGCACCGACGCGGCGGGCCGTTTCGAGGTCACCCATCGACATGTTGAAGCCGCCGTCGCCGGTTAGGCTGACGACTTTACGATCCGGGCCAACACCAATTTGGGCGCCGATGCCGCCGGGTACACCATAACCGATTGAGGCGAAGCCGCGGTCTGGCATGAAGTGGCGGCCGGCTTTTTTGGTGTCAAACATCAAGCCACCCCAGTGTGCTGCAAAACCGCCATCTGCGACGAGTGTTGCGTCATCCGGCATGATCTTATTGAGCTCGCCCATCAGGCGGCCGACATTGATTGGTGTTTCGGTGCTTTCCATCCGGTCGGCAGCGCCAGCCATCCATTCGGCCATGCGTTTTGGAATCTCGGCGAGATAGTCGACGCGGGATTTGGCGCGCGCGCCGCCATCGCTGAGGGCTTGTGACAGTGCTGTTAGAGATAAGCGGGCATCGCCGACGAGGCCGACGTCCGTGCGGGTCGTGCGACCGATTTCGGTTGGATCGATTTCGATGTGAATTAGTGGCTTGCCCGGTGCGATTAGCGAAAAGCGCTTGGTTGCGATCTCGCCGAGTTTGCAGCCAACAACGAGAAGGCAGTCTGACTGTGCGATTAATTCGTTGGCGATGCGGTCATAGCGCCCGAAAAGGCCTGCTGATAGCGGATGCGAACAGGCGATGGCGCCTTTTCCGGTCATGGTGTGGGCAACGGGAATACCTTGCGATTCTGCGAGATCGAGCAGCGCGTCGTAGGCTTCCGAGATGTGCAGGCCGCCACCTGCCATGATGATGGGGCGCTTTGCTTTGGCAAGCATTGCGACCGCTCGTTCGAGGTCGCTCGGGTCCGGCATCATGCGGCGTGCCTGGGCTTTCAGCGTGCTGGGATCGACCCAAAAATCGCTTGCATCGAAATCATATTCGCCGTGCGCGATATCTTCTGGCACATCGATGATAACAGGGCCGGGACGGCCGCTGGTTGCAACGGCGAAAGCGCGGCGGACATGCTCGGGAATGCGCTGGATGACTTCAACGCGGATGACTTCTTTGACGATCGGGCGTAGCACTTCGAGCTGGCGCGTTTCCTGCGTCATGTTCTTCCAAGCGTGCTCGCGGTTGGCATCGCCGATGATCAGAACCATTGGCATGCCAGCGTTCAAGCTCTCGACGATGCCGGTGACGAGGTTGGTCGCACCAGGCCCAAGCGTCGCATCGCAAATGCCTGGCCGGTTGGTTGCTTTTGCGTAGGCATCGGAAGCGAATGCACCGGAGCGTTCGTCATTGATCAGATAGTGTTTGAGCTTGAGCGCACGGCAGGCTTCGTAGAACGGCAGCAGTTGAAACCCGCCCATGCCGAACATCGGGCCGACCTCGTGCAGTTTTAGCATTTCTGCCAGCGCCTGGCCGCCGGACATGGGCCGCTTTACGTTCGATGTCGCATCGGTGTTAGCGTCGGTCATGAGAATCCTCGTTAGCTGATCTGTTTGACGCGGGTATCGACCATAAGCCGGACGAATTCGCGGCAGCTCTGGCCGATGAGGCCACCATATTGAGCTGCGGTTTCGTTTGCGGCACTGATGATCCCGTCGTTGTAAATGGAACGACCGTCTCCAATGCGGGCAGAGAACGCTGAGACGCAGGCCCCTGCAATGCCACGATCATCCAGTGCGGGCAACCGGGAAAGGCCCGCATCATCAGCACCGCGATCGGCATCGCAGTAGACACCGGCGAAGACCGGATATTTGACGGCGGTTTCGGGCCGGCCACCTAGCAGGCCGCCATGCGAGGCTGAGACGAAGACGTGACCGGCGTCTTCTGGTTCAACGAGCGAATTTGAGTCGGTGATGATGACGCGGACGCCGTCGCGACCAGCGATTTCGTCGTCGAAACGAGCTTCGGCCTGGGGGGCTGGCGCGGGAGACGGTTGCAAGTTTGCGTGACTTAGGATGTCGAGTGCTTGGGCGCAGGGCATGCCTTCGAGGAGACCGAGTGCGCGTGCGGCTACATTGACCGTTGAGAGGATGCCGCGGGCTGGTCCGTCAGCGCCGTCGCCAATACGGGCAGAGCGATGCGAGATGGTGGCTGCCGGTACGCCGAGATTATCGAGCAGTGTGAGGCCTGCAATGCCGGCTTGGTCGCGGCCGATGCCGGCATCGTTGAGGATGACAGCGCCGGCGCCGCATTTGGCAGCGTAGTAGCCCGCATAGATGCCGCCATGCGAGGCGCAATATGATGCCATGCCGCGATGGGCCACGGTCAGATGTGTCACGCTGTCGAGCACGATATAGTTGTCAGACATCAAATGTCCTTGGTTCGTGGATGGGGGAGTGCACTCGAATGAATGCTAATGCATTTCCCCGGGGGACAGGAAGGGAGGAAAGCATGTGAGGTTCAAGTCGACAATTCAGACAGAGCCAAGATAATGCCTGTGATACCTCGGTCGGGCGGGTTGATTTTGCGGGTGAGCTCACGGATGCTGAGCGCTTGGCAAGACATTGCGGCGTGGTTTGCAAAGGGAATAATTCAAGCATGACAACTGACAACGCAACGCCCGGAGGGGCTGGCCACAACGCGGCGCGGCTGAAGGAGCTGTTTCGGACTATGGTGCGAATACGCGCGTTCGAGGAAACGGCGATGGCGGCTCATCAGAACGGTGAGATGCCGGGACCGTTGCATGTTTCGATCGGACAGGAAGGTGTTGCTGCGGGTGTTTGCGCGAACCTTCGTGATGATGATCGACTGACATCTAATCATCGGGGGCACGGACATGCGCTGGCTAAAGGCGCACAACCGGACGCGATGTTTGGCGAGTTATTCGGGCGCGAGAGCGGCTATTGCAAGGGCAAGGGCGGCTCGATGCATATCGCGGATTTCTCGGTTGGGATGCTCGGTGCTAACGGTGTTGTGGGCGGTGGCATTCCAATCGCGGTTGGGGCAGCCCAGGGGCTGAAGATGCTTGGCTCGAATGCGGTCGCTGTGTGCATGTTCGGTGATGGCGCTGCGAACCGTGGCCCGTTTCTCGAAGGGTTGAACTGGGCTGCACTTTATAAGCTGCCGGTGCTGTTTGTTTGCGAAGATAATGGTGTTGCAGCCTTTACCGCGACGGCGAGCGTGACGGCGGGGCCGGGTGTGTCGGCGCGCGCGGAATCACTCGGCGTGCCGGCGACGGGTGTTGATGGCAATGATGTGGCCGCCGTGGATGCAGCGGTTGGGCGCATTGTTGCAGGTATTCGGGCAGGTAGTGGACCGCATTTGCTACATGCCAAAACGTTCCGGTGGACAGGGCATACGTCAACGGATGCGGCTGCCTGGCGCGATCCTGCCGAAGTGGAAGCTGGCAAGGCGCGGTGCCCGATTGCGCGATTACGCGCGACGCTTTTCGAGGCTGGCGTGAGCGGCGCTGAGTGTGATGCGATGGTAACTGAAGCTGCAGCGGAAATGCAGGCATCACGCACGACGGCCAATGCGGCGGCGTGGCCAGCTGGTGCGGTTGCCTATGACGATGTGCAGGATACGGGAGCAATGAAATGGCAGGCGTAAGTGCACGGGTAACGTTGAACGAAGCCGGACGGCTTGCAGTGCTGCAGGAGATGCGCGCGGATAAGCGGGTCTGGGTGCTTGGCGAAGACGTCGCGCGTGGTGGCCTCTGGGGGCAGTATCGCGATTTTCACGATGAGTTCGGGGCAGAGCGGATTGTGTCAACGCCGATCTCGGAGTCGACGATTATGGGGGCCGGTCTCGGCGCGGCGCTGGTTGGTACGCGGCCGATCATCGAGATGCGAATCTTCGATTTTGTAATGTGCGCGATGGATGAGCTGGTCAATCAGATCGCGAAGGTACGCTACATGTTTGGCGGTCAGGCGACTCCGGCTGTTGTTGTGCGGATGCCGCATGGGATGTGGCGCAATTCAGCGGCCCAGCACAGCCAGATGCTGGAAGCCTGGTTCGCGCATCTGCCAGGAGTAACGATCGCAACGCCGTCGACGGCAGAGGATCAGGCTGGGTTGCTGGTGACGGCAATACGTTCGGATGATCCGGTGCTGTTCTTTGATCCGAAGGATCTGTGGGGCGTTGAAGGGGACGTGCCAGCCGTGATTGAGCCGATCCCGTTTGGCAAGGCGCGGGTGATGCGTGAGGGCAGTGATCTGACGATCGTAACGTGGAGTGCGTTGACGCCTCAAGTTGGAGAGGCGATGGAGACACTCGCGAAGGATGGCATCAAGGCGGATGTGCTTGATCTTAGGACGATATGGCCGTGGGACATTGATGCGGTTGCAGCGTCGGTCAAGAAAACCGGGCGACTGCTGGTTGCGCATGAAGCGGTTGAAGTTGGCGGGTTTGGCGGCGAAGTGGTGGCAACAATTGTTGACCGGCTTGGGCCGCAGAACATCAAAGCTGCCAAGCGTATTGGTGCGCCGCGCGTGCCGGTGCCGTTTTCGCCGCCGCTTGAAAATGAGATCCGGGTGACACCGGAGAAGATCGTGGCAGCTGCCAAAGCCGCGATGGTGTGAGTTATGGCTCTGCTGCGCGGCGACATTGAGCGGTTGCTCGGAACTGATATGCGGCTTGTTGGCGATGAGGCGTCGGGCCCGATCGTTGAGGTTGATCGGCTTGGGCATCGCGGCCGCATCAGTTTGTTTGGCGGGCAGATGCTTGAGTGGCAGCCAGCTGGACATGATCCGGTTTTGTGGTTGTCTGATCGTGCGATGTTCGATCAGTGTGTGCCTATTCGCGGCGGCATACCGGTATGCTGGCCATGGTTTGGGGGGCATCAAACGCAAGATGATTGGCCATCGCATGGTTTTGCGCGGACGAATACCTGGACGTTTGAGCATGTGGATGAAGGAGTGCCGTTGGCGCGGTTTGCTCTGGAGCTGCCAGGCTTGACTGATCAATCGCAGTATTGGCCGCATGCATCACGGCCCAGAATTGTCTACGGGATAGGTGAGACGCTCAGTATCGCATTCGAGGTGACAAATATTGACCCGCACCCGATTGAGTTCACCGAGGCACTGCATACATATTTCAGTGTCGGAGATATCGAGAATATCTCTATTTCCGGGCTTGAAGCATCACCGTATATTGACAAGCTGACAGGTGATGAATGCCCGGCGACGGGGGCGTCGATTGCGATTAATGCTGAAACTGACAGGATTTACCAGAACCTGACCGGACCGATTGAACTGCATGACGAGGTGCTCAGGCGAAGTATTACGATAGAGCACAGTGGGGCTTCGAACGTGATTGTTTGGAACCCGTGGGTTGAGAAATTAGCCCGGCTGGATGACATGGGATCGGCTGTCGCTTATCGTGGTATGGTGTGCATCGAGACAGGCAATGTTTCGCCGGCCAAAATTCGACTGCAGCCGGGCGAGAGGCATAGGCTTGTTACGGGTATTTCGGTACACAAAGAAGCCTAGACGCGGCAACGACAAGAGGTGCGGCCATGCTGAGCCAGCAAGAGATTGAAGCTTTTGACCGTGACGGATATCTACTGGTTGAGGATGCCATCAGCCCGGAGCAGCTCGCCGTGATGCGCGAGGCGACAGCGGCGCTGATCGACCAGTCGCGGACCATGACTACGAGCGATCATCGCTTTGATCTGGATGATGGGCATGGGCCGAACAACCCGCGACTGACGCGGATCAAGCTGCCGCATAAGTTGAACCGGTCAGCGTATTGGGATCCGCTGCAGAACTCGAAAATGACCGAAGTGTTGAACACACTGCTCGGCCCGAACACGATGCTGCAAACGACGAAACTCAACACCAAGGCGCCAGGTGGCGGCCAGGCAGTTGAGTGGCATCAGGACTGGGCGTTCTACCCGCATACCAATGATACGATGCTGGCAATCGGGCTGATGCTTGAAGATGTCGATGAAGCGAATGGGCCGCTGCAGGTTATTCCTGGATCGCACAAAGGGCCGGTGTTGGCACACACTAATAAGGACGGTGTGTTCTGTGGTGCGGTTGATCCGGAAGATCCGGACTTTGACTACGACAAGGCCGTGACACTGACTGGCAAGGCCGGGTCGATGTCGGTGCATCATGTGCGCATGCTGCATGGTTCGTCGCCGAACAATTCTGATCGCAATCGATACATTCTATTTTACGAGTGCCGTGCTGCTGATGCATGGCCGTTGTTTGGTTCGGCTGCGACGATCGGTATGGCAGCGATGGGGCAGCAGAAGCTTTGGGACGAAATGCACGATACCGTCATTACAGGCGAGTTCACGGCAGTGCCACGTTGTGAGGCCGTGCCGGTGCGTCTGCCCTTGCCGCCGGCGCCGGATGCCGGTTCGATTTTTAAGACGCAAAAGACCGGTGGCGCAAAAAGCGTCTATGCCGCTGAATAGTTGGGCGACCGAGTAGCGAGTTCTAGGGCTAACGTCGACGCAGGAGAAGTATTGATGCTGAGCGATGAAATGAAGACGTTGATCAGAGACTACAGTGGTGGCGCTGTTGCAACGATCAATGATGATGGCACGCCTTCGGTATCGACCAAGGCGACGTTTGCGGTTGTCGACGATAAGACGATTGCATTCGGTAATTTGCGCTCGCCGGGCACGGTTGCCAATCTGAAGCAACGACCGGCTGTCGAGGTGTGCTTTCTTGACGTCCTGAAACGCAAAGCAGTGCGGGTCACCGGAAAAGGTCAGCTGGTGCCGATTACTGAAGCGGATACTGCATTGCGGGGAGCATTCGAGAAGGACTGGGCAAGTTATATTGAGATTATGGACGGCTTTGTGCGCATCGATGTAAGTGCGGTGGAACTGATCCTGTCGCCGGCGTACGATGTCGGTGCCCGCGAAGAAGACCTACATGCTGCTAACCTGGAAAAGCTGAACGCGCTTGATTGATATCGAGTAAGCACGCGGTGAGTTTGCCGCTCAGATGAAACATCCAATTTCAAGAGGACTGACCTGATGCAGACTGACCGCTATGGCAATGCGCTTTCAACGTCTTCTGCGACTGCGCGAGATGCCTACATCGAAGGCGTTGATTTTGTGCTGTCTGGCAACCACGGCGCGGAAGACGCGTTTCAGCGCGCCATTGATGCTGATGACGGCTTTGCACTTGCCTATGCCGGGCTTGCGCGAGGGTGCCAGGTGATGGCGCGAGGCGCTGAAGCGCGAGATGCCATGGCGAAAGCGGAACAGCTTGCCGCATCGAATGCGCTGACGAGCCGCGAGCAAGGGCATATCGCGGCAATGAGCCTGCTGATTGGCGGTAATGGGGCGGGTGCCTTGAAGGCGATGCGCGCTAACGCCGTCGATCATCCACGCGACGCGCTTGTTGTGCAGCCTTGTACCAGCGTATTCGGTTTGATTGGTTTTAGCGGTATGGCTGGTCGTGAAGCTGAGCAGCTTGCGTTTCTGAACAGTCTGGCACCGCACTACGATGATGACTGGTGGTTTAATACGGCGCATGCATTCGCGCAGTGCGAAGTTGGCCAAATCGCCCGCTCCGTGGAGACGATTGAGCGCTCTCTGGCGGGCAATCCAAACAGCGCGCACGGTGCGCATGTCCGCTCTCATATCTATTATGAGAACGGAGAGACGGAAGCTGGCTACAAATACATCTCCGATTGGCGGGAAAACTATGACCCGCGTTCGCCGTTGATGTGCCATATTTGCTGGCATGTTGCGTTGTGGGCGATGGAGCGCGGCGATACGGATCGCGCGTGGGAGCTCATCGACGGGCATGTGCGTCCGGCGAATGCGTCTGGTCCGCCGCTGAATATTCTGACAGATACGGCATCGTTTCTGATGCGTTCCGAGCTGGCTGGTCAGCCGCGCCGAGCTGACCTGTGGGAAGAAACCAGTGCGTACGCGCAGAAGATGTTTTCGAACCCCGGTATTGCTTTTGCCGATGTGCATGCCGGCCTGGCGCATGCTGTAGCGGGTAAGAGCGAGGCGCTTGAAAAGGTGATTGTCGACGCCAAAGGTCCGGCCCGTGATCTTGTGTCGAAGATGTCAGAAGCGTTTCGTGCGTTCGCGAAGCAGTCGTGGGCGGAGGCGATTGGCTTCCTAACACCGGTGATGTCGGACCATGAACGGATTGGTGGCAGCCGGGCGCAGCGCGACTTACTGGAGTTCATGTATCTGGGCGCCCTGTTACGCCTTGATCGGATGGACGAAGCCAAGCGGCTTCTCGTCATGCGCCGCCCATTGAAGGCGGATGGACATCCTGTCGTTGGGCTCTGAGAGCACCCATAACGTAGCTCGTCATTCTCCGTTGTATCAATCGAACTTTGCTGACCAAAACAGACAGCCCTGAGGAACCTAATTTCATGCTGAAAATATTCGGCCGCCCGAATTCTATTAATGTGCAGAAGGTCATGTGGGCTGCCAATGAGCTGGGCCTGCAGTACGAGCATGAAACTGCCGGGATGGCGTTCGGCAAGGTGAATGAAGATTGGTATCGGGCGATGAACCCGAACAGCCTCGTGCCAACGATTGACGATGATGGTGTGGTGCTCTGGGAATCGAACGTGATTGTTCGGTATCTTGCAGCCAAGCATTCTGCGGGACAAATGATGCCTGAGGGGGATGCCGAGCGCGCCGACGCTGAGATGTGGATGGATTGGCAACAGACCGCCATTCATCCACCAATGACACCGGTGTTCTGGAACCTGATACGGACGCCTGAGAGTGAACGTAATATGAAGTCTGTCGAAACGAATGGGGACAAGGTGCGCGACGCACTGGCGCGACTGAATGCACGTTTGGTTGACCGGACGTTTGTTTGTGGCGATCAGTTAACAGTTGCCGATATTCCGCTTGGGTGTGTTGTTTACCGCTGGTTCGCGTTGCCGGTTGAGCATGGCGATATTCCGAATGTCCGGGCCTGGTATGAGCGGCTGACCGAGCGGGCAGCCTACCGTGAACATGTGATGCTGCCGGTGACGTGATGCTGCGAATGAGGTGACAAGCTGCATCAAGGGATATCAGATGACGATACGTGAGTGGTGTGAAGCCGATCTTGCCACGCTGCATGCGATCAACGAAGCGGCCGTGCCGGGCGTGGGCTCGGTGCCACGCGATACGTTTGATGCGTTGGTGCGCGATGTTAGCGCGGCGACACTGGTTGCCGAAGTTGATGGCCGACCAGCCGGCTTTGTGTTGTGCATGTATGAAGGGCTCGATTATCCTAGCCTCAACTATAAATGGATTTCGGCGCGTCACCACCGCTTCGCATATATCGACCGGGTTGCGGTATCCGAGGATGCGCGTGGGCAGCAGCTTGGAGGGATGCTCTATGATGCTGTTGCCAAGCGGTTTGCCGGCGAGCGTGCTGTACTGCTCGCCGAAGTAAACTTGGCGCCGCCCAATCCTGGATCGTTGCGTTTTCACAAGCGTCATGGTTTTCGTGAAATTGGCGAACGCTGGGAAATCGAAGATGAAAAGGGCGTCGTCTATCTTGAGCGTGGGCTTTGAACTGAACCGTAGTTAAGTCGGCGTTGCCAACGGCTCAACTGATGACCGGTAGGACTTCGATGTCGTAGCCGTGGTTGATGCGGCGGGTGCCGAGTTTGTCGGCGATCTCGATGTCGAACCGTTCGGCCGGGCGGATGCCGCCGATGGCAGCGGGCGTGCCGGACATCATGACAGTGCCGACCGGCAGTGTATCGCTGCCGTTGTAGTTCCTGATGAGTTCGGCTGGCGATAGGATGGAGCCGAATGGAGCCTCCTGATAGAGCACTTTCTCGCCGTTGATGGTTGCCCATGAGCGGATCATCAGGGCATCCCAAATCTCAGCGAAGTCGGCGACGCGCCATGCGGTTTTGGCCATGGGTTTAGCGGCCAGTTGTTTCGATAAGGCAATGCCGATGGCTTCGGCTTTGCGGTCGGTCTGGTCAGAGCCGACGGTGAACCAGAGGCCGTCATCCATGCTGAGCAGGACGTATTCAACCTCGCCGGAAGTGTCGGGCCCGAGGACCTGGAGATGTTCCGATTGAATGCACAGTTCGACACCGGTGCGGTAATAAACCGGTGTTGAGGATGGCGGGGCGACGCCGAGCTCTTTCAGCTCTTCGATGTGGTGTTCGACGGCTGCACGGTCACGTCCGGTCCAACCGGCAAGCACCAGGTTGCTCGACTCAAACGTTACGGTTTTGGACGCACTATTGTTGGTGACGCAGTTAAATGTGAGGGTCGGCATGCGGTACTCCGGTAGGGGATCAATTGCGCGGCGCGGTTTTCATTGCACCGATCGCGCGATAGGTTAAGCACCAATAGAGCAGAGCTCAGCGAATAAGGAAACGGCAATATGCGGATGGGATCTGGAGCTGGGTTTTCGTCAGACCGATTGGGGCCGGCAGTTGACCTTGCCGAGAAGGCGGCGCTCGACTGGCTGGTGTTCGAGACGATTGGTGAGCGCACACTGGCATTTGGCCATCGCGACCGGCAGTTGAACCCGGAGCGTGGATACAACCCGCAGCTGGCCGCACGGATGCGTGGCGTGCTTGGCCACTGCCGAGCGAACGGTACGCGCGTTATGACGAATATGGGCGTTGCGCATGTTGAGGCGGCCGCCGAAGTGGTCATTCAGGTGGCGCGCGAGCTTGGGCTTAAGGGCCTGAAGGTTGCAGCTGTGCTTGGCGATGACGTTACCGACCAGATGACCGATGATACGGTGCTGTTTGACTATGATGGGCGCAAGATTTCGGAGGTTGGTCGACCACTCGCCGGGGCGAACGTTTATCTTGGTATTGATGCGATTTTGCCGGCGATGCAGACAGGTGCTGATGTGGTCATTACTGGGCGTGTGGCGGACCCGTCGCTATTTTTGGCGCCAATGGTTGAGCAGTTTGGCTGGGCAACGGATGACTGGCAGCGGCTGGGCCAGGGAACTCTGGTTGGGCATCTGATGGAATGCGGGATGCAGATTACGGGGGGCTATTTTGCTGATCCCGGGCGTAAGGACGTGCCGCGTCCAGCTGACTGCGGATATCCGATTGCCGAGATTGAAGAGAACGGACAAGCAGTCATCACCAAACTCGATGCGGCTGGTGGCATGGTCAACATTGCTACTGTCAAAGAGCAGATGCTCTATGAGGTTCATGACCCGACGCGCTATCTGACGCCGGATGTAACGGCTGACTTTTCACGTGCGCAACTGACCGAGACCGAGAAAGACCGAGTTCGTGTCAGTCATGCGAGTGGTACGGAACGGCCGCGCCAGTTGAAAGTCACCGTCGGGTTTGATGGTGGGCTGCTGGGTGAAGGCGGCGTCAGCTATGCGGGTATCAACGCTGCCGCCCGGGCTCGGTTGGCACGGGATATTCTGGTTGAGCGATTCGACCGCATTGATGGCATGGCGGGTAACTATCGGATTGATCTGATCGGTCTCAACTCATTGCACGCCACTGCGGGGCTTGATGTTCCGGAGACGGCTGATGATGTTCGCGTGCGCGTTGCGATGCGCTCAATGGATCGTGTCTTGATTGAAATGATGCTTTGGGAAATTGAAGCGATGCTTTGCTGTGGGCCAGCCGGCGGAGGTGGCTATCGTGGTCAGATCACGCCGGGTGTTGTGACGCATTCTGCGATGATCGATCGTGATGCGGTTGCGCCAACCGTGAAGGTTTACGAAGCATGAGCACTCAATCAACACGGACCGTTCGCTTGCATGAGATCGCGCATGCGCGCGCTGGCGACAAAGGCAATACATCGAACATTTCGGTGTGGGCATATGATCCGGGTGATTATTTGCTCATCAAGGAGCAACTGACGGCGGAACGGATCAAGGCTGCGTTTCCAGATCTGATCCAAGGTGATGTCGTGCGCTATGAGCTGGAGCATTTGCACGGGCTCAACTTCGTACTTGGCGAGGCTTTGGAAGGTGGCGTCAATACATCGTTAGGACTTGATAGTCATGGAAAGTCGTGGAGTTTTCTCGTTCTTGGCCTGGAGATTGAACTGCCGGAGAATTGATGCTGGTTAAGGTCTGTAGGTTGCGAAATGAGCACTTCTGAGTTGTAAATTGGCGCTTGGGTTGGCTTGGCGTTATTGTAGCCCCAATTATGCGTCACCGCTGTTTCCAAGGACTATGGAAACTAAAGCACATTGCGTTTAATAAGAGCCTTAAATCGCCCGAAGATTGGGCGTTTTAAGTCGCATTGTGAATCCGTTAAAACGCAGCATGCTGTAGGCGGTGGCAGCCGGCGGGCATAGGAGTGATGGGCATGCGGCATTGTATGGCGGTACTCGCTGCGGCGGTTATCATGATGTCGGCGATGGCAACCGGGCGCGGTGTTGTTGCGACGCCGCTGGAAGGTCATGAATGCTACAGCAAAGACGTAATGCGCCGCATTGAGGGGTGTGCTGCACTTCTTAAGCTGCCGCATCTCGCGCCATCCGTCCGGGCCCAGGCATATGCCTTACGTGCTTTGGGACTGTCGCTGATCGGCCGATATGACGAAGCTGTTGCCGACTACGACCAATCACTTGCGATTAATCCCAATCACGCGGTGACTTTGAACAATCGAGCGTGGGCACTCTTTAAGATGGGCCGGATCGATGCCGCCGTTCCTGATGTGGAAAAATCGATCCGGCGTGACAATTCAAGCCCGCACGCCTTTGATACGCGCGCGCATCTCAGACAGGCTCGTGGTGAGCCGGATCGAGCTTATCGCGATTATCGCAAAGCTATGGATCTCGGTGGCACACATATGGTGCGTCTCTATCAGTGCGGATTGCAGGCGCACGGCTTGTATCATGGACCGGTCAGCGGAATTTTTTCAGTCTCGCTGGATACGGCATTGAGGGCGTGTGTAAAGCAGTCTGATTGTGATCCGCTGCCGCCCGATGAAGAATGCAAGGCGGCGTTGTCCTGATATCGAGGGTGTTGGTTCGAAGGTCTGGGTAAGTCAGACACGCGTTAGTCATTGTTGTGCCAACGTTCTGTGGGCAGATCTGTGGGTGATTTTAAGATTGTTCGTCATATTTGTTGGATCGTGCGATTCCTAGGTGTCAACCGCTTGACTTAATGCCGCACTGGCGACATGGTCCGGCCACGAATTCAAAGACCGGCGCAATGAACGATCGGTCCCGAGTCTAGGGAGGCTCGAAACAGGGTGAAGTGCTTAGCACTTCACCCTGTTTTTATTTGTACGATGCCGGCTGATTGAAGCATGTCGCGTTTTAAAGGATTCACCATGCGACTTAAAACGCCCAATCTTCGGGCGATTTAAGGCTCCTATTAAACGCGACGTGCTTTTGGTGCTGGCTGATGTTTTGTTTGTGTTTATGCCTCTCGAATTATTCGAAGACGGCGACCGCGCGGATCGGACTTGCCGTGCCACCCCTGATTTTGAGCGGAAACCCGATAAACCGGAACCGTCCTTTGCCGATCAACTGATCGAGGTTCCACAGACACTCCATGTGTGTGATGCCGCGCTCAGCGCAGGCGAGATGTGCTTTGAAGTTGGGCTCGCCCTCCGGGGCTGGACTGATCGCTTCAACGCCAAAAGCGACAATTTTCTGGTCAGCTAGCCAATGGACGGCGTCGACGTGGAGGCCTGGGAAGTCGTGCAGGTATGCTGGTGTGCCAAACAAGCGATCGTTGGTGCCCATGTGGATTAGAACAGTGTCACCCGCTCGGATTTCCTGGCCGGATTTTTGGAGTGCTGTCTCCATTTCGGCGACCGTGATTTCGTGTTTTAGGGGCACATGCGACAGATCCAGGCAGATCGCCTCGGTGTAGAAATTCTGGAGGGGTACCTGGTCGATCGAGGCGGCGTTCGGATCCGAGTTAAAATGGCTTGGCGCGTCGACGTGTGTGCCGGCGTGGTCGCTCATCGACAGGTAGAGCGCCTTGGAACTGAATTTTGTGTCGCCGGCGGATTTCATCTCGTCATGGTCATTCCAGACGGTTGTCACGACTGGCGGGTGCGATGGATGTGCTGGTGTCCGGTGGTGGATTTCGCGGCTGAGGTCGATGAGCTGCATGGCGTTATCCTGGGTAAGTGTGTGAGGCAGGGCTGTTCAACGCTGACTGCTGCATAACTCTGCGATAAGGGATTCACGGTCGGGGATTTATCTGAATCTATAGGAGTGCGTTTGATTCGAAAGGAGCGCACTCATGGCATCAG
>CAJQQK010000281.1 GCA_905480435.1 uncultured Hyphomicrobiaceae bacterium | reverse complement strand
GCCAGGGTACGTAGCTTCGCCCTCAATATCCTGCGTGCCAACGGCGAAAACAATATCTCGCAGGCCATGTGGCACAACGTCCTCGACATCACACGGCCGCTCAATTATCGCTTCATGTAGTTAGCGTTGAACAGCCCTGGCAGGTTCTGGCGGAGACATTTGCGTCTCGTGCCAGCCTGCATCAAACTCATATTCTACGCGCAATACGATTGCCGGCTATGTTGCACATCGAACCGCATTAACCCACTCCGTTGCAGAGTTTGTTAAACGGATGCGGCTGGTCGCGTGTGTCACGATTAGTAATTGAGTGTCGGCAGCAGTCGTAGTGCCGATTTATACGTTCAAGAGTTGGAAGAGTAGCGTTCAGAATGTCCACGCCCAAACGTGCTGCCAAATCAGCGACCAAGCGCGCACCGAAGCGGAAAAGCCGCTCGACGACGCTGCCGCGCAACGAGATCCTGCTTGGAGATTGCATCGAACAGCTGAAGGCGCTGCCAGATGAAAGCATCGATCTGGTGTTCGCTGACCCGCCCTACAATCTGCAGCTTGAAGGCGATCTGCTGCGGCCCAACAACACGCGCGTTGATGGCGTGCATCAGGATTGGGACAAGTTCAAAGATTTTGCCTCTTACGATGCGTTTTCGCGCGCCTGGCTCGGTCAGTGCCAGCGGATTTTGAAACCCAAAGGTGCGCTCTGGGTGATCGGCTCCTATCACAATATTTTTCGGATAGGCGCGGCACTGCAGGATCTCGGTTTTTGGATTCACAATGACATCATTTGGCGCAAAACCAACCCGATGCCGAATTTCCGCGGCCGCCGCTTCACCAATGCGCATGAAACGCTGATCTGGGCCGGTCGCGATCAAGCAGCGCGTGTGACGTACAATTACGACGCGATGAAAGCGGGCAACGATGACCTGCAGATGCGTTCAGATTGGCTGTTCCCGATTTGCAGCGGATCCGAAAGGCTGCGTGACCACGAAGGCCGCAAGGCGCATCCAACGCAGAAGCCCGAGGCGCTGCTGCATCGAATTATTCTGGCAACGACCAATTCGGGCGATGTCATCCTTGATCCGTTTTTCGGCACAGGTACGACCGGGGCTGTGGCAAAACGGCTTGGCCGGAACTGGATCGGCGTTGAACGCGACCCGGAATATGCAGCGCACGCAGAACTGCGAATCGAAAAGATCAAGCCGCTGACGGGCGATGCGCTCGATGTCAGCCGCTCGAAGCGGGCAGAACCGCGCGTGCCATTCGGTACGATCATCGAGCTTGGTATCCTTGAAGCCGGCAGCCGCCTGGTTGATGAGAAACGCCGCTTTAAGGCTGAGGTCAGGGCTGATGGCTCGCTTGCCTTCGAAGGACTGCAAGGCTCGATCCACAGGCTCGGTGCTGAAGTTCAAGGCAAGAGCGCTTGCAACGGCTGGACGTTCTGGCACGTCGAGGCGGAGGGTAAATTGAAATCGATTGATCTGCTGCGCCAGCAGGCACGCCAGGAACTTGGCCTTGGCGATGCGCGGCCGGTCACATTTGCTGGCGAATAGCAGCTTTATCCGTCGTCGGCTCATTGGCGGTGGGCGATAAGCTATTCTTTTTTTGCACAGTAAGCGCCGTGCGGCGGCCTCGATTCTCTTGTATGGGTTGCGCTTCATGTCATTGAGGAACGCCGCTTGACTATCGCCGCCCAAGATCTGCCCGACGCTGAAGCGCATGGGGCGCGCCGAGAGATACCGACCTCGTTTAGCATCATGGTGCTTGCGCTTGGGCCGTTAAGCTTCGGCTATTTCATGTCGTACCTGTTTCGCGCGGTAAACGCAGTTGTTGAAGGACAGCTGGTCCGCGATATCGGCCTCAGCCCGAGCGAACTTGGTCTAATGACTGCTGCGTATCTGGCTGCATTTGCGTTGTTTCAGCTGCCACTTGGCGTACTACTCGACCGCTACGGCCCCAGACGGGTCCAGGCACTCCTGCTGTTGGTTGCAGCAGCTGGCGCTGCACTATTCGCCGTTGGCCAAGACGCACTGACGCTGACGATTGCGCGCGCACTGATCGGGCTTGGCGTTTCCGGCGGCTTAATGGCCGGCTTCAAGGCGGTTGTCATCTGGGTTTCAGAACCGCGCCGGGCGCTGGCAAATTCGTTCGTGATGGCTGTTGGTGCAATTGGTCTGCTGGTTGCGACGCGACCGCTGCAGGAGGCAAGTGACATATTCGGTTGGCGGCAGGTGTTTTTGATCCTTGCCGGTATCACTGTGCTGGTCGCGCTGATCATTTTCTTCGTTGTACCGGAAAAGGATAGGGATGCGTCGACTGGAGAATCGCTTGGTCGCCAAATTCATGAGATCGCTAAAATCTTCCGCGACCCCGCTATCATTTCGCTCGCACCACTGCTCGCAATGACGGCTGGTGTACACGTTGCGATCCAAACGCTTTGGGCCGCGCCATGGTTTCGTGATGTATTGGGAGCGGGCCGCGAAGAAGTTGCCAACTATCTGTTCGCGATGGCGGTTGCGTTTTTCTTCGGCATCCTTTTCACAGGTGCTGTTGCCGACTGGTTCGCGCGACGCGGCTTCAGCCTGATCGGCGTGATGCTCAGCTTCATGATGCTTTATCTGATTGCGCAGATCGGAATCGTGATGGAACTGACGCAATACTCGCTGATCCTGTGGCTGGTATTCGGGATGACGGGCCAGGTCGCCGTTCTGGCTTATCCCTGGCTTGCCATTTACTTCGGCACAAAACTGTCTGCGCGAGCACACACCGCCGTCAACCTGATGATTTTTGGCGCGGCCTTTATCGCGCAGTATTTGATGGGAGCGATTATCGAGCTCTACCCGCAGCCGACCCCGGAAACCTACGCACCAGAAGCATACCGGACGGCGTTCGGTGCATTTCTCGCGTTGGAGCTTGCGGCTTTAGCTTGGTTTTGTGTTACCGCGCAGTACATACGGCCTAAACGCAAGCAATAGTCTGACATCAGCAGCCTGGTATCAACTTTGGGCAAGGCCGTGCGCGATGACCTTGCGCATCAATGTCGGCAGCGCCTCACCGACCAGATCAGCCCGCGGCACCCAGCGACAGCGGGCATGGTCAGCCCAGAATGTTAGCTCAGCACTGGGCGGCACGACGGCACGGTAGACTTCAAGCTCAAGCCGGAAATGCGTGAAGGTGTGCACGACAAGACCGGGAACCGGCCACCAATCGGCACGCACAGGTGCATTGCGCAAGGCTTCACCCGCAACTGGCATCTTATCATGCCAGTCGGTCGACGGGACTTCTTGCATACGCGCCAATAAGCCGACATCCGGCCGGCGGCGCAGCAGTACCTTGCCCTCTTCTGAAACAGCGACGAATGCAATTCCACGACGTACGGGCTTAGCCGGCTTTGCGACGCGATAAGGGAGCTGGGCTGCGATGCCAAGCGAATGCGCTTCGCAGGCTTCCTGCAGCGGGCAAACGAGACATGATGGCCGCTTGGGCGTGCACACCGTGGCGCCGAGATCCATCGTGGCCTGCGCGTAATCGCCGGCGCGGCGCTCCGGCGTCAAGGTTTCAGCTAGGTCGCGCAACTGACGCTTGGCATTTGGCAATGCTTCACGCACCGCAAACAGACGGGCAACGACACGCTCAATGTTGCCGTCAACCGGTGTCGCACGCGCGCCAAAGGCAATGGACGCAATGGCAGCTGCCGTATAAGGCCCGATGCCCGGCAATGAAAGCAGATCCGCCTCGCGCGGAGGGAAATTGCCGCCAAAATTATCAACCACTTGGCGGGAGCAGGTATGCAAATTGCGTGCCCGGGAATAGTAGCCAAGCCCGGCCCAGGCCTGCAGTACAGATTCTTCATCTGAAGCCGCCAGATCCGCCACACTGGGCCATGCCTCGGTAAACTTGAGGAAAAACGGAATGACGGTTTTGACCGTGGTTTGCTGTAGCATGATCTCGCTCAGCCATACACGGTAAGGATCAGCCGGCTCGCCGGGCGCGTAACGCCACGGCAGATCGCGGCGCTCGCGGTCATACCACTCGAGCAAATCACGCGGCACATTTGCGTGCGGCTCACAGGTTCGTTGCAGCTCCGCCACAGTTCCCATCAGCTCAGCCTCGTTGTCGTCGGTGCGAATCGCCTAAGGTCATCTTACGAGCTGCGGCTGAAACGCGAAACGGAGTTTATTTGTGACAAGTCCTAGAGACACTTTGCGCTTTTCGCGTAAGCGCGCCTCGTTCGCCAAGGCGGTTGGCTCGTTTGTGCCTGGCCTTACGCGGAAATCGTTCGAAAAATATGGATTTTCAACGGCGACGTTGCTGACAGACTGGACAATTATTGCAGGCAAAGATCTGGCAAGTTTTACGTTGCCTGAGCGCCTGAAATGGCCACGAAACGTTGAAGCCTTTGAGGAAACTAAGGATGATGCTCGGGGCCGCCCCGGCGCGACGCTTGTGCTGAGAGTGGACGGGCCACGGGCGATCGAGGTGCAATACCAGACCGGCCAGATTATTGAACGCATCAACGCGCATTTTGGCTATCGGGCCGTCAGCGAGATCCGCTTTATACAGGCGCCGATCGACAAACGGACACGGATTGCTGATCCGCGTGCCAAAGAAATTGCCGCGCAGCGTCGACGGGTGGTTGCCGCCCAAACAGCTGCTAAACACGAAACTGCGACCGATCAAGATGTATCCGCACCTGATCCACTACTAGCTGCTCTGGACCGGCTTCACGCAAATATGACTCGGGCGCGACCGCAATAAGCGGTTAGTGTCGTTCAGAGTTTGAATAGCGGCGATGCTGCCTGGCGAAGCGCCGGAGATTGCATTGCAAACCCCGATAGCCGGCGCGTGACATCTCGGCACCTTGCTCAAAGCTGATCCGGTTGTTCAGTTGATATTCAGCACCGAATTGCCTTAATCGGCTGAAACAATCAGCCGTGAACAACTAGCCATAAACGGGCAGCCGCGAGATAACGCCTGCAAGTCTTCCTGAAAGGAACCGGACGTGGACAAACGCCTGACCAGATCACACCTTTCTGTTAATCGCCGGCAGGTTACCAATGGCTTGGTAGCTGGCGGGCTGGCCGCTGCTACCGTTTTGGGCGCCGTCTCACCCGCTCTTGCTCAACAAGATGTTTCCGTTGACAAACTGATGGCGGCAAGTCCACTGCCCGACATCACGATTGGCAGCAAGGACGCGAAAGTCACGATCGTCGAATATGCTTCGATGTCGTGCCCGCATTGCGCGAATTTCCATAAGAAAGTGATGCCGAAGCTCAAGAAAAAGTACATTGAGACCGGCAAAGTCCTCATGGTGCTGCGCGAGTTTCCATTGAACGAGATCGCTGTCGCCGTATCAATGTTGGCGCGCTGCGGTGGCGACAATGACAAGATGGCAGCGCTAATTGATGTTTATTTTGAGCATCAGGACAAATGGCTTATTCGCGGCAACGCGGAACCGAAATTGCTGGAGTTGTCGAAGCAGGCTGGCTTTACCAAGGAAAGCTTCCAGAAATGCCTGACTGACGAGAAGTTATATGGCAATCTCGTCAAGCAGCGGGATATCGCCAGCAAGCAGTTCGGTGTCAGCCGCACGCCGTCGTTTTTCATCAATGGCAAGGCGCTCAAAGGCGATATTTTACGCATGGACACATTTGAGAGCGTGATTGAACCACTGCTCAAAGAGAACAGCTAACGACACCTGCCAGCCCAAGCATTTGATGCGAACACGCGGCGAACTGCTTGGGCTAACCTGTCACCGTTGTATTCCCGGGGGGACTGGCATTGAGCAACGGAATTCTGGCCGACAGTCGATGGCTGCCTGTGAGCTGGGCACGCGTTGGCGCAGCGTCTGCTGTGATAAGCGCAATGTTGCTCGCGGGCTGTGGCGGGACATCCATCCCCTCACAATCCGGCACTCTGGCTAATGCCGCCATTACCAGCGGCGAAAAACCTAAGAAATTCAACCCGTTCGTCGAAGAAGACACCTCGCTGGGCAAGCGAGTCGTCATCGAGAACCCGACGATTGCGCAAGTCATGCAGCCCGGCGCCCTGCCAGAACGATCGATCGGACGGGCCGATGCGCCTATTACGGTGATCATGTACGCATCGATGACCTGCCCTTATTGCCGGGAATTCCAAGCAAAAACATTCCCCGTTCTGAAGAAGCGCTACATCGACACCGGAAAAGTGCGCCTCATTTTGCGAGAATTCCCGATTGGCTTTCAGTCAGGCGCGGCAACCATTGCGCTGCGTTGCGTCGCGGAAGACAAGTATTTCGCGGCCTATGGCGCTTTGATGAAAGGCCAGTCGACATGGATCAGCCAGCAAGTGCGCCGAGAGCCAATCTGGAAAATCGTACGCAAATTCGGGCTTAGCCGAGCAGCATTTGATGCCTGTTACGAAGACAAAGCGCTGATTGCCAACCTCAACACCGTTAAAGACCGGGGCCGCACACTGGGCGTCATTGGCACACCGAACTTCTTCGTGAACGGCAAGCATTATAAGCGTGTACTGACGATGACGGATTTCGACCGTGCCGTAACCGGCGGATTGGCCACGGCTGCAGCTCAGAACTAAAGCACGTCGCGTTTAATCGAATCCTTAAATCACCCGAAGATTGGGGGTTTTATGGCGCATTGTGAACCTGTTAAAACGCGACATGCTGTAGAGGGAGCCGAGCCCCGAATTTGTGCTGGGACCGCGGCAGATTGGCATTTACGGGTCCACAAGTTGCAGGCGCTCATCCACAAGCAGTTATATTGGCCGGGCGAATTCCTTCGACTCGGGTAAAGTTGAGTCTTCGCCACCATTCGGTCGCCAATAGAATGATCACGCGCTGATGCATATCCGGAAGCTGCGCCTGCAGGGCTTCAAATCCTTTGTTGAACCGACAGACCTGGTCATTGAGCAGGGCCTGACAGGCGTTGTCGGCCCGAACGGCTGTGGTAAATCCAATCTGCTGGAAGCACTGAGATGGGTGATGGGCGAGAGCTCGTACAAATCGATGCGTGGCTCAGCAATGGACGACGTAATCTTTTCGGGCACCGTCACGCGGCCCTCGCGCAATAGCGCTGAAGTCACGATCTTTCTCGACAATTCGAAACGCACAGCGCCGGTTGAGTTCAACGACAACGACGATATCGAGATTACGCGGCGTATTGAGCGCGAAGCCGGCTCGGCCTATCGCATCAATGGACGCGAAGCGCGGGCACGCGATGTCAAAATCCTGTTTGAGGACGCAGCGACCGGTGCAAGATCACCAGCGCTCGTACGGCAAGGCCAGATCGGCGAAATCGTCAACGCCAAGCCGGAACAGCGACGGCGCATTCTTGAGGATGCTGCCGGTATTGCAGGGCTTCATAGCCGCCGCCATGAAGCTGAGTTGCGGCTCAAGGGAGCGGACAACAATCTGGCCCGTATCGGCGATATTCTCGGACAGCTGAAAAGTCAATTGGAAGGCCTCAAACGACAGGCCCGGCAGGCGCGGCGCTATGCAGACCTGTCCGACCAGATCCGCAAGTCAGAAGCGATCGTGATGCATCTGACCTGGCTGCAAGCGCAGGCCGAGGTGACGGCAGAAGAAGCCGCTCTTCAGGTTGCACTGCAGAACCTTGGCGCTGCCACGCAGCAGGAAGCCGAAGCGATCCGTATCGAGGCTGATTTCGCAGCCAAGATGCAGCCATTGCGTGAACAGGAGGCGATCCGTTCCGCCGTTGCGACACGCCAACGCCATGAGCTTGATAATCTGACAGCCGAGGCCGAGCGACTTGATACGCGGCGATCGGAGCTGGCGCAGCAGGCAGAGCGGCTGACGCAAGATCAGGGACGTGAAACCGAACTGGTCGAGGAAGCTCGACGGCAGGCCGAGCGCCTGACTGAGGAACGTGCCGGCCTGCAGGCCGAGCGTGATGATGATTCTGGCCGCGAAAATATCCTCAAGACTGCACTTGCTGAAGCCGAAGCGGCACTCGTTAACGTTGAGACACGCAACAACGAGATCCACAAACGCCTGAGCGACCGACGCAGTGAGGAGCGCAGCCTCCGAGCACTTACCGATGAGCGCACGCAACGGCGCAAACGGCTGGCAGTCCAACTTGCGACGCTTATAGTCCAACTCAGTGCCGCTGAAGCCGAGCGCCCGGATACTGAGACAGCTGAGATATTGAGCGCGACCTGCGATGAGTTGGCAGACGTGCTTGAGAGCCACGAAAGCGACCTGATCGAGTGTGAAGCCAGCGTCATGCGGGCGACTTCGCAGCAGCAGACAGCACGCGATGCGCGAGAAACAGCGCTGGTTGGCCTACGCAGCCTCGAAACAGAGCACGAAACGCTGGCCAAACTGCTGCAATCGCCAGCTCAGACATTCCCTCCCGTGCTTGATGAGATGAGCGTGGCAGTCGGCATGGAAGCGGCGCTTGCAGCGGCGCTTGGCGATGATATCGAAGCGGCTCTGGATGACGCAGCGCCTGTGTTCTGGGGCGCGGTGGCGGACCAAGACGCTGCAACTTCCGACGCTGAACTACCGACTGGCGTTGACGTATTGCTTGGCCATGTCGAAGCGCCGGCAGCGCTGCACAGACGACTTAGCCAAATCGGGCTGGTTGATCCGAAGGACGGGTCCAAACTACAGCCATTGCTGAAGCCCGGGCAGCGTTTGGTCAGCCGTGAAGGTCATCTTTGGCGGTGGGATGGATTGGTTGCCAAAGCGGATGCGCCGTCACCGGCCGCACAACGCCTCGCCGGGCGCAATCGACTGAAAGAAATCGAAGCGCAGCTCGAAGCCGTTCGGGAAGAGGCTGAACTGGCTGAAAACGCAGCAGATGCTGCCGGCCGCGCGCTCGAACAGGCGCGTGCCCGCGAGCAGGAACTGCGCCAGCAGTTGCGCCAAGAACAGGCAACGCTTGCCAAATCACGCGATGAGCTGGTGGCCCTGGAACGCGCGCTTAATGAGTTCGATGCACGGCTCGACAAGGCCCGTTCGGCTGAGGCAGCCGCCAAGCTGGAACACGGCGCAATCATTCAGCTCCTCGAGGAGAGCGAGACGGCGCTTGCGGCCCTTGCCGATCCACAGGCACTTGAGGCCGACGCGGCAAACATTGCAATCGAGATGCGCTCGGCGCGCGATAAGGCATCTGAACTCAAGGCCTCACTCAGTGGTCTCGAACGTGAACGCCAGCGCGTTGCCGAACGGCTGGCACGCTTAGACGACGATATTGCCGGCTGGCAGAAGCGGGGCACTCAGTCATCCGCGCGACTGACAGCGATTGAAAAGCACTTCGCAAAACTGGAGCAAGAGCAGAAAGATCTCGCCGAACGACCTGACGCGCTCGAAGCTCAGCGCGAGAAACTGCGCGGCATGATCGAGATTTCCGAACGTGAACGCGAGGAAGTCGCGGATGCAGTTGCCGAAACGGAGACCGCATTGCGTGAGGCGACGACGGTGCTTCGAGAGCTCGCCGGCAGCGTTGCTGAAAGGCGCGAAGAACGTGCACGCGCTGATGCCCGGCTTGAAGGCGCCCGCCTGAAGCGCGCCGGCGTCGTGCAGACCATTCACGACACGCTTGAGACAAGTCCCGAGGGTTGCCTGGAAATCGCGGAAGCGGGCGAAGACGATACGCTGCCATCCTTGGCTGAGGCAGAAGGCAAACTCGCTCGCTTCAAGACCGATCGCGAACGGCTTGGTGGCGTTAACCTACAGGCCGAACGCGAACTCGCCGAACTTGAAGAACAACATGGTACGCTCGACCGTGAACGTGCCGATGTCGATGAAGCGATCACGAAGCTGCGCGCCGGTATCGCCAGCCTCAATCGCGAAGGCCGCAAGCGCCTGAAGGAAGCCTTTGTCACCGTTGACGGGCATTTCCAGGCGTTATTTCAAACGCTATTTGACGGTGGCGAAGCGCGGCTTGCGATGGTTGAGAGCGATGATGACCCTTTGGCTGGTGGCCTTGAGATTATTGCGAAACCGCCCGGCAAAAAGCCAACCACACTTTCGTTGTTGTCAGGTGGTGAACAAACCCTGACGGCGCTGTCACTGATTTTTGCAGTGTTTCTGACCAACCCGTCACCGATCTGTGTGCTCGACGAAGTTGATGCGCCGCTGGATGATTCCAACGTCGACCGCTTCTGCCGGATGATGGAGAAAATGTCAGCTGACACCGATACGCGCTTCCTGTGCATCACCCACCATCCCGAAACGATGGCTCGGATGGATCGCCTGTTCGGCGTCACAATGGGTGAAAAAGGCGTCAGCCAGCTTGTGTCGGTTGATCTGCAGGCCGCCGAGCGGTTCCTTGAAGCTGGCGAGTGATGTTGACCTTCGTCGTTTGATGACGTGATCTGTTTCGAAGTTCACCCGATTCGTTGGGATCCGCCTCACCACAACAACGCGCACCTGATCGAATGCCCGAAATAGATATTGATACGCGCAAGCAGCGCCTGGATGAAGCAGCCGACCGGGCACGGCGCGATCGCGTGGCGTGGTATGGCGAAATGGGCGAGACGTGCCCGCGCTGTCGCGTGCAGGTGCCGGCTGGTTACCAGCTTACTCTCCCTGACACGGATGTCACCGGCTGCTTGCGCTGTCTTGAAATGCAGGCTCATCTAATTTATCGCAGCCTCGACGATGTGCCGGCTGATCTTGCGGGAACAGGAGGCCAGCAGGACGCGCTGCGCCTCGTCGCGCACGAATTTCGCCAGCATATCAAGGCTGCTGAGCGCGGGCGGGAGCCGTCGACACGGCGCAAGTCAGCATCGCGATGGGCCGCGCACTCGGGTTGGGAAGCTTCCGACGCCTGGGAGCCAACGTTGTCGGAAGAGGATGGCGACGCCGAATATTCTTCAGACTACACGACTGATCGATGGCCGAAAAAACCTATGCGGACCGCGTCGCAACCGAAACCAAGGGTTGCCAAGGTGCGTCCGACGATACGGCGTGCAACTGCGAAGTCTCCAACAGAAGCGGCAACGCGGAGGCCCGCGGACATACTCCCGGCCGACGTACTGGGGCTCACAGGCACACCATCACGGGCTGATATTATGGCCGCGTTCCGCCGCGCAGCTCTGGTTTGCCATCCTGACTATGGCGGCAGCGCCGAGGCATTTCGCGAACTGGTCGCCGCACGCGATGCGCTGCTCGCAAAATGCTGAGTTAAAGCTCGTCGCGTTTAATAAGAGCCTTAAACCGCCCGAAGATTGGGCGTTTCAAGGCGCATTATGAATCCTTTAAAAGGCGACATGCTGTAGGTGGTGCGCACTACTTAAGATCGCGCGCCAACCGGATGCCAACTTCATTGGAGGCTTCATCATGCGCCATTGGTCGGCGATACGCGGAACGCAGCTGCGTCTGTGCTGAGTTCCAGCTACCACCACGAATCGGACTCCGCGCGCAATCGCCTTGACCGCGTTCCGAAACGCCGCTGCTCGGTATCCTACTCAGATCATCACTCCAACAGTCGTCAACCATTTCCCAGACGTTTCCGTTCATATCGAAAACTTTGAAAGGACTGTCGCTGAAGCTACCGGACTTTTTGGTGCCGTTGCCCGCGAAGTTGGCCTGCTTTTTGGGGCTACCCGACGTTTCAAGTGGGTAGCCTGAGGTCGAGTTTGCCAGCTATGAGGTAGGTGACGGCCTTCAAGGTCTTGCTGTTTCGGTAGCCGCGTGCCTTGGCTTTTGCGGCCTGGACGAGAGAATTGATGCC
>CAJQQK010000280.1 GCA_905480435.1 uncultured Hyphomicrobiaceae bacterium | reverse complement strand
GCTAACTTCGTCACCAACCTTCGAACAGCTTCAGGGGTTGCGGCTATTGTTCCGAAACTCCGCACCTCCCCTGAACGCCCATCTTCTGCGATCGCTACTGCATGCGACGCCTTCGCAACATCTATTCCAACGAAAACTTGTCTGCCTCGCTCTTTCATGATCCGCCCTCCTGGCTTCGAAGATCAACTCAGATTGAGAAATCCTCGAACTATTCGCCAGTGTCAGGCAAAACCTATCCACTGGTTCCAAAAGGACATACGGTCTTACCCTCCTTGCGCGTAGGGCGCTGTTTTCAGCCAATAGAACGTCGTCGTGACCTTTGGCGTTAGCTCCCAGACCAGCCAGCAGTAGCGGTGCCGATGCGTGTGCTTGGTCGCCAGTGACGGTTCGCCGTTCGGGTAGCAGACGCATTCGTCAAGCGCATAGATCCGAGCCGGCGGCCTCACGATGAAGCTGTGGTGCCGTGATGGATGACACAGGCTGTTGAGGTTCAGCAGCATCGCGACCTTACCGCCTGTTCGTGCCGTCAGACTGAGTGCCTGCCGTACGAACCGATCAGCCAAGCCTGCGCCATAAGGCGGGTTAGTGACGATGTGCTTCGCCAGTGGCTTGGTTGCCTTGAGGAAGTCGTGCCCGCTTGTTCCAAAGCCGTATTCGGCAAGGTCGGTGCTGGTGACGCGATAGCCGGCACGTTCGCACTCGATGCTGATGGCACCTTGGCCGCACGCCGGCTCCCAGATGTCGCCGTCGAACTGCTCGGCAGCGAGAAAGGCTCGGGTTGCCTCAGGCGGCGTAGGATAGAACTCAAACGGTGCCCGGAAGGGTGAGAGCCGTCGGCTCCGCATTGCTGCGGAACCTGGGCCATCACTTGAGAGGGTGATGTCGGGGATCATGCGAACCCCCGCTCTGTCACTGGATCGAGGAACAGGACGCCTTTGGCGAAATCCTGTGGGACGATATCGAGCTTCAGGATGGCACCTTTGGATGCCTCGCGTCTTGACCAGACGGTGCCGATTTCGACGGCACGGCTCAGCTTGTCTTTTCCGGCTTCGTCGATGCCGATGACGGCACAGAATTTTGCCCGATAGAGCAGTTGGTTTTTTGATTTACTCATGGATTATCTCCTTTTGTTGTTGGACTGCTCCATTGCAGCCATGGCCATCATCCGGCACGAGCGCATAGCGTGAGCGGAACCGGACACTCGTGTCCGGCGGCCTGCGCAGCAGAGTCCGTCCCTTCAGGGATTAAGCGACACGCGCGCCGTGCGATGGTCCATGACAAAGCTTCATATGGAGCCTGGCTGACGAAAAAAGAGAAACTGCGTAATCCTGCGAAAACTACTGCGATTGCGGTTTTGATGAGCTGCTTTCGATACTGCGAACGGTAACAACCGGCCGCCTGTAGGATCGAAAAGATCAATGGCCCGCGAACCGTTCGGAGCACACAGTCGATGTCCCAAAGAGATTTATTCGAGGGTATTCCACGAGGCGTTATTGAAGCAGGCGGTCAGGCGCTGACACTTGAACAGCAGGCTATGCCGCGTGCCAGCTTTATGCGGACAGCAGCTGTTCGTTCCTCACAGCAATTTGCCTACGACCCGTCCAAGCTATTCCTCGGCGTCGTCGATGGCGTGTCGCAGCCAAGCGCGAAAGTTGGCCACCGCCAAGTGATCGGCGGTCACCCGATCGGCTTCGGTGACGATACCCATGCCACTACGATCGCCGGCAATCGCTCCGGCAAAGGTCGTTCATCGATCATACCGACGCTGATCCACTATTCCGGCAGCACGCTCAATACGGACGTGAAGGGCGAGCTGGCGACGATCACGGCCGCGCGGCGGGCAGGTATCGGCCATGCCGTGTTTTGTGCCGACCCGTTCGATATCGTCAGCGGACCGGCCCGGCAGTTTCGAGCTCGGTTCAATCCGCTGAGCATCTTGAAGGCAGGCTCTTCGACCATGATCGAGGATGCTGGCTTGATTGCAGATGCTATCGTTGTGACCGGCAATTCACAGGACCCGCATTGGGATGAATCGGCGCGCGGATTCATTGAGGGGGTGACGCTTTTCGTTGCCACCGACCAACTATTCGAAGGACGACGCAATCTCGCGACGGTGCGTGATGTGATTGCGGGCCAAGCGGAGGCAGCTGGAGAGATCGGCATGGACGTGCTGGCCGAACAGATGCGCGCCAACAATGCAGCCGACCCGTTTGTTCGGCAGGCGGTGATTGATGCGGCCGAAGACTTCTTTTCTAAGCCCGATGACGAACGCGGTTCGGTACTGTCGAACACGCGACGTCATCTGCGCTTTCTCGGTTATCCGCAAATCCAGGAAAACATTTCCGGCCACGACTTCGACCTGTCCGATCTCAAGACCGGCATCGATGGCAAAGCGGTCTCGATTTATCTATGCCTGCCGGCGATGCGTATGGGCACGTGCAATCGTTGGCTACGGCTGTTCATTAATCTGGCCCTTGCCGAGATGGAGCGCGTGCCGATCAAGCCCGATCCGCCGGTGCTGTTTTGCCTTGATGAGTTCCCGGTGCTCGGTCATATGCAGGCGCTTGAGAATGCCGCCGGCCAGATCGCAGGCTTCGGCGTGCGGCTCTGGACGATCATTCAGGACATCGGGCAGCTTAAGGCACTCTACAAAGACCGGTGGCAAACGTTTCTCGGCAACTCTGGGGTGATCCAAATATTCGGCTTGAACGATCTTGAATCGCTCGAGTGGGTATCAAAGCGTCTTGGCACGACGAGCCTGATTGTGCGCAACAAGTCCGAAGTATCTGATCGCGATGCCACGAGTACGGGGCGCGCGGGAGCCAGTTGGTCACTGCAGACACAGCCTTTGATGACGATCGACGAGATCGCCCGCCTGTTTGGCCGATTTGATCCATTCTCGCGGCAGCTGCTGATTTTTTCCAGTTTCGATCCAGTGATCCTGCAACGGGTCAATTACGACAGTCATGAATTGTTTGGAGGGCGATTCGATGCAGCTGCTTTCTGACATTGCGGTCGAGCGTCCCTCTGACCATCAAAGCGTGGTGACAATCACACTTCGCACGCCGGAGCTGGCAAAGGTGCTGCATGGCACTGGCTATGCGGCTCACCTGGTTGCATGGGGCGTCGGCACATCTGCACTTGCTGCTTTTGCCTGGAAGGGCGGCCTCGGCTTGACGGCGCATGCGACGATCAAATTCTGCGTGCTTGATGCTGCACTGTTTTGGGCGACGCACACACTCAATCGCTTATGGCAGGATCGCAACCGCACGACGATCGACGAACTAGTCGTGACGCTTGATGATCGACGTGTCACGTTCGTCAACCAAGGCTCCGAAACCAGTGTCCGCCGTAGATCCGACGAATTGCGGTTTTCATCAAGGCCCCATCATCACGGAAAATACGAAGAGCGCGATGAGCGCCGCGTTCAACATCCCGTTGGTTACGAATATCGCGATGCCTGGGAGATCTGGGTCGAGGCCGGCCTTGACGTTCAACTCGTGGCAACAGTCTCCGAAGAGCGGGATGCCGGCGCCATCGTGCGCCATCTCACGGAAGAAAACTTGCTCGTGACGCGCGGCGAAAATCCAAGCGAATACGCACCCACACGCGCGGAGCCGGCCTGATGAACCAGAGTGGACCTTCATCGAATATGTTGACGTTCCAGGCGGTGATGTTCTGGATCATCTCATGGTGGCTGATTGATCTCGTCGATGGCGAACCGGTCGGTACAGCGGTCGCAGTGTTTTGCGCATTCATCGGCCTTGGTTTGTCGATCGGCAGCGTTACGTCCGGCGTGCATCAGCCTTCTCCGTGGCCATCAACATCCGGTTGGGTGTTGTGGTCACTAAGGCCGCGCAGATGGATTATCGCCTGGGCTTGCCTGATTGGGCTGGTACTGGTATTCGGCCGTCCGATGTTCCTGTGGAACTACGGCGGCGGCCGTTGCCAGTATATTGACTGGCATCTCGATGGGCACGTTCGACCGGCACAGGGTGACGGGCCGTTTCAGGGATGCCGGTTTCTCGAGACTCGATAATGAGAGATCGCTCATCTTGCTTGTATTGTATTGAGACGACTACGGCCTCTCAGCATGCGCTTGCGTGTGGCCAAGTATCGCTTGTAGAGGTCGTCGGCTGCGTCAACAGCATCTCTTAGTTGCTCTTCTTCGAAGTCTGACCCCTCGGTCTTGCGCTCCCGGATTGAGGCGACGATTTCAGGCCCAGTGAAAGCGATATAAGCTCGCAGAATTTCCATTTCGACGTCCGACAAGACCGGGTCATACCCGAGAGGCCCTGTTAGGCGGATGATCTGATGAATGTGCTTCAAAACAAGCGACGGATCAGGCTCATCTTGCCAAAACGTCAGTTCCGAGACATGCCAGCCGAAATTGTCGTCGCGCAGACCGCGCCGCCGATTGAGATCCGCTTTGATATGCCTGTAGGCATCGACGTCGGCTTTCTGTATGGCCGGATAGACCGAATAGTATCCCGTCATCACGAGACGCTCTCGGATCAAACCATAATGCCAGTAGAGCGTGTTGCGACTTAAGCCGGTACGGCGGCGCAATTCTCCTACCGAAATCCGAGCGGCGTACGCGCGCAATATCTCGCGCAGCCTGTCGTCAGGTAACTTACTCCCCACAGCCAACTGTAATTGCTCGACCACAACCAAACCTCTCATCGGGACAATCATTTCAGCATAAAATCAAACTATTACGGCATGTTTTGGGCTGACTTCTTGTTATATTTCTGAACACCTCCTTGCAAATCGCTTGCATCCGCGGCACACAGAAAGAAGGGAATATGAGCTGCTCCTGACAGAAAACGACAACAGGTTTTTAAGCCTGAATCCGTCATCAAAGGAGCATCCCATGACAAGTCATGATCGCTTATCTTCAGCATTTGAGAACGGTCCACCTAACCCGCTGGAATTTGGCGGAAGCGGCCCGCCGCCCGCCAAGATGTCATCGTTTTCCACCCTCATTGTCGACGCCGCGACACTGCTCGGCGCCGGTAATTCTTGTCTCGACGCATTTGGCTTCATTCAGGAGCGCGACGTCGGCATCTACGCCAAATTCGAAACCTGCTCCTACAAATTGCAGCCGGGACGCATAAGTCAGCGGCACTTCGGACTGGCAAGTTCTCACGTCGAGAAGGGGTGCTGAGCAATGCTGCAATTCATACTGTTGTCGCTGACCGCGAGAGCTGCCGTTTGGACGTGGGTGCCAGCCGTTGCTAGCGGGACGTACAATTACTACGCATTCAAGAGTTATCTGGAGCCGCTTGGTCTGGGGCAGGGCGAGGCGGTGCTTGCGCTCGTTGCCGCAGCCGCAGTCACGGTCGTCTATTGGTTGGTTGCAACGTGGCTCTTGACTGGGGTCGCCAGACTGGCGCCGAAGGAACGACGTCCGCTTTACCCAGTGATTGTTTTGGCGATGGTGCTAATCGCGTTCGCCAGTGCTGGCCCAAATGCGCTTCTGGCCGGCAGCGCAACAGCTTACCAGATGGAAGACCGATCTTACATCGCGCTAATTGCTCGCGTCGGAGATCGCGTCAAAGCAATTAGCGGCCAAGTCCTGCAACTGGCCGGTATGATCGATGGCTATGCTGCCAATTTCGATCAACTTGAGGAACTGGAGAAGAAGGGCAGATTGAGCGGCTTTGCTTCACCCGGGGGCGGCCCAATGAGCGATTGGATCGCCTCGAAGGCGACAATCTTCCGTTCGCAGGCTCAATCGCTTCGAGAGAACGCAACAATGATTGCGACCGCAGTTCAGGCGATTGATCGCATGACATCCTCGATGCGCAAGACGCTCTCGGACTATCGGAAGCCAATGGCTGACCGACGCAACGACGTCCAGGAACAAGTTGATGTTTTGCGGACCCAGATCGTCAACCTGGCGGGCATGCTTCCTCTCGCGTCGCTTAACGGCCTCGCCCAGAGCCTTCTTGGCAGCCAAATAACACCGACTATGTCGTCGAAGCCAAAAGTGCGCGAGGGGCAACAGCAGGGCATTGCGACCGTACTCACTGAACTGAAGACCACCGGAGCTGAGCTGCTCAAGCGCACCGAGCGGCTCAACTCGGCCTTGTCAGCCGATGTCCCGATCTATGATCCGCCTCCGGCGATGGTGCTGATCATCAAGCATGCTGACGGCCTTGTAACGGTGTTCGCTTTCGCATTCGCGTTGGATTTCCTTGTCTTCGTGATTTTTGGCCTTGCGTGCGGCATCGGTGATGCGGCTCGAAGCCGGGGCGATGATCGCGCTGACCTCGGCTCGGACATCAGCTATGCGCATGTCCTTCGCGTAAGGGAATTGACGTCGCGAGACACTGTTCCGCCTCGCGATGACACTCCTCCTGAAAATGTTGGGACATCACGGTCAGGCACACGCGGCTCGGACCCTGATGAACTGGATAGCGGCCCGATCGATGTGGGTGGCTACAGCGGCCGCAGCCGTTTCAACCGCATAAAACTGAACGGAGACACAGATGTCTGAGACAAAACACGCCCTCCCGCTCTTCCCTATCGTGGCCACAGGTTTGTTTGTGCTGGGCATTGGCGGATGGATACTCAACGATGTCATACAAGGGCGATGGCCCTGGTTAGATTCGACCGGCGCGAAGAATGTCATCATCGATGTGGCACGCCTCCTGCCATCCCAAACCGCCGACGAGAAGCGATCGATTACAATCTTTCGCACCGTTAAGACGTCGCCGGATCTCCACTTCGTCACCGGCATAAAGTTCCAGTCATCGGGAGATGCGCGGCGTCACGCTCAATATTGTTACGTCGAGCGGCAAGATGGCGCTGGTACACGACGCGTTTTGCAACTTGCGGACGTGGTCGGAGAACGCGCGCCAAAATTCGTAACACCTTCAGCCGATCAGGCAACAATCTACAACCATAGCGCAGCTGCCCTAATCGGTCTTGCGAAGTCGAAATGCCGGTTCGTGCCAGGCGGGAAAGTTGATGGAGGCAAATCATGAACTTCTTCGATTTCCTCCCCAAATCAGTGGCGCCTGCTGCGATTGCGTATCTCATCCTCTGCTACATGCTCGGCGAAGTGTTCGCCGGGCGGATCGCGGACCACATCCATGTACCGACCTGCATTGCGGGCCAGCACGCCAAGGCTGCACGAGCCAACTATGGCGTCCAATGCCAAAAGGCAGATGGCCCGCGAGCTTCTGCGAGAGGTCTTCAAAGGCGTACCCGGTCTACGTGAGTTGCCGGGCGCCAAGGTGATCGAGCGCCTAGGCGATATCAGCAACAACGCTCCGGTCGCGGGGACGGCGATTGCACGCTGCCAGTGCCTGGCGATCGAAGCCCGGCGGGAAACTAAACTCGATCACATGGTCTGGGTTGCGACGCTTAGGTTTCATAAGCCGACCGGCGTTCGTGATTTTCAGGGCGTCATGGCCCGCTTCGATAAAAACGGCGTTTGCGGAAAGGAAACGTAATCGTGACAATCTCATCAAACACCCTCTGGCGTTCAGGCGCCAGCATAGTGACCGGAACGACGGTTCAAACCCGCTTCGTCACTGCCTCTTTGGCCGACATTGATCTCGTGGAAGTCCAGCTGCCATTGCTTGGCGGCGGCGCGCTACTTACCGTTGGCTGCACTCTCCTTGGTCTGCGCTTTGGCGACGTACTCACCATCGACGAGTTTTATGGCCTCATCGGCTTCGGATGGTTTGGCCTGTGCGCAGCCCTCCTGATCGCTCGTCTCAAGCTGCATAGCTATAGCATCGACGGTCTTGCGATCACACTTCCTGTTTGGCGAGCCCTGGCTATGCGCCGCGCGATCGATGCCGCACTGGCAGACAGACCGCGTCGGCAGCTCACCAATGTACGAAGGACTGTATGACCCAATGGAAACGCCACTGGTCTCAGTCAGCCGCACGACCACCAACCCACGCCCCATCAATCGCAGTACGGGAGACGCATGCAGTGGATAAGCACAACAAAGATCGCACGGAGCCAGCCAACGACAGCGGCTCGACGGGCCGCGCGCAAACAAAACCGGAACACACTTTTCTGACAACCAATGAAGCAGCTCATTTTCTCCGATTGTCCGGGCGCACGCTTGAGCGTTTTCGTGTTGAGGGAACGGGTCCTCGTTACACCAAGGCAGGTCCAGGTGTGCGCGCCCGCGTGCTCTATCGCCGGTCAGATCTGGAGGGTTGGTTGAAATCGTTTGAGTACGAAAGTACATCCCAATACGGAGAGAGGCGCTGACGCGGCGGGCCGACGGAGCCACAGGCTGTTAGTGAGCGTCGTCTGTGCCTTCTATAGTGGACCCGTTATGCTCAAGCTGAGTTGTTTTGTTACGGGCCAGGTGTGGACGACGCCCTGATTGCAAGAAGTTTTTTGATGTATTGCTTGCGGTCGGGTGCAAGTCATGTGTCCGGCCTGTTGCGCGGCACACGACCGCTGGCCCAGATGTTAGTCCGCAGATTGGAACCCCATCACAATCGAGAGCTCAAGGCTCGTGGCCCGTTACTCGGGTTCTTCCAATCTACAGATCGACCGCGTCACATCACACCATCACCACCCTCGCAATTCGAAAATTCGTAACCGACGTTGCCTCAACGCTCCTTTGCCAAGCCCCTTTGCGGACGCGCCCCGCGCACCTGAGGTCGATAGGTGCCACCGGAGTTCATGATTGCCCATGCCACGCGCGCCAGTTTGTTGGCAACCGCAATGGCCACGACCTTTGCCGATTTCTTTTCCAGTAACTTTGCAACCCATGGATACTTCCAGGGAAATATCTTGGCCATCTTGACGACGGACGTGCCGCCGACGACGAGAAGGCGCCGCAGATATCTGTCACCCTGCTTGGATATGCCACCAAGTTTGACCTTGCCGCCGGTCGAGTGCTGCTTCGGCACGAGGCCTACCCATGCAGCCAGGTCACGCCCGGATTTGAACTGGCCAGGATCAGTGATTGTCGCAGCCATAGCTGTTGCGGTGATGATGCCGATGCCGGGAATGCCTTCTAGGCGCCTGGCCACATCGCTGGCGTTTGATGCACTGATTGAGTGCATCAATCTGTTGTTGCAGCGAGAAGATCTGATCAATGAGTGCGGACAGCGCGTCAATCATCTCAGCTGGCAACGCTCCGGTCGAGCGTGCATCGGCAACGACCTCGATAAGCTGCGCGCCTCCCTCACGACCTGTCTCTGCGATAATGCCCAACTCAGCCAGATGGGCTCTCAGCGCATTGGTCAACTGGGTTCGCTGGCGCATCAGCAGATCGCGCGCACGGTGCACCGCCAACGCTGCCTGCTGTTCTTCGCTCTTGACGGGCACGAACCGCATTGATGGCCGCGTAACGGCTTCGCAGATCGCTGCTGCATCAGCCACATCGTTCTTGCTCCGCTTGACGTAAGCTTTCACATAAACCGGCGGAATAAGCCGGACATCATAACCAAGCTTGATCAGTTCGCGTGCCCAGTGATGCCTCGTCGCGCAAGCCTCCATACCGACGAGACACGGTTCCAGCTTCTCAAAAAATGGGATCACCTGATTCCGACGCAGTTGCTTGACGAGAATAACCTTTTCACTCTCATCGACGCCATGAACCTGGAAGACATTCTTGGCGAGATCGATACCGATGGTTTGTATCTGCTGCATGTGGACGCCCTCTCGAATGATCCGATTTGCAACGACCACCCTATGGCAGTTAGCTAACTCGCAATTTGAGAGGCGCGGGCGTCGTCCACAGCATCACTTACAGACGAACACCGGACATCGTGCAAAGCTTCATGAATGTCTGCAAAATCCCGAAGCGGACGTGGCCGCCGCCTGCCGATGTGTGACGTTTTCAACACCTGAGATCTGACAATCTGAAAGCGGGCACGTCGAAGAGTCCACGTAGCGGACTATCGACGTGTAAAGTTCGCTCGCCGAGTACCCAGGCATGCACCGTCCGCTTCCAGTGGGGTCACGGACGTGTTACTCAGTGATGCCAACTCTCAAATGTAAGAACTAACAATTGAAGGGTGTGGACGAATTGCACATGGCGTTCGTTAACTCACGGCCGTCAAAGTCAAGTCGGTCTACTTCATTAAATTCTGGCGATCGTGCCCGGCGGCGGCGCATAAAAAATTATCATCCGCATTATACTGGGGATGCGTGGTATCAGACGATCGAGATAACGGGACAGCTTGCGACTGACCTGTTCCCGAGTTTTTCTGACCATCGCTGACTTGAGAAACTATCCCTGATTCGGAAGGCAGACACGCACAAGAGTAGATTTACCGAAGAATAAATAGTGGCGATTCAGCGTGAAACAAACGCCGAGCTGATGGCAGTTGTCGCCAAGCGGCGCGGCTTTTCGGAGTAGGCGATTTATACGTGGCGCAAGCGCTTCGGGACGTTTCAATCAGACGATTGTGAAATACCTCAAAGAGTTGGAAGTCAAGAACGAGCGGCTCAAGAAGCTCGTCGGCGAGCGTGACCACGAGTTCGGGGTAGTGAGGAGACTAATGCAAAAAATAGTGACCGTGCCAACTCGCCTGCGCTGAAGTAGCGAAGCGGTAGTGCTTCGAATTAACCAAGTTGCGTTTGTTTCAGGCAGAGGCTCGTCGCAACGGCAAACTTGCACGCTGTTCGGAGTTGGCCGTTCGGCGCACAAATATCGGTCGGCAAAGGCGGAACACATTGTGCCATTCAGCGACCACAAATCATTTGCGCCATAAGATTCATTCGGCGGCGTTCCGGCTGACGTACACCATGCGCACCGATATCCTGCAAGACTGCGGCTCGCTCGGTGCGAGTTCAACAAGCTGCGCTTGAGACTTTTGACCATTGCCGCCCGCATCATCGAGCACGGCCCGCGTATGCGCGTAGATCAGCCATCGAGCTCAGTCGAGAAAACCTTGTTTCGCGTGATTCCTCTGATTTTTTCTGGCCACGTGGGCCTCCCGCTGTCGGGACGATGGTGCGCGGGGCATGCGCGCCTGAACGGTCGCCGCACGAGGCCGATCAACCCGAACGCGTTACATGGCGAGTGAGGTAAACCGACTCGCCCGGACCCAACGACGAAGGTCGCTCGTCAGATCGCGCGGCCCTCTGCGTGCTTCTTATGCATGACCCAGGCTAACTCGCTGCGGCCACGGCGCCATCAGAGAATCTTGACTACCGCAGAAACCACCGCCCGCCCTCAGATCCGGTCTTCGGCGGGCATTTGCCGTACTCGCACAAGTGTCGTAATAGATCGCGTCCAATCTTCCGGCAACCCGGAACAGCACAACTTTGAAATTTTCGACGCCAGACTGTTGTTTGCTGTGCAAAGACAGCGAACCGTCAACTATAGTAACCACTGATCAAAGTCCTGCCCCATCAGGCAATGAGAATATAGGTGAACATGCTATCCAAAATAAGAAATCGTGTGGCCAATAAGCTTTCCAAGTTGTTAGGACCGCAAAGGGACGCTGTTACAGCGAAGATACTAGGATCGCAAGGACATATATTCGCTGTCACCAAGACACAAATGGAGCGAAATTTGCACCTCAACGGTCAGATCGCATGCATGAATGTCCGCAGGATGGACAAAATTAGAAACCTGGCCGACGTCGAATTTCGCGTAACCTCGCAGTGGGGTGAAGACGGCATTATTGAATGGCTCTGCCACAAGCTACCGAACATCGATCGCTCTTTTATTGAATTTGGCGTCGAGAATTATGGCGAAGCGAATACTCGGTTTCTACTACAGAACAGAGGCTGGAGCGGCTTGGTCATTGATGGAAATCCTGTCTATATGGAGAATGTCCGCAATGAAACGCTCCATTGGATGTTTGACATTGTTGCGTACAGCGCCTTCATCACCGCTGAGAATATTAACGATATTATCACCAAAAACGGATTTTCTGGGGACCTTGGCATTCTGAGCGTTGATATCGATGGCAATGACTATTGGGTCCTAAAAGCTATCGAATGTGTAAACCCGGCTATTTTGATTGCAGAATTCAATGGCATTTTAGGGAACCGGCATGCCATTACAATACCTTACGATCCTTCATTTGAACGCCTAAGCGCGCATTATTCGGGGCAATACTTCGGCGCTTCTATCAAGGCCATGATCTCACTGGCTGAAGAACGCGGCTTTAGTTTTGTCGGCACCAACAGCAACGGCGTCAATGCATTTTTTGTCCGCAACGATCTTGCGGAGCCCATTCTTTCGTCCATCGGAGAAGTCAAAGCATGGCCGGCTCGACATCGTGATTCGCGAGATGACAAAGGAAAACTCATATTTACGCGGGGCGTTGCAAAAGCTGAGCAGATCAAAAGTCTGCCGGTCGTTGACATAGAAACAGGTGAAGAGAAGAATATTGGATCGCTGTTTCCTCTTTACGATCCTTCTTGGGAGCGCGAGATCTAGCGCTAAACTTCCCCATTACAGGGGGGCGAGCAGAAGTATGGGTTTTGATCCGGAGGAAGTCAGAAAATTGGTCAAAGGCATAAGCCGGAAGAGTTCGTCGCGGAGCTGCGGCAGTTGCGTAATTTTGACATGGTGATCTGCTTCCTGGAAATGCCCTCGCTAGAAATTGGAATTTTCGCCTAAATTTCAGCGTGGCTGACCGGAAGCGAAGACATGAAGTGTAGAACTCCACACTTGATCTGACACATCGCCTTGTCAGGCGAGGGTTACCGACTTTGATGGCTGTTGGAAAACGAATCATCGAAGCCATGAAAGGCGACCCTCATGTTGGAAACTAACCAGGCGATCATCAAACACAAGCTTGGATTGCTCAATCTTGCTGAAGGCGGTGTCGAAGCATTCTTCGACAAGATCCGGCGCAAACCCAATCGCAAGAACCGCGTCGACGAAGAGATCGAGCATGCTGTTGTTGCTTACGCCATCGAACAACCGGCGCACGGCCAGGTCCGCGTCAGTAACGAGTTGCGCAAACGCGGCACGTTCGTTAGCCTAAGTGGTGTGCGCTCGATTTGGCTCAAACATGATCTGCATAACTTCAAGCTGCGATTGCGTGCCCTTGAGGCGCAGGTTGCCGAAACCGGCGTGTGCTCACGTAAGCTCAGGTCGTGGCGCTTGAGCGTAAGCTTGAAGACGATGTTGCGAGCGGAGAAATTGAGACCGCACATCTATTACCCGGCAGGCAAGCGCAGCGCCGCCGAGAGGGCGGGTTATCTCGGCAGTCAGAACACCTGCCCGATCCGGTCCATTGCGGGCAGTTGATCCGGTTTAACGCGGGCAGCGCGTCCGGGGCATTGTGGGCAGTCTGTCCGGCGATTGCGGGCAGGCTGTGCAGGACGGGCTAATCAACATCTCTGGGTGATCTGAATCGGC
>CAJQQK010000279.1 GCA_905480435.1 uncultured Hyphomicrobiaceae bacterium | reverse complement strand
ATCGAAGGCATCAACTCCCTCGTGCAAGCCGCCAAAGCAAAGGCACGCGGCTATCGCAATCGAAAGACGCTCAAGGCCGTCACATACCTCATCGCCGGCAAACTCGACCTCAAACTACCCACTTGAAACAGCGAAGAGCCGAAAAACGGACACACCATTGTAACCGCGAAGAACCCCGGCAAGCGTCGCGTACGGCTCTCCGCTATGACCTTGGCCGACCGCACAGGCAGCGGCAGGTCCATGCGCTTCAGCAAGGGTCTCACGGGCTACGTCTTGGGTGGGTCAACAGCAACCTGGAAACGAAAAGGATTGATTTCAAGAACACGCAACGGTGGGCGTGTTCTAATCTCTGCACGAACAGAAAATGGCAAGATACAGAGCGAGGCAAAGCTGCGGACTGCTCAGTAGCCTCCTTGTATCGGCGGTCGTTATTTTGAGCCTGGCCCTTTGGGGCCGGGCCAATTGCGTTTCTGCACAAGGTGCGCCGACGCCGCTTTATCTTGAGGTTTCGCTCAATGGACATTCGACCAGCAAGATCGCTGAGTTCACCCAGCACCCGGATGGTCGTTTCTCGGCAAAACGCTCCGAACTTAAGGAGCTCACGGTCAATCCAGGTAGTGGCAAGCCTGATGATCAGGTCTTCCTCGACACGATCGACAGTCTGAAATTCACCTACGACGAATCCAACCAGAAGATTGCCCTTCGGCTCAAGGCATCGGCTTTGCAGCACAACAGCTACGACGCCACCGGCAGGAAAGAGAGGAGCACGGCCTCAGTCACCACCGGCGCCGTGTTGAACTATGGCCTTTATGGCAGCTTCACAGAGCACAGCTTTACGGCCGACGAACTTTACGAGGGCATGTCCGCCAGTCTTGAGGCGCGCTTCTTCGGAGATTACGGAACGCTTGAAACATCGGCGATCATCGGGCTTGCTGATTTCGATAGCCAACGCCTGGACACAAGCTGGACCTACTCGTTTGCCGAGAGCCTGATCACCGTTCGCGCTGGCGATTTCGTATCTGGTGGCTTCGGCTGGACGCGCCCCGTCCGGATGGCCGGCTTCAAGATTGAACGCAACTTCGCCCTGCGTCCCGACCTGATCACCAAGCCGCTGCCAAACATTTCCGGCAGCGCTGCCGTGCCATCGACGGTCGACGTCTACGTCAACAACATCAAGACCTACACGAAGGATGTGCCGAGCGGTCCATTTACGATCCGCCAGTTGCCGGTTGTCTCCGGCAAGGGCACCACGCGCGTCGTCGTGCGCGACGCAACCGGACGTGAAACGATAACTGAAGCACCGTTCTATTCTTCGAGCGTGATGCTGCGTCCCGGGATCGTGGATTTCTCAGCGGAAGCGGGCCTGGCACGGTTCAACTATGGCAGCGAGTCCAATGACTATGACGATCGCCCGATGGCATCAGGCAGTGTCCGCTACGGTGTGTCCGACGAACTGACCATTGCGTGGCACGGCGAAGCGGGGCTTGGTGTTATAAACAGCGGCGCCGGTGTGCTGACCCAGGTCGGCATGTTCGGAACACTCGAATTGGGCGCCAGTGTTTCGCGCCACGGTGGCGCCGTCGGCGAACAGGTCTTTGCAGCCTTCCAGGGTGATTTTAAGTGGATTTCCCTCAATGCGCGTACGCAGAGAACTTTCAATGGCTATACGGATTTGGCAGCTCACGCCCAAGAGCCGGTTGACGTTGTCTCCTCAATCGCAGCGCCATCTAATCTCGGACCGCCTAAGGCAATCGATTTCGTTTCCGTTGGCGTTCCGATTGATTGGACAGGCGGTCAACTCAATCTCAGCTATATCCATACGGTGCGCGGCCAAGGTGAGGTTTATGATGCCGCAACTGTCTCCTATTCACAAAATCTGACCAAAGCCATTTCGATGCACGCGACGGCCTTCAAGAGCTTTTCGGACGGCAACGGCGTTGGCGCCTACGTTGGTGTAAACATGTCGCTCGGCAATCGCCGTAGCGTTTCCACCAGTGTCACGAGAGATGACGACGGTGTCGGCGCCGCGGTCACGTACGCGAAGTCGGCGGATCGTAAGCCCGGTGGTTTTGGCTGGCGTGTCTATGCCAACGCCAATACCGATGACAATGCACAGGCTGTGCGCCGTGCGGACTTCGACTATAACGCCAGCAAAGTCATCCTGCGCGGCAGCATCGCGCATGGTGAGAGCGGTGTGAGTGGTTCGTATTTCGTTGAGGGTGCAGTGGCGATGACCGGGGACGAGGTCTTTCTGGCGCGCCGTATCGATGACTCGTTCGCGGTCGTTGACGCAGGCGCACCGGGTGTCGAAGTGCACGTTGAAAACCGCGTCGTCGGTCGCACGGGCAGCGATGGTAAACTGCTCGTGCCGGGGCTGCATGCCTATCAGAAGAACAAGATCACCATCGATCCAAGTTCGTTACCCGTCAACGCCCACATACCGAGCACCAAGATCGATGCGGTGCCCGTCGGGCGCAGCGGCATGGCAGTGCGCTTCAATGTCGAGAGCACGCCCAAAGCGGCCCTAGTCGAGTTTCGCAAGCCGGATGGTGCGTTTATCGAGGCTGGGTATACTGTCAAGCTTGTCCACTCAGGTAAGGAATTCCTGATTGGCTACGACGGTCGCAGTTACATCGAAGGTCTGGCCGCAATCAACACGGCCGAAATCGAGCTGAGTGATCGCACCTGCCGCGCCACGTTCCCGTTCGCATCGGATAGCAACGTGCAGGTGTTAATAAGCGGAGTGGTCTGTAAATGAGACATCGTTCCAGTATCGTGAAGCGCTGTGCCTTGCTGCTGGCGGCCAACCTCGTTGCACTGATGTTGACCGCAACAAATGCGGCAGCCCAATCATGCTCGTTTACAATGCCAATTTTTGACTTTGGCGATATCGACCTGACCGCCAACACAATATTCGATCTCACCGCGAATTTAACAGCCACGTGCACCGGAACGCCCGGCCTGCAAATTAGATTCTGTCCGAACATCGAAGGTGGAACAGGCGGACATTCGAGCGGTGATCCAAGGCATATGCTCAACGGTGCCGATCAGCTTGATTTCAATATCTACGGAAATGCTGCTCTCAATAACATCTGGGGCTCAAGATTCTGGGCGTTCAGCAACCCGCCGCAGCCGCGGGTGACATTGGACGGAACTGGCAACGGCTCTAGGACACGACCGGTTAGAGTGCGAATATTTGCAGGTCAGACGACACTGCCGATCGGCCTGTACACCACATCATTCTCCGGCGCCAATACGTTGTTTGCCTACGATTATCACACGGGGGTGAACTGTGCAGTGATCGGCACGGCCAACGCTGTCCAGGTCCCCTTTACGGTTCAGGCCAATAACACTGGCTCCTGCTCTATCTCCGCCAACAATCTTAACTTCGGTACACTGTCTGTGCTGACGGCAAATTCCGACGCCTCGACCACGGTGAGTGTCACGTGCTCGAACGGTGTCACTTACCAGGTTGGTCTCAACGGCGGTCTGACCGGCGCAGTAGACCCCACCCAACGCAAGATGGCATCCGGCCCCAACCAGTTAACTTACGGATTGTACCAGGACGCTGGCCGGTTGACGCCGTGGGGCGAGACGCTCGGGATCGACACCGTATCGGGCACGGGCAGCGGCAGCGCACAGACATTGAGCGTCCATGGCCGCGTGCCGGCGCAAACGACGCCACCAGCGGCAACCTATTCCGACACTGTCGTCGTAACGATCACGTATTGAGCAACCTCAGTCTCTTGTTGAGGCCAAAGCAGCGGCGTCATGCTCAAGCCGTGCTGAGCGGGATGTGATCCGAAGGAGGCTTCGAGCGACCACTGGCCTTCAATTGTGGTTGCGTCGCTCGTCCATAATTTTCCGCAATTCTTCCAGCTCGGGTAAAATCATTTTGACGCGTGCTTCAGAAAATTCCTGTTCCAGACTAGCCGTGTCCGGTCCGATCTCACTGATCGCATTGCTGCGGAAAGCGCGCCCTTTTTTTGTTATCCATACGCGCTTGGAACGTGCGTCTTCTGCATTCGGGCGCATCTCAATGAACCCGGCCTTCTCCAGGCTCGAGAGTGTGTGGGTCATTGTGGTTTTGGCAACTTGAAAAGCACGTGCCAGATCAAGCGGAGTTCGGCCATCCTTGACGCGGAGTAAATGGTTCACAACGGCAAAATGCGAGACGAGCATGCCAGGCGGCAGCCGCGCCTGAAACAAAGCACGGCTAAGCTGTTCTAGGATTCCGATCTCATTGAACAGTCGGAAGAATACGTTGTCAGCTTCGTCAGGCATGCCTTATCCGACTTTCGATGGGCCATCGCGGACTACGGGTGAGACGTTCGCCAAATCCCAGCAAGCCCAATATCTGGATTGTCTCACCATTGGGGGCAAATCGCCTATGGATTTCATCAAAGTGCACCTTTACTTCCTTATATTCCTGAAGTGCCTGACTAACGGGTCGCAACGACAGGCCGGCGCCGGTGGCAGTCAAGTTGAGACGGAGCCATTTGCGCCCGGCTATAATCTGTTCGATACGGCTGTTCCCGGGTGTGAGCGTCAATGTATAGGCTGGCGCCGACAAGATTGCCTTTGCCGTATCTTCAATGGGTCCGCGCGAATTTGGATTGTTGATGTCCAGCAGTTCTTTTCGGTCAACCAATCCAAAGAGCGCCAAGGTGTCCAGCAATGGCCCGCCGGCGTCAATCCCATCTGGGTTTGCGTTGATCTCTGACTTGCCAACGCGCAATAGATCAATGCTTTCTTTCCAGGCACCCGGAGTGCGGACTTCAGACCACCAAGCCTCGTGGGCAATCCGTCGAATTGTGTCCCGATCTTCACCATCGAGGTATAGCTGAGCATGGCTCGTCAGTGGTGCAGCAGACTCCACGGTCACGCGGCGGTCATTAAATTTATCTTTGTGGCTGCGCCGCTCCATCACATGAACAAAGAGCGGGTTCGGTTTGCCATTTCCCTTTGCAAAGCGACAACTGGCGACCGGTCCATCGACACCTTGAGGAAACAATTCCGTCTCGATGCTATTGCCCTCTTGATTGGCAGCCATCTCCATAAGTTCCAAGAAGCAGCCCATGCCAATTGTGAGCTGCCGCGACAATGGATCGGTGAACGGCAAGTTGCGGCTCTTGTCGCGATAGATGAGCAAGCCGTCGTCTCCAACCAACTCAGCCTCCCAGGGCTGGCGATTATGTGGATTTGGAGCCAGCAGTGCATAAGACATGGCGCGCATGCGCCAGTCGGAATAGTTACCTGCAAGCCGCCAGGGTCTAACAGGCTGTTGAAATTGGCCACGTGAGAGATCGCATTCCCTGCGGAGCGGTTTTTTGAGTGGTCACAGTGTCGGCGGCGTCCTCCCTGGGCCGTTCTATCTCAGGCGGTGGCGTTGGCGAAGATCCTGGGCAGGCG
>CAJQQK010000278.1 GCA_905480435.1 uncultured Hyphomicrobiaceae bacterium | reverse complement strand
TGTGATAAAAGTTCCAGGAATTCTGATGCCATGAGTGCGCTCCTTTCGAATCAAACGCACTCCTATAGATTCAGATAAATCCCCGACCGTGAATCCCTTATCGCAGAGTTATGCAGCAGTCAGCGTTGAACAGCCCTGCATTCTCACCCAGGTCGCAGGCGGCGGTGTCGGTGGTGGTGTGGTGATGGCAATCATCGGCGTTGTCCGCTCAATGATCGGCAAATAGAACGACGACATCAGCGCCGAAGCACGACGACCTAGTTGGTCGATCTTTGGCGCTGATACTGAATTCCAAGTTATATTGAACGCACGGTCATCAAATATCGGCGGCTCCGAGCCGATCTGCGCTTAACCAATTTGCACCTGGCCGGCCCGAAACATCGGTGCCTTCACGATCTTGCGCTCCAATTGCGATGCAGCGCGGCGGACACCGTTCTTTTCCTTGCCCTCGGCATCGGCAAAACCGGCCATCGAACTCACGATTGACATCGCGACGGCAAACAGAACCAGCGCCGCCATCATCCATTCAGCGTTATTGTTGTGTGGCGTGACCGCAGCACGACCTTGGCGGATTGATTGGTCTTCATGTGGGTGTTGATTGGACGTCGTCATGTCAGGTCTCGTTGGGCCAAGTCTTGTTGGAGCAAGTTTGCTAGGGGCAATTCGAGACTGATCGGTCTCGTCGAACCGGCGCTTCGTTGCATCGGGTGATGAGACATTGCGCGCGCGCAGCCATGTCCGCTGTGAAGCGGCTAACACCCCACTGAATATTCTTCGCCAGCCTCACTCGATCTGCCCTAGTTCACGCGCCAACCTTGCATCAAGCTTGCGCGAACTTTGGGTGAAATTAGGCTTACTTTGGTGAACAATTGGACGACTTAACCCTTCCTTAACCCTCAACAATTAGTTAACGATCGACAAAATATATCTAACAAAAAGTAGGTATTTATGGTTGATATCAACCTGAACTGCGACATGGCCGAGGGCTACGGCGTTTACAACATCGGCAGCGACGATGAACTGATCGGCGTCATCGGTTCAGCCAATATTGCTTGCGGATTCCACGGCGGCGATCCTGGCACGATGCGTCGCTTCGTAGCCCGCGCCCGCGATGCCGGCGTCAGTATCGGGGCGCATCCCGGCTTTGCGGATCTGGAAGGGTTTGGCCGCCGCCGCATCGAGATGGATCCACGCGATATCGAAGACATGGTGATCTATCAGATCGGCGCATTGCAGGCCATCGCCCACGCCTGCGGAACCCGTGTCAGTCACGTCAAGCCACACGGTGCATTAGCCAACATGGCGGCCGAAGAACGTGTCTACGCAGATGCTGTCTCCCGTGCTGTTCAATGCGTCGGAGATGATCTGATCATGGTTGCGCTAGCTGAGTCGGAACAGCACATAAGTTCCGGCCTCATGGGCATTCGCGTCGCGCGGGAAGGGTATGCTGATCGGCTCTATTTGGATGACGGCAACCTCGCGCCACGCAGTCTGCCAGGTGCGGTGTTCCACAGCGCTGAACTTGCTGTCGCGCAGGCCCTGCGCATGGTGTTCGATGGGGAGGTCACAACCCAGTCGGGAAGCGCGCTGCCAGTTGGAATCGATACCATCTGCGTCCATGGCGATGGTCCGGCTGCCGTCGCGATCGCACATGCCTTGCGCGCGGCCCTCATCGCGCGCGGGGCCCGCATCACGCCTCTGGACGCGATGGACCTGCAGGTATCGGGATACGCTCGTCCATCACTGTCAGCCTGAGCTTGCAGCGGCCTGCCGGAGCCTATCACCCACATGCCTCAAGCATGGCCCCGCACGCAAATATGAGCCCGGTTGGCACTGCCAGTTGGGCTTGGTTAACAAAACCTAGCAATTCTACGAAGAATACAATTTTGTTGAAATTTACTCTTATTTGTAGGATTTGATTCACACTGCGGATGTCCAACCCATCGGAGTTCCGCAATGACATCGACATCAAAAATTTTCCGCAACATTCCGCTCACTGTCCTTTTCGGCGTCGCCATGCTGGCCATGCTTTGGCTCGCAATCGTCACGCAAATAAAAGGCGAGTTCCATGCCGCCCGCACCGGCAGTGCAGTGAGCTTGAAGAACATGGCCCGCGTGTTTGATGAGCACGTTGACCGTACAATTCGAGAACTCGACAAGGCGCTTTTGATCGCCGGCAAGCAGTATCTTAAGAACCGCCAGACCATGGCTTACGCCACGGCAATCAGAGCCGCGCTGCCCGATCCGCAGTTGCTCTCCGACATGAGCTTCCAGCTTGCGATGATCGATCGCCATGGCATTCTCACGCGCACCACAATTGGCAAGAATCCGCCCAAAGCCATTGATCTATCGGATCGCGGACACTTCAAAATCCATAAAACCAAACGCCCAGACAAACCGTTCATTTCGGTTCCTGTACTCGGCCGGATCGCGTCCCAGGGCGTGGTGTAACAGTGCTCGATTTCGGCGGCTTCGGCTGAAGTGAGCCCACAGGGCGAACGCAAGGCGAAGCCGCTTATCCACAGCCCGTCAGGGCGGTCATGGTCCGACTCAATGTTTGTTTGGT
>CAJQQK010000277.1 GCA_905480435.1 uncultured Hyphomicrobiaceae bacterium | reverse complement strand
CGCTACGTGTGGCTCTACAATCAGCAGCTTCCTCAATCAGCCTTGGGCAGTAAGACGCCCTTGCAGACGATGAAAGAATGGCACAAAATCAAACCAGAGCTGTTCTGGAAACAGCCAAACTACCTTCCGGGATGTGACAATTAGACATGGACTGGCGCTGCGCTTTGCGACGCTCGGTGTGATGCGCAAGGCGGATTTCACTGGTCTCGACATGATGCGCCGCGCAGTGACGAACAAGTCGTACGCGCCGCCTGCGGTGCCTGACAACAGCGAGACGCTGGATAAGTTGATCGCCGATGGCCGTGATGGTGTGATGTCTGGTGCGGGCTTCTTCGACTATGGCGGCCGCTCACCCGTGGAATTGTTCCGCGAACGTGATGTCGAGCTGATCGAGTTGAAGGTGGCGCTGGAGGCAGTCGAAAAGAAGCGGACGGTTTGATCCTCACCGCATGCGCGCAATAAGAGCTGCAAGCTCAGTGGGTTGTGCGCAAAGTGTGTCGGCGCCAGCCTCGGTGAGTTCTTCGCGCGAGCCGTAACCATAGAGAACGCCAATCGAGCGGAGGCTGTTGTTGCGCGCACCAATGATGTCATGGCGGCGATCTCCGATCATGCTGGTATCGGAGGGTCGGAGCGCCCTTTGCTCGATGATCCAGGCGAGTAGTTCAGTCTTGTCGGCGCGCGTGCCATCGAGTTCTGAACCGAATACAGTTTCGAAGTATTGCGCCAAACCGAAATGCTGGATGATGCGCTCGGCGAAGATAGTTGGTTTTCTGGTTGCAACAAACAGTTGGTCGCCAGCAGACACCATTTCGGTCAAGGCCGAGGGAATGCCGTCGTAAAGCTCGTTTTCATAAAGCCCGATTTTGGTGAAGCGTTCTCGGTAGAAAGACAGAGCGCGGTTTGCGTCCTCGGCGTTACCAAGCAATTTCTGAAAACTCTCTTGCAGCGGTGGACCGATGCACCACGTCAAATCTTGCGGCTCTGGCGCGTCCCGTCCGAGTTGTTCAAGAGCATGTTGGATACACCGCGTGATGCCAACCTGCGGGTCGGTCAAGGTGCCATCGAGATCGATGCAGACAGTGGTCATCCGAGGCCTCGGTTTTAAACTTCCTAAGTCTCCAATTTGATTGGATTGCTGAGCGTGCCGATGCCGGTGATTTCGATGTCGATGATATCGCCGTCAACGAGATTGGGCGAGGAGCCGTCTGTGCCCATCCATATGACGTCGCCAGGGTAGAGAGTGCAAACCTGGCTGATGGTCGAGATGTAGCGCTCAACACCAAACAGCATGGCGTTTGTCTTGAAGCGGATGTCTTCTTTGCCGTTGCGCCGCACGATGGTCTCAAGCTTGTCGAGTTCAACATCGGTTTCGATCCAAGGGCCCATGGGAGCGAACGTGTCGGTATTTTTGGCGCGCCATAGGGTACGATCGCTGGCTTGCCAGGTGCGTTCGCTCATGTCGTTGCCGATGGTGTAACCAAGTACGCAGGAAAGCGCATCGGCCTCAGAAAGGTGCTTGGCTTGCTTGCCGATGACAACGACGAGTTCGCCTTCGTACTGGACTTTCTCGGTCGCGACCTTTGGGATGACGATCGTCTCGTTGTGCGCGATCAATGAGTTGTTGGCGCGGTAACCGACATCCGGTTGGGTTGGCAGCTTGGGCTCAACGCCTTGCTTGGCTGCAATCTCGCGAACGTGCTCGGGGTAGTTGAAGCCGACGGCATAGAATGTTTTCGGGACGAGCGGTAATTCGATCTTGACGTCACTGAGCGCATGCTTGGTTGATGTCGTCTCATAACCATCGAACGGATCGCCGCTGACCTGCGTGATAGTTTGATCTTCCAGGATGCCGTAGGCGGTGCTGCCTGCAACGGTGTATCTGATCCAACGCATTTTTTTAGTTCCTGATCATGAGCTCGTCAGAGCACTCTCGGTTTGAGTGCGCGGCATGACCCGCGCAGCCCAATGATGTTGCTGATCTTGGGTACGACGAGCGTTAAATGTTAAACGCATCGCCAAAACCGTATTTTTCGCCAAGCGCTTTGAGTTTGCCCCAAGTGGTGTCGTCAATCGGGACGCCGTTGGCGCGACGGTCGGCTTCGTTGCGCAGCTCGACTTCGCCGGGATAAAGCACTTCTTCAAAGCCAACGGCTGGTTTGGTGTCTTTCAGATAATCAGCGAATTCGGCGACTTCCTGCTTGAAGGTCTCAAGTGGGCGGAAGGCTTCGACGTTGAAGCAGGCAAGGAAGCAGCCGTCATTGTGGCGGCCAGTTGGTGAGACGCCGAAACCGAGACCGGGCAACAGTGCCGACAGGATCTCAACCATGACCGCGAGACTGTAGCCTTTGTGGCCTTCGGGGCCGCCGAGTGGCAGAAGTACTCCGCCTTTGCCGAACTGATGTGGATCGGTGGTTGGATTGCCTTCGCCGTCAACGATCCAGCCCTCGGGAATCGCAACGTCCTTGGCTTTGGCGAGATTGACTTTGCCGGCAGCAACAGCCGATGTCGCCATGTCGACCACCATGGCATCGCCATGCGCTGAAGGAACCGCAATGCAGATCGGATTGGTGCCAAGCCGTGGCTCGCGACCACCGAAGGGGGCGACAGCCTTGGGGCCGCGGCCGGAGTCAGCCGTCATGATCGCAATCATGCCTTCGCGGGCGCACATCAGCGGGTAGGCAGCAACGCGGCCAATGTGGCTTTGTTGCACGATTGTGGTGGCCGCGACCTGCGATTTCTTGGCCTTCTCGATGGTGTATTTAGTGGCGCGTTCGCTGACGGCGTAACCCCAGCCCCAATTGCCATCGACGACCGTTGAAGTTGCCGTTTCCTGTTTGATTTCCCACGGTGCGCCCGGCACGATATCACCCTTGTCGACGCGGTCGATGTAGGTTGGGATCATGATGACGCCGTGGCTGTCATGCCCGGCGAGATTAGCACCAACCGAGTGGCGGGCAATGATTGGTGCTTCTTCCGGCAGGGCACCGGCACCAAGCAGCAACTTCTCGATCAGGCCGCGCAGGACGTCATGGTTTACAACAGGCATAGGGTCATTCTCCTAAATGAAACGCACGTTATGCATTGGATCTGTGCTTCCAGGCGCCGACTTCCGGGCGCACGAAGCCGAGGTTTTCGCGCAAGGTGGTGCCGGCATAGTCTTTATGATGCAGACCGCGGCGTTGCAATTCCGGGACGACGAGGCGCACGAAATCTTCGTAGGTGCCAGGCACGCATGAAGCTGCGATGACGAAGCCGTCACAGGCAGGCGTCGTGAACCATTCTTCCATGCGATCGGCGATTTCAGTGACGCTGCCTACCCACGGATCGCGGACACGGCCACGCTCGGTAACCTCGATGAAGTCGCGGATGGTCGGCGCTGGCCCGCGCACTTCGATGACGCGGTCACGCATTGCATGCAGGCCGGTCATGCTGTCGAGTTCTTCGCGCGTGAACGGTTCATCAAGCGGCTTTGAGCCAAAATCAAAGTTGAGCGCTTCCGAGAGCAGCATCAGCGAGTCTGCCTCTATCGGTAATGTCTCAACGAGTGCGAGCTTGTCTTCCGCTTCGGCGCGTGTTTCGGCGACGAACGGATTGATGAGATGCGCGATCTTCATAGTGTCGGGATCACGGCCGGTGGCTGCGCATTGTTCCTTCAACCCCGCGTAGTTTTTCTTCGCGACTTCCAGGTTCGGATAAACGACGAAAATCAGCTCACCCCAGTCAGCGCCAAATTTTTGACCACGTCCGCTTGAGCCGGCTTGGATCAAAACGGGATGTCCCTGCTCGGATCGCGGCACGGTGAACGGCCCGCGCGACTTTAGGTATTGTCCTTGGTAATCGAGTCGCTTGACCTTCGAGCCGTCGCCAAAACGCTTGGATTGCTTGTCGACGATCAGTGCGTCATCAGCCCAGGTGTCCCAATGGCCCATGACGATCTCAACGAATTCGTCGGCGCGGTCATAGCGCAGATCGTGGGCGATCGATCCATCGCGACCCATGTTGCGTGCTTCGGTGTCGTTAAGCGACGTTACGATATTCCAGGCAGCCCGGCCCTTCGTCATCAAGTCGAAGGTCGCAAACATCCGCGCGACGTGGAACGGTTCGTAATAGGTGGTCGACATGGTGGCGCCGAGGCCAAGATTGGTCGTTGCCATCGCCATTGGCATGAGCGTCGCCATCGGATCCATCTTGATGCATCGAATACCGTTTTCGATGGCGTCTTGGTAGGCGCCACCTTCGTATTCAGGCATGCCAAGGCGGTCATCGAAAAACGCCATATGAAACTTGCCTTCTTCCAGAACGCGAGCGATGTGGGCGTAGTAATCAGGTGAAGTAAAGTCGGTGCGCGAATCCGGATGGCGCCACGAGAACGAAAAATTCGAGCAATTCTGCGCCTGCAAAAAACCGATCAGCGCCATCTGTCTCATGTCGATCTCCAAGCGTGCCAAATTTGGCGCGAATTGTTCGGTAGCCCGTTCCCCGCACCTTTTATCGCTTGTGATACGGGCGACCGCATCGGAGCATAAAACGCGGCTGCCAACCATCAGTGTTCCTATAGACGACGGTGCCGCAAACCTGTCCAGGGGGACATCATCAGGGCTGTGATTCCGGTCAGGATTGGGCTGTAATGGGCCCGGGCGTCGCTAGACTGGCGCAAAGCAATTTATCGAAGGAGCACGAGAATGAGCCGTCTATGCGAAGGACGTGTCGCCATTGTAACTGGAGCTGCCCAAGGAGTCGGACGTGAGCATGCGTTGCTGCTTGCCAAGTGCGGCGCCAAGGTTGTTGTCAATGACATTGGCGCCGAGATTGACGGCACTAAGATGTCAGACAATCCAGCTTACGGTGTCGTTGATGAGATCAAGGCGATGGGTGGCGAAGCGGTCGTCAATGGTGATGATGTGTCGAGCTGGGAAGGCTCGAAGCGGCTGGTCGATCAGGCCATATCGGAATACGGCAAGCTTGATGTGGTGATTAATAACGCCGGCATTCTGCGCGATCGCATGCTGACCAACATGACAGAAGACGAGTGGGATGCCGTCATGCAGGTGCACTTGAAGGGAACGTTTGCGCCAAGCCGACATGCAGCGGCGCACTGGCGTCAACTCTCGAAGGATACCGGCAAGCCGACGACGGGCCGGATCATTAATACGAGTTCAACGTCAGGCATCTATGGCAACGTTGGCCAGACCAACTATGGCGCCGCGAAAGCTGGCATCGCCGCGTTTTCGATCATTGCAGCGCGCGAGCTGCGCAGATATGGCGTCACCGTCAATGCGTTGGCACCAACCGCACATACGCGGATGACAGAAAATCTGCGCGAATACACGCCGGAGGATGTTGAGCAGCGCGCGCCAAAATGGGTCTCGCCGGTCGTTGTCTATCTGGCCAGCGAGAAGTCTCAGGATATCACGGGGCGGGTTTTCCAGGCCGGCGCTGGCATGGTTGCGGTGTGCGAAGGTTGGCGCCGCGGTGCGCAAGTCGATCCACTTGAAGATCCGGAAGCATTGGGTCCGTTCGTGCACGAAATGGTTGCTGCATCGAAGAAGAATGTCGGCATGGATGGTTTTGATTTGGACTGATCTTCAGGTCAGCGCCATCGCGGAGCCATATAGGATCCGCGATGGCTGACGAAGAGATTGTTTTTTCGCGACGTCAACGAGCATGACATTCCGGTCCCGGCCGTTTGGCAACAAGAGCTTGGCTCGGAAGTGCGGACCCGTGAGCAAATCATCCACGGTTGAACTGTTGGGATGATGTTGCCTGTCGACAGGTGGCTTGCGGCAAGGCATCCACATATATAATCTGCCAGAAGAATTTATTTCAAGCACCAGAAATGATAGGGCAATCGATATGACCGTACAGCGTGCCGCGAATGGAACCCGTATCAAAAGTGGCCAGGGCCGGCTCTACGACAGCGTGCTCGACACGGTTGGCAATACGCCGTGTATCAGAATCAACAATCTCGCGCCGGATGGCGTACGGGTTTACGTCAAAGCGGAGTTCTTCAATCCGGCAGGCTCGGTCAAAGATCGCTTGGCACTGAATATCATCGAAGCAGCTGAGCGCAGCGGTGCCCTCAAGCCGGGGCAAACTGTTATCGAGTCGACCAGTGGCAACACCGGCATCGGCCTTGCCATGGTCTGTGCCGCCAAAGGCTATCCGCTGGTCATTACCATGGCAGACAGTTTCTCGATTGAGCGGCGCAAGTTGATGCGATTTCTTGGCGCCCAGGTCGTGCTGACACCACGCGCCGAAAAAGGTTTCGGCATGTACAATAAAGCGGTTGAGCTTGCTGAGAAGAACGGCTGGTTCCTAGCGCGTCAGTTTGAAACCGAAGCCAATGCCGACATGCACGAGCAGACGACAGGTCGTGAGATTATCGCTGACTTCGAGGGCGACCGTCTCGATTATTGGGTGACGGGCTATGGTACGGGCGGCACGGTGTCGGGTGTTGGTCGGGCACTACGTGAGAAGCGGCCGGACACCAAGATCATCCTCAGCGAGCCGGCGAACGCGCAATTGCTTGGCAGTGGTGAGGCTCAGGGCCGTGGTGATGATCACGGGCCGGCACACAGCCATCCGGCATTTGAACCGCATCCGGTGCAGGGCTGGACACCTGATTTCATTCCGTACGTGCTGCAGGAGGCGATCGACAAACAGTTCTACGACGAGCTGATCCCGGTGGTGGGTGCCGACGGTATTGCCTGGTCCAAAAAACTCGCCGAGAAAGAAGGCATCATGACTGGCATCTCTGGCGGCTCAACGTTTGCGATTGCAATGCAGATCGCAGCGAAGGCTGAAAAGGGGGCGGTGATCCTGTGCATGTTGCCCGATACTGGTGAGCGCTATCTGTCTTCTCCATTATTTGAGGGTATCGCCGAAGAGATGACGGACGAAGAGATCGCACTCTCGAAATCAACACCGGGTTATCAGATGGGTTGAGCTCGCAAACTTATCACCGGTCAGAGCCTACCCAGAACTGTTCGGGCGTGCCATTCAATTGCCATGCGCCTAAGGTATCGCCGCCCCGTTCTTGTCTCGTCAGGAGGCATCCAAGGGGGCAAGTGATGCGTTTGGAACTAATTGGTATCGCAATGGCGTTTGCTGTGGCTGTTGCACCGGCAAGTGCCCAGAATCTGCCGAACAAGATGCAGGGGCCGACTCAGATCGGAGAGGCGACAGTGGCCGCAAAGCTTGCTGCTACTGCAGAGCTGGGCCGCGAGCGGTTTCGGCGAAAAGCAGCCGAGGTCGCGCAAAAGCAGCTTGAGGTTCTGGCCGATCAATTGCGTGAACAGCTCGCCAAAGAAATCATGGCGCGGCGGGCAGCTGAGGTGGTGGCTGCGGAGTTATTGTCGCGCGCCAAGTTAGAAGAACAAATCGACGGTGAGCGCCAGCGTCTCAAAGATGCTGCGTCGGCAGTGGCGCCACTGCGTGCTGGTGTGGGTGGTGATGCATTTCGGTTAAAAACGCTAGTCAAAGACCTGGAGCGCAAGCTCAAGGCAGCTGAGTGGGCGCGAAAGTTGGCGGAAGCTCAATTGAAGATATTATCAGGAAACCGGGAGCGATGAACGCCCGTGTCTCTGGAGCAAGGAAGCGGAACGCTTGGTTTGGGTGCGGCCCCTAAATCTGATGCCCAAATTCGGACGTGTCCTTCCGCATATGCGGCTCCAGCGCTGGGGCGCGTCATCGCGTTAACGTGTTTTGCGAAAATGCCGGTTTGCTCTGCTGTTTGATAGCGGTAAACTGCGGCCGAAACCGTATGTTCTATCGACGTATGCCAAATTCGAAGGAGCCCCAAAATGAACGACACTGTGCAGGATTTCCGCATCAGTGCGCTGGAACGCGCCTTTGCCTCGATGACAGGGCTGTTCAACGCTGACTGCTGCATAACTCTGCGATAAGGGATTCACGGTCGGGGATTTATCTGAATCTATAGGAGTGCGTTTGATTCGAAAGGAGCGCACTCATGGCATCAGAATTCCTGGAACTTTTATCACAG
>CAJQQK010000276.1 GCA_905480435.1 uncultured Hyphomicrobiaceae bacterium | reverse complement strand
CTGGCAATCTGTCGTCTAAGATAACGAGTTTCGGAGCCTACCAGGAGCCTACCTAGGCTGACACCTCGATCTGGTGCCGCATCATAAGTCATTGAAGTTTATGGTGCCGGCTGGAGGATTCGAACCCCCGACCTACTGATTACAAATTAGATGGTTCAGCGCTGGTGAAGTATTGAAAACACCGATTAATCCCCATTTTGTGGGGATTATAAGCTGAGAAGCACTGGTGAACACTGCCGAAACTTGATAGACTTTGGCACTATATTGGCACTAGCGCTGAGGCTCAATGGCGGGATACCGGAAAAAGAAGATTACTGCTGGCGTAGTTTCCAGTCTCGAAGTCGGTGAGACAGTCATGGACACCGATGAACCAGGTTTTGGCGTTCGTTGTCAGCGTGGGGCGCCGACCTTCTTCTTGCGGAAGTATGCAAATGGTCGGCGGCATTTCGAGACCATTGGCGAGTTCGGCACTGGTGGGCTGACAGTCACGGCTGCCCGTGACAAAGCCTCACGGATGATTGCTGCGATCCGAGACGGGATTAGCCCAGCGGAGCGGCGCGCGCGGGAACGTGTCATGCCGACGGTTGCCGAACTTGCTGAAAACTGGCTCGACGTCCATGTGGATGCAAAACTAAAATCCAAAACCGCCAAAGATTATCGGTCGACGCTGAACATACATGTGTTGCCCGCGCTGGGTAGATTGCGAACTGATCGGCTCGACGAAATGTCGGTTGCCGATATGCATCAGCGTGGACGGAGCACACCTTATGCTGCAAATCGAGCGCTTGCTGTCGTAAGCAAAATGATGGAGTTCGCTGAGCGACAGGGATTTCGCCCGAAGGGATCAAACCCGGCCACGGGAATTGAACGGTTCCGCGAAGAGAAACGAGAACGCTTTCTATCGAGCGAAGAACTGGCCGCTCTGGGGGAGGCGCTCTCGGCTAAGGAGATTTTGGACCGGCATTCGCCGCTCTCCATCGCTGCTATCGGGTTCTTGTTGCTGACCGGAATGAGGCTGCAAGAGGTTTTGCGCCTACGTCACGAAGAGGTCGATCTCCAACGAGCGATGTTGTTTCTTGGTGATTCAAAGACGGGAAAAAAATCTGTTGTGTTGGGCACTCATGCAGTTGAGTTGCTCAGCTCGTTGCCAGTTATGGCGGACAGCCCGTGGGTCTTTCCCAGCTCAGTCGATCCTCAAAAACCGATGTATGATGTTAAGAAAACCTGGGCGTCGGTTTCTCGTTTCGCTGGTCTTGCAGGTGTCAGGATACACGATCTAAGGCATTCGTTTGCCAGCGTTGCCGCAAGCTCTGGGGGATCGCTACCAATAATTGGTCGGTTGCTAGGCCATAGCCAAGCGCAGACGACCCAACGCTATGCGCATCTTGCACATGATCCTGTCCGACAACTGGCCGACCAGGCGAGCGCCGAGATTGCTGCAGCAATGGCGCGCGGCGCACAAAGAGATGCCAGCTAGAGATGATGATGGATCGGCACCCATTTATCGACAACGGAATAGTCAAAGACGGTGTTACGGATGCTGTTTGGCAATTGCTCAAAGATGACTTCCCCACTTTACCGGTCATCGAATTCGAGGTTCGCCTCACGGTCAACGGCTACAGGCTTACACAGCAATCGATAAACGAATCGCCAAAGAAACCGGGACGACTATACGCCAAATCGATCGGGGAGGTGGCGCGAGAGATTGTGGCAGAACTACTAAAAGCTGATGAGCTGCGTGAGCACCTAAGGTTGAAGTTCGTCGAAGACGAGCCCGCATCGACAGACCGCCAAAGCTTCAATCAGTTGAGACTAATATTGGCATGGCTTGTTGAGCATCCAGACGGCGTGCAACAACGCCGAAAGAGCACAAGACTAAAACGGAGTGCCCGTATCCTCATAAAGAGGCTCTCACCGTTTATGGCCGAGCACAAACTAATGCTGCCTGACATTTGCTGGGCTTACGCTGCAGAGATCCAATGCAAGAAATGCGATCCGTTGATTGGTCATCTCAATCGGCTTATCTCAGCGACGGACTTCTGGGTAAGCAGAGGTGGAAAACCGAAACGCCGTCAATTTGCCAAGCAGCAATTCGTTTCGCAGATATTGCACATTGTCGATTCAGACAATGCACATCCTGTGCCGAATTTGATCAGATGTTTCGAGAAAATTAGCGTGAAGCTCGCACCGCTTCCTGGTTCAAAGATTGTCGATGCGGGGTACGACCTTGGGGGGGAAGACAATATCAAGCGCTACATCCGACTTCACAGGTCTTAATCCATCCTGGTATCAGGCATCTAGTGTGTCCACGGATGGGCGACTGATTAGACTTCAGCTTCACCCTCACAAGCGGAAGCGGTCGGTGGAAGAAACGAGAATCATTTGGGGCTAACAGCTTTCATGGAAACCGTTCATGGTGCTGCATTGCACCTACGACGCGATGTCCACCAAGCCGACATACGTCAGGCACTGATTGCCCTGACGATGTATTTCGCATCCACTTCCGCTGTCGGATGCATACCGGCATGTGCAGTTCCAACAACCGCCAATTCGCACAAAGAATCTGGCGGTTCGTGAACCGCCAAAGCTTGAACTATGCAACGTCGGAACAGGCAATTGGCCTGCCATCGTCGTTTGCGATGTGACCGTTATCCAACGACAACGGCTGTCAGCATCTGTTTTCTCGTATCATCAGGTTCGGCAGAGGCTTGGCGAACATCGAACATGGCGGATCATTTTGACTACATCGTCGTCGGAGGCGGCACGGCGGGTTCGATCATGACGAACCGGCTAAGTGCTGATGGGGCCAGCGTGTGTTTGCTTGAAGCCGGCCCCGAAGACTATCACCCGCTCATTCATATTCCAGCGGGTTACATCAAGAACATCTATTCGAAGCGACTGACCTGGAACTTCATGTCGACGCCGACGCCGCATACGGCGAACCGGAGGTTCTCGTTACCGCAAGGTCACGTGCTTGGCGGTTCAAGTTCCATCAACGGCTTGAACTACGTCCGTGGGCAGCGCTCGGACTACGATCACTGGGCACAGTTTGGCAACAAAGGTTGGAGTTACTCTGAAGTTCTACCGTACTTCAAACGATCAGAACGCCGAATAGGAGCTGGAGACGATCGAGTTCGAGGTCGCGATGGCGAGCTGCCGATTACAGACTTGGATTTGATCCACCCGATTTGTGAGGCCTTTATCGAAGGCGCAAAGACATTGGGTATACCCCGCAATCCCGACTACAACAGTGGTGACCAGGCAGGCACCGGTTATTTCCAAAGAACTATTCACAACGGGCGACGCTACAGCGCGGCGAAGGCTTTTCTGCGCCCGGCAAGAAAGCGGCCCAACGTCGATGTACGCACGTCGACCCAGGCGGCAAAGATTGTGTTTGAGGGCAAACGGACGGTCGGCGTGCGCTATGTCCATGGTGGTCGCGGTGGCGTGGAGAGAGAGATTCGTGCGCAGCGTGAAGTTGTTCTTTGCGCAGGGGCGCTCAACACGCCCAAATTGCTGCAGCTCTCCGGCATTGGACCAGAGGCAATGCTTCGCGACGTTGGTCTTGATGTTCTGGTGGACCTGCCGGGTGTCGGCAACAACCTCAAAGATCACTATGGCGTGCGCATGGTGGCGCATCTTCAAGGTGTGCGAACGCTGAACTCAATGGCTCAGGGGCTGCCACTTGGACTTGAAATCGCTAAGTGGCTTGTCGGAAAACCAAGCGTTCTGTCCATTAGTCCGTCGTTGGCGCATTTGTTTTGGAAATCTGCACCAGAGCTTGACCTTCCTGATCTGGAATATGTCTTTACGCCTGCCAGCTTCCGCGAAGGCGTTGTCGGCCTGTTGGACAAATCGCCGGGGATGACGCTTGGCGTGTGGCAAACGCGACCTGAAAGCAAAGGTTATGTGAAGGTCGTTTCACAGGATATCTTTGATCACCCCGAGATCAATCCGAACTACCTAGCCGAGGAGCACGATCAGCGCGTTCTGCTGCGCTCCATGCGATTGGGGCGCCAGTTGCTGTCGACGCCGCCATTGCAACCCTTTCTGGCAGGACGCACGAGCCCGTCAGACGATTTGCAATCCGATGATGAACTGCTCGACTGGGCACGGCAAAACGGCATCACCGTGTATCACATGGTCGGCACAGCACGGATGGGCCCTGACAACGACCCGCAAGCCGTCGTGGACGACGAGCTTCGCGTTAAGGGCGTTGATGGCCTACGCGTCGCCGATGCCTCGATTATGCCCGTCATGCCGTCCGGAAATACCAACGCGCCAACCATGATGATCGCCGAAAAAGCATCAGACATGATCCTTGGCAAGCGGCTGGACCCTATTCAAGTTTAGAGGTGCGATGATCAAGGTGTTTGAAGAACTCCTCAATGTCCAATTCAGGGCGAACAACAACGCAAACAACAGATTAGGCTAGTCATGAACCTCTATCAGAAACTGCGCGTCCGCGCTGAAGAAGGCAATCCTATCAGAGTCGGTATGATCGGAGCTGGCAAGTTCGGATCGATGTTCCTGGCCCAGGCGGTGCGCGTTGCCGGAATCCATCTCATCGGTGTGATTGATCTTTCGCCAGCGCAGGCCAAATCGAATATGGAGCTTGTCGGTTGGTCGCCGGAGAGGTTCTCAGCCGCCTCGCTTGATGATGCGGCAGTGACAGGAATGACGTTCGTCGGTGATGACTGGAAACAATTGGTTGCTCATCCCAAGATCGACATTGTCATCGAATGTACCGGAGCGCCAATGGCGGCCATCGAGCACGCAATTGAAGCGTTTCGCAACGGTAAGCACGTCATCAACGTCACGGTCGAGGCCGACGCATTCTGTGGTCCCGCTCTGGCAGCTAAAGCTAAAGAGAGCGGCGTCATCTACTCGATGGCATATGGCGATCAACCGGCACTTGCCTGCGACCTCGTCGATTGGGCGAGAACATGTGGGTTCTCGGTTGTTGCAGCGGGGCGCGGCCACAAGTGGTTGCCAAAGTATCGTAAATCGACGCCTGAGACCGTGTGGGATCATTGGGGTTTGACCAAAGAGCAGGCCGAGCGCGGCCGATTGAACCCGAAGATGTTCAATGCGTTTCTTGATGGCTCTAAACCAGCGATCGAGTC
>CAJQQK010000275.1 GCA_905480435.1 uncultured Hyphomicrobiaceae bacterium | reverse complement strand
ACTTTGGGTGTCGTCGTGGCCTGGCTATGAAGTCGAACAAGCATTTGCGCCTCCGTCTCGGATATCCCTCAAAACCGAACGTGCCATGAAAAGGGCCGAGCGCCGAGGATCAATGTGATCATCCGGGATGGAACACGTATGGGCTAGTCCCATCATGATGGCGGTATCGGAGCCGGGTCGAGGTGCAAGCCACTCCGCGTTGACAGCATCAACGGCGTCGCTTTTGAGTGGACTGAAATTGACAAATTTCACACCTGCTTCGGCGCATGCGATCAGATCGTCACGTACCTGATGCCGGGCAATGCCGCCGCCTGAAACCTGTGTATTACGCAACGGCACGCCGCCGAACATCACCACCAGATTCCCATCGGCTGCCACGGTCCGCCAGCGCGTTGCCTGCTTCACATGCTCGCGGAACTGTCCGACGATATGCGGCATCAAAACGAGAGCGGCATTGTAGCTGTAATTTCCTTCGGAGCGCACGAAGCCACCAGCCACAGCCAGGAACCGCTTCAATTGGCTTTGCGCATGATGAAAACGTCCGGCGCTGGCCCAACCATAGGACCCGCCATAGATGGCGCTTGAGCCATGCGAGTCGTGAATGCGCTTCAGTTCCGCTGCAACCAGATCGAGCGCTTGGTCCCAACTCACTTCGACAAAGGCTTCTTCACCGCGCCGCCGATCAGTAGATTGAGGACCGTTCTCAAGATAACCTTTGCGAACTGCCGGACGTTGGACCCGTGCTTTGCCATAAAGGCTGTCACGCCAGTTGTCATTGATCCGTGACGGATCCGGGTCGTCAGGGTGAGGACTGACCGCCAGAAGTGTGTCGTCCTCTACTTGGGCCAGACCGGCGCCCCAATGACTCGACGTGATAATGCGCTTTATCATCGTGGCCTCAAAATCAGTAGTCTCGCCCCAGACACTATCGGGATTCGGTTGATTGCGATCAATCCAAAGTAACCGTCCCGTTCGGGCCTGTTAGAACGAAAGATAGGCCTGCTGGCCCTTCGCTGACCTCGGCCAGGTGCGCAACACTTAATGCCGAGAGCGTCTCGCGGCACGCAATAGGATCCGGATGGCTGATCTTCACTTGGTCCAGCGTAACGCCAAGATTTTGTTGGCCGGTGCTGGGGTGAGGACCTGGCGACCATTCGATAAAGGCCGGCAGCAATCCACCGCAGGGCAGATGACCGTCTGACGGCACCGTCAGTCGCCATGATCGATCGCCACGGGTAAAATTTACCACCTCGCCAAGATCAACAGGACTGGTGGCAAGGATCGCATCCAGGTCGTCGGTTCCGACAACCCAGCACAAGGCTCTTGGGCGCTCGACGAGCCGTGCGATTGTATTAGGCTCGTCCATACTGAACCATCGCGCGCGGCTCGGTGCCGGCGCCTCAGGATCAATGGATAGGATCTCCAGGAAACTCTCGTTGCCAGCCTGCATGACGCAATTGTGAGTACTCATCGCATCATGTTTGCCCCCTTGGGGCACTTCAACACCCAGTGAGGCTCTGAGAGCTGCGACACCCTGCTCGAGAGAGGCTGCACCAATTGCGAAGTGGTCGATCTTATTGTTCATCGAATTTCCTGGATGCTCTTCGAGGTTCAGCCAATCTCAGCATGGTCATTCTCCGTTGTAGGGGAGCATGCATTGGCGGTCAAAGCGTGCTAGTCGTGACGCAACGATCTGGTGCTAGTTGGAGGCATACATTATGAGCAAAGCTGCTCCGATTTCGCTTTGGGATGAGTCGGCCGAGGAACGCGAACATACACAGGATTTGGATGGCAACATTACCACCGATGTTGCCATTGTCGGCGGAGGGTTTACCGGCCTGTCGACAGCACTCCACGCAGCCGAACGTGGGGTTGAATGTCATGTACTGGAAGCAAATCACATCGGTTTTGGCGGATCAGGACGGAATGTCGGCTTGGTAAATGCCGGCCTCTGGCTGCCACCGCAGGATGTGCGCGATAAGCTTGGTGAACAGCTCGGTGCGCAGCTTATCAAAATTCTGGGCGAAGCGCCGGCATATGTCTTTTCACTGATTGAGCAGCATCAGATCCGCTGTGAGGCAACGCACAACGGCACGATCCATGCCGCCCATTCGCCAAAGGGGCTCGAAGATCTAGCGCGTCGGACCGAGGAATGGCATCGGCTGGGCGCACCAGTTGATTTGTTGTCACGTGAGGAGACCGCTGAAAAAGTGGGCAGTTCGGCCTTCTATGGTGGTTTGCTGGATCACCGTGCTGGTACCATCAATCCGATGGGATACGTTCGTGGGCTGGCGCGCGCGGCACTTGGAGCTGGCGCTAAGATATCAACCGGTGTCACAGTCAAGAAACTCGTTCGAGATGGCAACAAGTGGATCGTCGAAACTGACCAAGGCGAGGTAACCGCCAACCGGGTTGTGCTTGGCACGAACGCCTACTCGGACGACCTCTGGCCGGGACTTCGGCGAACGTTCACAATGATACATTTCTTTCAATGCGCGACCGCGCCACTCGGTGAACGTGGACAATCTATACTGCCGGAACGGCAAGGCCTTTGGGATACGGGGTCGATCATGTTCTCGTTGCGACGCGACGCATTCGGGCGCCTCATCATCGGCTCCATGGGCAAAGCCATCGGCGGGGATAGAGGACTGTCCAGGCGTTGGGCACGGCGCAACATCCGGCGACTGTTTCCTGATCTTGGTGACGTTGACATTGAAACGGCATGGCATGGTCAGATCGCAATGACGGATGATCATTTGCCAAGAATCCACCGACTTGATGAAGGCCTCTATACGCCGATCGGCTACAACGGACGCGGCATCACACCCGGCACGATATTCGGCAAAGCGATGGGAGAGCTCCTATCCGGCGGCAAAGAAGATGAATTGCCACTGCCGATGTCGGAGCCGATATCCGCGCCAAGAGGCCCGCTGATGTCGCGTGTTTATGATATGGCCTTTACGGCTAATCAGATCATCAAGAGTATTTAGTCCAAAGTCTTCGTGCCAACGCGCGCTAACAAGAGAATGATCCACATGACAGAGAAACCTATTGCCCTGATCACTGGTGGTGCACAGGGCATCGGCTACGCCTGTGCCGAAGCCATCGCAGAGAACGGTGCGCGCATCGTTCTGGCAGACATCAATGCACCGGGCGTCGAGGCTGCGGCCGATCAACTTGGGCAAGATACTGTTGGTATCGCGTGCGACATGGGCAAACCTGATCAGGTCCTCAGCATGATCGACAAAATCGAAGCCGATCTCGGTCCGATTTCTATCCTGGTGAATAACGCCGGGATTGCCCAGCCAGGTGACTTTCTGGCTCCTCGACGAATTGAGTGGGTGGATCAGGTGTTTTTGGGTGGTCGGTTTTCTGCTTAATCCTGTTGGCAGAGCATTCCCCGTCGATGTGACGGGCGGCGGTCAAGGACGCGCTCTATAGCGCGCCCGCGAGG
>CAJQQK010000274.1 GCA_905480435.1 uncultured Hyphomicrobiaceae bacterium | reverse complement strand
TACATGACACTGGAAACTCTCGGCGGCATCAGCCATGATGGTGCATCAGAACCGGCGGCCCTAACCGCTGACTGACCGTCCGGACAACGTTGCGACGGACCTGACCGGCACTGTTACACCACCTGATGGGACGCGATCTTTTCATAGTCGTAGCGGCGGAGATAAGCGTCAAAGTTGACCAGCGTCTTGGTGATCCGCTCAAGTACTTCATTGATGTTGACTGACGCATACCCGCTGGATGTGCCACCACAACCGGCAAGCGTGAGTGGCAACGCAATCGCAAGCATCAAAATAGTATGTTTACGCATCGGAGGGCTCCGGTCGACCATGGGCAGATCGAATCATAATTGATTCAGGAAACTCACAGCCAGCAGCCCGCACGGACGTAATTGCGCCCGCAACAGGCCCACCAGCCAAGGGCCATCAAAGCCGAAGCAGGTGAACAAATTGCTAATTTTAGGGGTGCACGGCCAACGCCGCTCTGCTGCCCTCAGAACTGCGACTACAGCATGTCGCGTTTTAATGGATTCACAATGCGCCTTAAAACGCCCAATCTTCGGGCGATTTAAGGGCACTATTAAACGCGACGTGCTTTAGCACTCTATCGCAAATGAAGTGAGCCAAGCTCCTGGTGAACATTCGGACCGAAGTAATCGAGCAAACGACCATGGTGGCCAAAACCGGTCTCGCCAAACGCCTGGTTGAGATTGGCGCAAAGGTCTGACGGCACCGCTGCAAATAGAATACGCGCGCCTTTGTTGCGGGCTTTGCTGATTTGTTCCTTCAGGCCGGAATCAACGTTTTCTGGATCCGTCGCGCCCTCAGCTTCTTCCCAAATCAGCCCCCAACCGGCATCGCTCTCATCGAGCTCTTCGATTCCAGTGAAACGAACCGCGCCGCCGCCAGGATGGTCGGAGCCTCCGGGTGTGCGGGTAAGATTCAAGCCATATGTGAAACGTGCTTCACCAGCGGCATGGTAGTCCGGCAGCTGTATCTCGAGGGTGGCGCCCATCTTTTCATAGAATGCACGCGCGGCCGCATACATATCTTCACCCTCATCCATGTAGTCGCTGGTATTGATGAAGAGTTTCCGCACCCCGTCATTCTTCAAAAGCCCGGTCATTGAATTGAACAGCGTCGTGCCAAGCCCTTCGCCCTGTCGCTCAACATCCACGTATGTCCAAGAGAGCCACACAACATCATCGCTATGTGGATCGACATTGCCACCGGTGACGCCAACGACCTTGCCTCGGTCAGCCAACACAAACATGCCCTCGAAACCTTCACGCAGTTCTTCACGCGCCTCTTCGAAGTCATCCTCGTCGTGCTGTGAGATGAGGCGCAGCACACCACCCATATCGTTGCGCTCCATTGGACGGAACTGAGGGCCGCCCTTTTTGCCGCCAAACATCCCAAAAACCATACCCAAGCTCCCTATTTCGTTTTCAGCGCGCCACACTCAATTCAGCCCAGCGAATAACGTCACGCCATAAACGATGCGAATCGGCAGACTGCAATATCCCCCATATGACAGCCTCATCTCACAGCGCTAGTCTATGCTCAATCATAGGCACACGAACATAGCACGGTGGACACGTTGATGACGGCACATTCGGACAATCACGACTGGCTGAAGCAGGTCCAGGAAGAAGCACTCGAGCCGGAACTGCCGATCTGCGATCCGCATCACCATCTATGGGATTTCCGCACGGGCGCTACTCAGCCTCGCTACCTGCTGCACGAGATGGTGGCAGATCTCGCACCACCAACAGTCGGCGGCGGACATAACATCCGTTCCACCGTATTCATTGAGTGCGGCGCCATGTTCGCCAAAGACAAACCTTATGCATTCCAACCCATCGGCGAAACCGAGTTCGTCAAAGGCATCGCCGCGATGAGCGACAGCGGCATGTATGGCGAGACACGCATCGCAGCCGGCATTGTCGGCACGGTTGACTTGAAAATCGGAGACGAAAGCGCGGACGTGCTAGATGCTCAAATCGAAGCTGCTGGCGGTCGCTTTCGCGGCATTCGCCTTGGCGCGCTGTGGCACAAGGAAGACGCGATCCGCAACCACAGGACCAACCCACCGGAGCACATGCTACTGCGCGATGACTTCCGGCAAGGCTTTAAACACCTAGCCTCAAGACAGATGACATTCGAAGCCTGGCTATGTCACGAGCAAATCCCAGACGTGACCGCCCTTGCCCGAGCGTTTCCCGATACCACAATCATTCTCGATCATTTTGGCGGACCACTTGGCATCGGCTCCTACGCCGGACGCCAGGACGAAGTTTTTGAGATTTGGAAACCACTTGTCGATGAACTGGCCACCTGCCCCAACGTGATGGCAAAACTTGGCGGCCTCAACATGGACGTCAATGGCTTTGGTTGGGATGAGCAAGCAAAGCCACCAACAGGCCAGGCGTTGGCCGACGCGACGCGGCGCTACTTCGATCACATGATCGAAAAATTTGGCGTCAACCGCTGCATGTTTGAATCAAACTTCCCCGTCGACAAGCTGTCGTGCAGCTATACGAACTTATGGAACTCTTTCAAAATCATGACCAAAGGCTACTCAAGCGACGAACGCGCAGCCCTGTTCCATGATAGCGCAGCTCGGGTGTACCGGCTGTGAGCGCCATGGCGCCCTCAATCACGTCGCCCCACCGCTATGTGCCGAGAAAGAAGCCACCGTTAACGTGGATAATCTGACCGGTGACATAGCCCTGTGCCGGATCGCAGAGATAACGCACGGATGACGCAATCTCGTCGACGCTTCCCAATCGACCAACAGGCGGCTCAACCGCACGTGGTGGCAACGCGCCAGCCGATGCCGGGCGCACGGTCTCAATCATCCCCGGCGACACCATGTTGACCGTGATGCCACGATCTCCGAACTCAACGGCCAGCGCCCGTGTCAAACCGGTCAGGCCCGCCTTGGCAGATAGATTGTGCGCGCGGCGATTGAGGCCGACATGCCAGGAGATGCCGCCAAGTGTCACGATGCGCCCCCAACCCGCTTCAATCATCATCGGCAACGTCGCCTGTGCGAGATGGAACGTGCCATCCAGTGAAATATCGATGACGCCGCGGAAGGTCTCATGATCCATATCGAGGAAATCGACGAGGCCGCGCGCTGACGCATTTGCGATCATAATATCAATGTTGCCGAATTCACGTTTGCCAGCTTCTACCATCTCGAAGACCTGCTCACGGTTCACGATATCAGCGACGGCGACAATCGCGTTGCCGCCTCGGTCACGCACTTCAGTGGCGACTGCATCGGCAGCAGCCTTGTCTTGCAGCGTATTGATAATAATATTCGCGCCGGCGTCCGCCAGCGTCAACGCGATGGCACGGCCGATATTGCGCGAGCCACCAGTAACAAGGGCGGTATGCCCGGCGAGTGATTGTTCAGCCATGATTTTACTGCTCCTGGGCAGCTTGCGTTTCGGTCGTGGGTTTCAATAGTTGGGCTGCCGCACTGTCACCCACTTCGTATTTTCTAGCAATCACAGTGAACCGATTACGTTCACGGATTGTAAGATTCTTCTTGCCAAACGGCGGCCAGTTGTTTCATTTTTGTGGCCTAAATTTTCGGCCGCAATATTGGAGGAAAAGATGGTCAGTCAGCAAGAACTCGATCGCAGACGTAAACAAGGCAAACTAGCGGGCTTTCTCGCCGTTGCCTGGTGGATAGCCTCAATCGGTGGGATCATTTGGGTGATCAACGCCACTTCATAACAGTCAGGATCAGCGCGCTGCCAAAGGCGAAACCGCGATCCAGTTAGTGCGCTGCTCCTCTATCACCATCATTATTCCACGCGCTTGCACATTGAGCACGCCGGCTGAATGCCGTTTATCGAGTTGAACTCCGAGCGACAGCGATAACGCGTCCGGAGCACTGTTGCACCCCAGCACATCCTTGATACCTGCCACCAGATCCAGAATTGCCGAAGTTGCCGTGATTTAAGGCGCCTCAAGCAATGCAGATGCTTGCTTTGCGTGTGGTTTGATCAAAGCTATCATCTTCTGCCAGAAGCAATCGCAGCGCTATCCTCCAACAATTCCGGGTGATCCTCATGAAACTAACCCTCCACCATCTTAACCTGTGCACGAACAACGTCAAACAGATGGACGAATTCTACGCTGACGTCCTGGACATGAAACCGGAGCCGTCAATGGGAGAGCGACGCGTTAAAAATGAGGGCTACGGCGGCGACGTCGCATTTATCACGGATGGCAATCTGCAGATCCATATCGCGCAGCAGGATCTCAATGTAAATTTCAACACCGGGCAGGCGATCAACCCGGTTGAGCGTGGTCACATTGCCTACCGCACGGATGATATCGAGGCGTTCAAAAAACGGTTGGATGACAAAGGCGTCAAATACTCTGACTTCGGCGGTTGGGCCATGAGCGGCTGGCATCAGGTCTTCTTCTACGACCCAGACGGCAACATCATCGAAGTCCACCAAGCGCCTGAATAAACGGTATTTGCTAGCATCGGCAGCGTTAAACTTGGGCTGGCCCTGGCTTGGTGAACATCGCAAGAAGGCCCAGGATCGAAATTGGGATCAGGCCTTCAAGCGCCATGATCCGCAGGGCTGTGCTGGAATCGTAGTTATTGAAGAGATAGCCTGCATTCCAGAGCCCGAGCGTGGCACAGCCGATACAAAGCGCCAGAAGCCCAAAAGCCCGACCGCGCAACTCAGGTGGCGCGGTCGTATAAACCAGGGCGTATTGAGTCCCGGAAAAGCAGCCGCCCCCGAAGCTCGCAAACACCAGTGCCGCAAACGTCGCGCCTGGCTCCAGAATATATGACAGCGCGAGAAGCACCACCAGATAGAAAGCCGGCCCGAAGAAATACACGGCGAACAACTGTTGCTGGCGAATGTAAACACCGATCAGCATCGAACCGACCACTCCGCCGAGCCCTTCAAAACTCGCAAGCGTTCCGATCGCAGCAGGCGAGAAGCCAAAATCCTTGCTGCCAAACACCGGGATCATGGCGGCAAACGGATTGCAGAATATGTTGTAGATAATCGTGATCGCAAGAATGATCACAAAGCGCGGATTGCGAAGCAGCGTCATTGCGCCGACACGAGGCGGCTTCGCCTTGCCGTCATCCACTGCTGCGGCTGGCTTAGTTACTGAGGCCGGACGATTGAGCCTCAGGACAAGCAACAAGCAGATTAGATAGAGCACCAGGTTCAGGGAAAAAATCCCGGTTGCACCGAACCATTGAAAGATCACACCGCCGGCAAGTGGACCAATCCCGCGCGTCGCGTAGTTGGTGACGCTATCGATGCCCATAGCCCGGCCAATGCGCGCGGAGCCAACGGCATCAACCATAAAGCGGCGCCGAATCGGCATGTCGGTCAGCCAGTAAATGCCGGTCACAAGCGTTGCCGCCAATATGATCGGATACGTCGCCTGGCCCGTATAGCTGAGATAAATCATAGCCGCCGACGTCGAGATCATCGCAACCAGGCACAGAATGAACAACAGTTTGCGATCATAGCGGTCCGTCAATGAACCGACGATAAAGCCCAGGAAAACATAAGGTGTGACCCGCACAATCGCGAGAAGGGCGACCAGCGGCGGCGACTCGGTCAGCTGATAGGCGAAGATCCCAAGCGCCAGAAACTCAAGCCACCGGACAATCCCCGATAGAAGACCCAGCAACCAGCCACGGCGATAATTCGGCACCGAGAATAACGGCTTATCGGCATCCGCTGTCTCGGCTATTGGTGTAACGTGGCTCAAGCGCTGTCCCTGTTTCATTCCCGCAACGCGCCATGCAATCATAGTTTGCCCCAAACAACCACTGGGGCAACATCACAATGCGAGTATTTCTGAGGACCCTATGCAAATTATCGACGCTCAAATCCATCTCTGGGAACAGGAAGTTGATGTCGTGCCGCCGCATCGCCGAAAACCCTTCGGGCTCGACGAAGCCCTGCGCGAAATGGACAGCGCCAGCGTCCATGGCGCCATTCTGCATCCGCCGAGCTGGGACCCCGGATCGCTTGCCCTCGCCAAAGACGCAGCAGCGCGCTATCCGGACCGGTTCGCAATTCTTGGCCGTATCGATCCATTGGCACCAGACCGCCTTGAGCAACTCGCAAACTGGCTGGATACACCCGGCGTGCTCGGCCTACGCTACACGTTTCTCAAAGCACACGAACAAACCTGGATGGACGATGGCACAATGGATTGGCTGTGGCCGGAAGCCGAACGCCTCAACATTCCAATAGCTATCCTCGCCGACGGTCATCTTGGCCACGTCGACCGCATTGCCGCGCAATATCCAAAGCTACGCCTCATCGTCGATCATTTTGGCGTCAAACGCGGCAACGTCGACGATGCCGCCTTTGCCAGCCTGCCGGACGTCTTGGCTTTGGCACAACATGCCAATGTCGCCGTCAAAATCACAGGTGGACCGCAGTACGTCTCGGGCGGCTATCCGTTTGATAAACTGGTGCCGCACTACCGTGCGATACATTCAGCTTTTGGCCCCGATCGCATGTTCTGGGGAACTGACATCACGCGAATGCCATGCACCTGGAACGAATGCGTCACGGCGTTCTCCGAGCATCAGGCCTGGTGCTCCGCCGACGACATGGCCTCAATCATGGGCGGTGGCATAAAGCGTTGGCTTAGGTGGACAGACGCCACCTGAGACCTACCCAAGTAGTGCCTGCGCGTCAGTCCAAAGCGACGTGACAATATCCGTTGCAGATGCCGCTTGTGCCAATTTCGCCGATTGGCCAGCCCAGGCTTGCAAGCCGTCAATGTCATCTTGCTTGACGGCTTCGGTACGCATCGCCTGGGTGAGGCTGCGCTGAATGGGATATGGCGCCGGCTCCGGCGTATCACTCATCCCGGCTTCAACGGCGTAAGGTGTACGAATGCTGCGCCCAAGCCGACCGGAAAACGCGCGGGTGGCGATGGTCTGCTCCGGTTTGGCTTCGCTGATCGCTTTGGCCCAGGCGGGCGCGATGCCAGCCTCAGGCGACCGTAGCAGCCCCGTTCCAATCTGAACCGCAGAAGCGCCAAGCATCAAAGCTGCTGCAACGCCGCGCGCATCAGCAATACCGCCAGTTGCAACCACTGGCACCTTCACGGCGTCCACCACAGCTGGCACCAGCGAAAACAGGCCAACCAAGCCCGCATCTGCGTCCGCTGCATTAAATGCACCGCGATGGCCGCCGGCCTCCATGCCCTGTGCGACAACAACGTCGGCGCCAGCCGCTTCGGCTGCAATCGCTTCGGCGACGGTCGTGACGTTAGCGAACCATTTGATGTTGGCAGCCTTCATCCGCGCAACGATGTCATCTGGATAAAGCCCCATGATCGACGAAATCACGTGCGGTCCGGCGTCAATCATCGCGTCGCATTGCTCTTCAAAATCAATCAACGGCGTATCAGCCGCTTCCGCCGCAACTTCCGGGCCCCATTTGCTCAGAAACTCCCGGATGGCAGCTTCATTCTCACGGTTCCGCTCAGGCTCCGGATCCGGGATCCAGACGTTCAGCTGAAACGCACCGTTCGAGCCCGCCCGCACCTCAGATGCCCACTTGGTAATCGCCTCAGGCTGCATCAAAAGCGTGCCGCAAGCGCCCATGCCACCAGCCTTGCCAACCGCAATGGCTAACAAAGCCGGACAGGCCCCAGCCATTGGCGCCATCAGAATCGGAACGCGGAGTTCATAGGCTTCACAAAATGCTTCAGCGCGCTCGATTGCTGCTTTCGTTCCCGACATGTGGCGATAACTTTCTATTGGCGAGTGGTCCGCGAACAAATCCAGCGGTCTGGTCCCAGTCATAACTGAACCGTCAGCAAACTGGAATGCCGCCAATGCATATCGGCTCCGATCAATCTGCACGTGCCTCGGCAGTTATCTTGCAATTGATAATCACGGCGTACCAGTTTGACAGCAGACAGACTTCGACGTTCACTGCGCTGATAGATCGATACAAACCGGAGAGCTGCAGAATGACCGACGCTTTTGAAACGGCCACCTATGGCGGACGCGACGTTGGCTATGGCGAACGCCCCGCCGTGCTTGTCGTTGATTTTCAGCGCGGCTTCACCGATCCAGCTTTCACAATGGGCAAAAGCCCGCGCATTCATGCAGCCCGCGACCAGACGGCCGAACTCCTACAGGCCGCCAGAAAGGCGAATATACCGGTCGCAAGCTGCACCGTTGGCTGGCAGTCAAACAAAGACATCCAATACTGGAAAGTCGACGCTCTCCACGAAGAATTCTTCATCGGCAGTGAAGCTTTAGAAATTGACCCATTGATCCACGACGCCGACTACGACTTTACGTTTCTGAAATCGGCACCATCGATGTTCTTCCAAACGCCAATCACATCATTTCTGACCAAGCGCGGCGTTGATACAGCGATCATCACCGGCTGCGTCACATCGGGCTGCGTCCGGGCAACAGCCATCGACTCGTTCAGTTACGGATACCGGACGGTTCTCGTCGATGATTGCTGCGGAGACCCAGCCCAAGACAGCCACGAGGCCAACCTGCGTGACATTGACCGACGCTATGCCGACGTACGCCAAAGCCGCGAAGTCATGAGCTACTTCGAGACCGTCAGAGGCCGCAACGACGGATAACTTGCCTCCGTCGGCAAGCGTTCACTACGACCCTTTGAAATCGGGTTTGCGGCGCGCCGCGAAGGCTTCAATGCCTTCGCGGCCATCATGCCCGCGAGTCAGGTTGCCGATGCTGACAGATTCGTCTTCGAGCTGCGTTTCAAGTGTATTGGCAAACGCATTGAGCAGCAGTCGCTTGGCGCCGCCATACGCTTTCGTTGGCCCCTCGGCAAAACCGGCAGCTATGGATTTCGCTTCCACCATCAACTGGTCAGCTGCAACCGTCTTGGTAATCAATCCCCAGTCAGCCGCTTCCCGCGCCGACAACCGCCGATTGGTCAACACAAGTTCCTTGGCGCGCATCAGGCCGATATGTTTGGCGAGGAAATACGTTGAACTGCCATCGGGCGTTATGCCGGCAGCCGTATAGGCACACACGAAAGCGGCCTCATCTGATGCAATTACAATGTCCCCGGCTGCTGCCAAACTGAGCCCGGCGCCGGCCGCCATACCATTGACGGCAATCACCAACGGCGCATCCATGCGCTGCAACCGGGTGATCGCAGCATGCAGGATCGTCGCAAGCTCTGTAATGAATGCCGGCATCGCATCGCCCTGGCCCGCGAACTCTTTAAGGTCACCGCCGGCACAGAACATTTTGCCGTTTGACGTCAGGATCACCGCCCGGATCGCAGGGTTGCTATCGCACTCCAGTGCAACGGCGAACAGGTCGTACATCATTGCCTTGTTCATCGCGTTGGCGAAATCAGGCCTGTTGAGTGTGATGGTCGCGATGCCGTCTGCAACATCAAAGGTCAGCGTTTCGTAAGCCATGGACTATTCCATCGTTGAGTTGATTGATCAGGTGAGGCCGGTCGAACTCATGGCACGCACACCGGGAGCGGGTGGATCTTTCGGTGGCCCGGCAAAACATTGCGCAATTGACATCCACTGCGTCGCAACCGGGCCGGTGGTTTGCAGGTTGGTGTCGGCAATATTACGCGTCTGACAGACAACTTGGCAGAACTCTTCAGCCGCCCCATCGACACGTGCAGCATCAGATGAATTGCCCCATTCCCAGATCGCGCCAGACGGCGCCGTGAGCCGCACATAAGGTACCGGTTCCGGAACCGCTTGCTTACGGTTGACGAATGTCCAGCCGAACGTATTGACGCCGAGATGCGCGATGTTGCGGATCCGATCAGCGTTCTCTCGCTGCTGACCGAGCAGATCGTAGATCTCCTGGCCATGTGCCCACGTTTCCATCAGCCGCGCGGTGATCGATGACCGCGCACTCATATCCGGCCCGGCCCACTTAACGCGTTGCTTTGGGTCAGCGGCCGCAAACCGCGGCGTCATCTCGATGTAGTAACTGCGCCAGGCATCAAGCAACGGCCGGCCGCTTAAACCGCCCAGCAATTCATTGCTGGATTGAATGAAACCGACCTTTGCTCGCAGAGCCGCGATCTTCGCGTACTCGGTGACGAACTTATCCGGCTCGTTCAACGAGAGGTCTGCCATGATGTTGAAATGATGCAGATGCTGCAGGATATTATCTATCGTCCAGTCATTAAACAGCGTCGCCACGGAATAGGCATCCACTGAAAGCGGTTCGAGCACGCCATAAAGTGCTTCGCTCTCATCACAAAAATCCTGGGCCTGCTGCATGGCTCATCGCCTCCCTCTAATCGCCTTAACCCACGTAGCACATTAGGCACGCCCCGCCTCAGCACCACTTCATCGATTATATACGCAATCGAGCCACGCATGCTTCAATGCGAGTTTATGCAAAACCGCAAATTGAGCGATTTAAGAGATCGGATGATGCAGCGGAGGCAGATGTTTGTGGACAACCTCGTGGCGCATGGGCGCAGTAATACTGCGCCCGCACACTGGTCATAATTGATCGCCTGTCGGCAACAGTCCTATTCGGCGTAACGGCGCCAGATGGCACTCAGGACATCCGCGTAGTTGTCTGACCAGCCAACCGTCTGCCGGGCATCGACCTTGCGAGCTCCCCGCTCACGCATCACGCGATCGATCGTCGCCCGGTTTCGCGACAGATAAACCACGTTGCTTGGATGATTGTCTATGCTGCGCGCGTCGTCCTTGTGCAGGACAGCTGCCATAAAGACATTTGGCATCGTCGCAACGGTCGCAGGAGCTATGACCGAAATTGGGTGACAGAATCTGAGAGAGGTGACGTATCGTGGCGGTTATCGAGACCAGCCATAAACTCCAGAGGAGCGATACGCCTATGTCGAACCCTACAGTCATCCCGCTGCGCCAGCCAGAGGC
>CAJQQK010000273.1 GCA_905480435.1 uncultured Hyphomicrobiaceae bacterium | reverse complement strand
ATCAGTCAGAAGAAACGCAAACTGGTCGAAGAGCCGTTCGGCTGGGGCAAGACGATCGGCGGCCTCGCCCGCCCGATGCGGCGTGGCACGCCGCGCATGGGCTTCGTGTTCACGTTCACGATGGCTGCCTACGATCTCATTCGCCTGCCCAGGATCTTCGCCAACGCCACCGCCTGAGATAGAACGGCCCAGGGAGGACGCCGCCGACACTGTGACCACTCAAAAAACCGCTCCGCAGGGAATGCGATCTCTCACGTGGCCAATTTCAACAGCCTGCTATGGTTGGTTTCATGAAGCCAACCGGTCGCTGACAAAATTCTGGGCAACGATCACCAAGGGTGAGACATGGAACCCGTTGTTATGGCTGTGGGGCGAGGTACGGTCGCAGGAGTTGCCGCGCAAGAATGCCAGCCGTGTGCCAACGCTGGTTATCTCTTCGCAGCGCGACACCATTGTCATCGCGTACTATGTGCGCCGCTTCGCCAAGTACATTGGTGCTGATACGTTGCTGTTACCGCGCGCCAAACACGAGCCCAGTCAGGAGCCCCCACTGATCCGTGAAGCCACCTTCGACGCTGTTGCGGCCTGGGTTGCTAATCCTGATCGTCCTGATATTGCGGAGTCGAGCGACGTCAAACTCGTGCAAAAGCGAAGCCGGCCTGGTGATGCCCGCTATGGCTTCATTTCCTCGGCGCCATAGATTTTGGTAAACACCGCGCACCGTTCAAGAATGAGTTTCGTCAGGCTTTCAAGGTGATCGCCTATACTCCACGAAATGTAAGCGATCACCTACAACACTCCTTATCCAGCCTTATTCTGCCGGTTCTCGATCAAGTCTTCGACGACGGCTGGTTCCGCCAATGTCGAGGTGTCGCCTAAGTTCGAGAAATCATCTTCGGCGATCTTGCGCAGGATACGACGCATGATCTTGCCTGAACGCGTCTTCGGCAGGCCTGGTGCAAACTGAATGAGATCCGGCGACGCAATCGGCCCGATTTCAGTGCGCACCCAATTGCGCAGTTCCTTGACCAATTCGTCGCTGCCTTCTTCGCCGACCATTAACGTCACGTAGCAATAAATGCCCTGGCCTTTGATGTCGTGCGGATAACCAACGACAGCAGCTTCTGCGACTTTCGGATGCGCAACGAGCGCCGATTCAACTTCCGCTGTTCCCATGCGGTGGCCGGAAACGTTGATGACGTCGTCAACGCGGCCAGTGATCCAGTAGTAGCCGTCTTCGTCGCGGCGACAGCCGTCGCCGGTAAAATAGCTGTTCTTGTAGGTCGAGAAATAGGTCTGGATGAAGCGCTCATGATCGCCATAGATGGTGCGCATCTGGCCTGGCCAGCTATCGGTGAGGATCAGATTGCCGCTGGCGGCACCCTCGAGAATAGTGCCTTGGTCATCAACGAGTTCGGGTTTGATGCCGAAGAACGGCCGCGTCGCGGAGCCAGGTTTCAGTTTGGTTGCGCCGGGCAATGGCGTGATCATAATGCCGCCGGTTTCAGTTTGCCACCACGTGTCGACGATCGGGCAACGGCCCTCCCCGACGACTTCGTGATACCATTCCCAGGCTTCCGGGTTGATTGGTTCGCCAACTGATCCGAGCAGTCTCAGCGATGAGCGATCGGTGCGCTTGACGAAATCCTCACCGGCGCCCATCAGCGCGCGGATGGCAGTTGGCGCGGTATAGAATGTGTTGACTTGCCACTTATCGACGACATGCCAGAAGCGGGACGCGGTTGGATAGTTCGGCACGCCTTCAAACATCAGCGTCGTCGCGCCATTCGCGAGGGGCCCGTATATAATATAGCTGTGGCCGGTGACCCAACCGACATCGGCGGTGCACCAATAGATGTCACCGTCATGATGGTCGAACACATATTGATGCGTCATCGATGCCCAGACGAGATAGCCGCCTGAGGTATGCAGTACGCCCTTTGGCTGTCCCGTAGAGCCTGATGTGTAGAGGATGAACAGCGGGTCTTCGGCGCTCATATCAGCGATTGGGCAGTCGGCTGAGACCTTGACCAACTCTTCGTGCAACCAGATGTCGCGGCTTGGATCCCAGTTGATCTGACCGCCGGTTCGGCGCACGACGAGCACCTTCTCATTGCCTTTGCCGCAAACAGCCAAAGCGTCGTCGGTGTTCTGTTTAAGCGGAATTGATTTGCCGCCGCGGACGCCTTCGTCTGCAGTGATGATGAAGGACGAATCGCAATCTCGGATGCGGCCAGCGAGGCTATCCGGAGAAAAACCGCCAAACACAATTGAATGGATCGCGCCAATGCGCGCGCAGGCCAGCATCGCGTATGCCGCTTCCGGGATCATCGGCATGTAGATCGTGACGCGATCGCCTTTCTTGGCGCCGTTGGCGAGCATCACGTTGGCGAATTTGCAGACGCGCTCATGCAACTGGCGATACGTGATCTGCTCGTCATCGGTCGGGTCATCGCCCTCCCAGATGATCGCGACTTGATCGGCGCGATCTTTCAGGTGACGGTCGACGCAGTTGTAGCAAACGTTGAGGCGGCCATCCTCGTACCATTTGATCGACAGGTTGTCTGGATCATAGGTGGTGTTCTTGACCTTGGTATAAGGTGTTGTCCAATCGAGCCGCTTGCCCATATCGCCCCAGAAAGCATCCGGGTCAGAAATTGATTGCTGGTACATCTCTTGGTATTTGGAGTCGTCGACCCAGGCGCGGGCAGACCATTCAGCGGGCACCGGATAGGTTTTCTCGTCAGACATTGTTCGCTCCCCTGGGATTTATAGTGTGTTGGACGCCATTATGATGATCCGCGTGCCCGCATGCAATTGACTGTTGGTCGAAGCCCACATGTCGCATGTTGAAATCGCGTCACGTTTCGGCAATCAGCCAGCCATTGCCGTTGATGTCTGTGAGTGTTGCGAACTATTGGGAAAACTCAGCCTTAAGTGCCAAAAGCGCCGATGATCGCGCCTTGAATGAGCAGAACGCCAAGCCAGTGGCCGCCATCAATCAGCGTCAATCGACCAAGCTTCATTTGGAAGCCATGATTGGTGATCTGGGTGGTTGCAATAAAACCAAGCCAGGCAAAGACGCCCGAGATGATGCCGTTGTAGACCGTGACTTGGCCATTGCCGAGATGTCCGATCAATCCGGCAAGCACCCAGGCCATAACCAGCGAGCTAACGAACGCCGCAATCATTGCTCTGGTTGAGCTGCCATCTTTTTTAGAGGCTGCCATCATCTCGTCGTTGATGCCGGCTGCTGCCATCCACTGTTTTGCAAGCACGCCATACCAGACGCCACCAAACATGAAGGCGACACCTGCCGCCACTAGAATTGCCAGATAATTCATGCCTGCGAATGCCATGGTTGCTCTCCGGGGAGTTGGTGTTGCCGGTTGTCGTTCTAAGCCTAAAGCGGGGCTGTGCTGAATGGAACCAGTCTGACGCGGGGAAATTGGTTCGAAAATGGATCTATCATCACATCATGACTGTTTTGGCTGGAGATGGCCGCATTGGCACCTCACTCCAAAAACTCCCAGACAGCAGAGTTTTTGATCTCCGCGTCTTCCAAATCACGTGTGACGGGCACGGCATAGCTTGCGATCTTGGCAAAGCGCTTTTCAGGGAAGTAGCTGCGGCGCGGGTCGCCGATTAGGATGCGTGACCCGCATGCCCTGGTGGCCGCTGCGAAATCCAGGACGTCTGTGGCGAGTTCTTTTTCATAGAATACATCGGCCAGAAAAATGATTTCTGGAGGTTGCGATATACTCTCGTTGAGAATCGAACCGATCAGGTCGTCATGGCGCAGCGCAATCGTAACGTTATTCACTGCGGCATTCATTCGACAGGCTTCTATGGCATAAGCGTCTATATCGTTGGCGATCACCTGTCGAGCACCAGCCAACATCGCGGCGATTGCGACAAGTCCGGAGCCTGATCCAATATCGAGCGCGGATTTGCCGGCGACTGTTTGGGGTTCATCCAGGATATAGCGCGCCAGTGCCTGACCGCCTGCCCAGGCAAACGCCCAGTAGGGTGGCGGCACATTCATCTCGCCGAGTTCTTCTTCCGTCTTGCGCCAAATCGGGAGTGACTCTTCGGCGAGGTGGAGTTGAACTTCAGGCACCAAAGGTGGTCGAAGCAGGCCGGTGTTGGCGAGGATGAAACTCTGCGCGCGCTTGTCTGTGTTGGGGCTGGTCATCGCGCTTTCAAATTTTGTCAGACGACGGCTTGATCGAAGACGCCCAGTCGAGATGCTACGCGATCGCGTTTGTTATGATCAAGGTGAGGCCGGAAAGCCCCAGTAAGATAAGCACGATCCGGCTGAATTTTTCTTCGCTCACACGGCTATAGAGCGCAACACCCAACCACGATCCAAGCAGCGTGAATGGCAAAGCTGTCAAAACAGCGAAGCCGAGTTCTCGTGTCATGAAGCCGGAAACGGCATGAGAGAGGAGAGCCGCGGACAGGATCGATAGGTTGAAAGCCTGAAATACTGCGCGACTTTGATCCTTGCTCCATCCGCGCAGGCTGGCCCACATTGTTGGCAGCGGGCCGGATAAGCCTGCCAAGCCGCCCAGCACTCCACCGAAGAAACCGATCGTGCCATCAGCGCTCTGGCCACCCCAATTGCTTGCCGGGCGTTTGCCGAGTAGCAGCGTGTTTGCTGTGTATGCTAGCAACAGACAGCCGATGCCGATCTTGAACGTTCTGACATCGATCAACGACAGTAAGGCCGTGCCAAACGGTACGCCGATCAGGCCCGGAATGATGAAAGGCAGCACGCGTTTGCGATCAACAGCGTGCCAGATTTTTGGTAACGTCTGGACTTGTGATGAAGCCGAGCACACAACCACGAGTGTGGCGGCAACGGGTGGTGGCAAGACATAGAGCCAGATGCCCATCGCTGTGATGCCCGTGCCGAAACCGGCCAGTCCCGCGACGAAGCCGCCAGCCAAAGCACCCAATCCGACAACAATGAAATATTCAATCTGCATTGCGTCGAGATACAGGTTTGGATCAGCGGCGGCTACTGCCAATCTGTCTGTTGCGATTGCGGAGGCGACCCTGCTCATTGGTTTGCGAGATACGCATTCGCCTGCGTTTGTTTCTTTGGTCTCGGTTAGAGGCTGTCTGACTTTGGATGGAAGCACGGAAAGGGAGCGGATGCGACCCGGCGCCCCGCGTGCACAGCATAAACGCAATCGATGTGCCGCGCCTTCGCAGGCCACCTAACAAGCATGAGCCTTCGCGAGAAATAGCCGTGAGAGAAAAAATCTAGAGCGGCGATCCGATTCAAATGTGATTCCACTTAAACCTGACTTGGTCTACAGCATGTTGCGTTTTAATGGATTCACAATGCGCCTTAAAACGCCCAATCTTCGGGCGATTTAAGTCTCCTATTAAACGCGAGGTGCTTTAGCGCTGATCGCGTCCCATCAGGTGGTGTAACAGTGCCGGTCAGGTCCGTCGCAACGTTGTCCGGACGGTCAGTCAGCGGTTAGGGCCGCCGGTTCTGATGCACCATCATGGCTGATGCCGCCGAGAGTTTCCAGTGTCATGTA
>CAJQQK010000272.1 GCA_905480435.1 uncultured Hyphomicrobiaceae bacterium | reverse complement strand
CTGTGATAAAAGTTCCAGGAATTCTGATGCCATGAGTGCGCTCCTTTCGAATCAAACGCACTCCTATAGATTCAGATAAATCCCCGACCGTGAATCCCTTATCGCAGAGTTATGCAGCAGTCAGCGTTGAACAGCCCTGATCGAGAGCCGTTTTCCATTGGTAGCAGCCGAGGGTTTAGCCGACGACGCTTCATTGTTCGAAACCGGCGCAATCGACTCACTTGGTTTGCTTGATGTCGTTGGATTTTTTGAAGAAGACCTCAGCATTGCAATCAGCGACGACGACATGGAACCCGAGAACTTTGAAAGCATCACCGAAATGACGCGGTTCGCGGAGCGCAAGCGTGGCTGAACTCGGTAATCCGTACCTGCTGCATCATCTCCTGAGCGCCGTCGCCAGATCGCCCGACAAAGAGGCAATCATCGACGGCGATAGTCGTTACACCCACGGCGAACTGGTGCAGGCCAGCAACCGATGCGCCGACGTCCTCTGTGGACTTGGCTTGCAGCGCGGCGACCGCGTCGCAATCTTTCTGCCCAAGAGCTTTGCCGAGTGTTGGGCAATTTTTGGTACCAGTCGGGCTGACGGCGTATTCGTGCCCGTCAACGCCCTCATGCGCCCACAGCAGGTCCGCCACATCGTTGCTGACTGCGCAGCACGCTTTTTGATCACCGATCGACAATCGTGGGCCGCGTTGCAGGTCGAGCTTGGCGATCTAACGAGCCTCATGGGCGTCTTGTTGATTGATGACTGTGCCGACGACACCGACATGCGCCTCGTGCCTTTGGCGTTTGATGCCCCGGTTCCGCTTGCGCCTGCAGCCAACGCCATCGGCGAAGACCTGGCCGCCATCCTCTATACGTCCGGGTCTACAGGTCGTCCAAAAGGCGTCATGCTGAGCCACCGCAATCTCTTGGCAGGTGCTAGAATTGTGGGCACTTATCTCAGCATCACCCCAGACGATCGCCTGCTGTCAGTATTGCCGTTCAGCTTCGATTACGGGCTCAACCAACTCCTAACCTCGGTCGAGCAAGGAGCCACGCTGATATTGCTGAGCTTTCGTTTTGGCAACGAAATCATCGATACGCTCGCCAAAGAGAAAATTACTGGCTTCGCCGGTGTGCCGACCATTTGGGCGATCATCTCGCGAGCGGCCCCGCGCATTGCGAAATCAGATATTTCGTCATTGCGTTACATCACGAACACCGGTGGTGCCGTTCCAACAGAGACGGTCAGCCGACTCCGCGAGATACTGCCAACAACAAACATCTTCCTAATGTATGGACTAACGGAAGCCTTCCGCTCGACCTATCTACCTCCATCTGAATTGGACCAACGCCCGACATCAATTGGCAAGGCGATTCCGGAATGTGAGATCTTTGTTCTCGACAGTGACGGCAAGCGGGCGGCACCTGGTGAACCAAGCATTCTAGTTCACCGCGGCCCAACCGTCTCCATGGGATACTGGCGCCGACCGGAAGAAACAGCCAATGTGCTTCGCCTAAACCCACTTCGCGAGCCAACCGAAGGCTGCGATATCGTCTGTTATTCCGGCGACCTCGTGCGCCAGGACGAAGACGGTTTTTTCTATTTCATGGCGCGCAACGACGCGATGATCAAATCATCCGGCTATCGCATTAGCCCCACCGAAGTCGAAGAACAGTTGATGAGTACTGGCGCGTTTCATCAAGTCGCCGTCATTGGCCTACCCGATCCCGTGATCGGACAACTCGTTCACGCTATTGCCGTGTCGTCTGGGCCGGAAGTTTCGGCAAAGGATGTTCTTGCAGAATGCGCACGCGCACTGCCTGCCTACATGGTACCGCGCAACATCGAACTTGTTGAAACGTTGCCGGTCTCACCGAATGGCAAGGTCGATTACAAAACACTGGCAGCAGAACGAACCCCGTCAAAGGAAACTGTATAACGATGACTTTGACCTTGAACCGACCTGCAGCTGAACACGCGACCGTATCTGACACAGGCAAGACTGAGCTCGTCGTCGGCGGTACAGGCGTTACCGAATTGGCGAAAACCTACGGCACGCCACTCTACGCTTACGATGCCGGAACGTTCCGCTCTCAGTTGCACAGCCTGCGTGATGCCGTCGGTGAACGCGTTGATGTATATTACTCTGTCAAAGCCAATCCGAACGTAGAAGTCATCCGCGTTTTCGTCGAAGAAGGCGCTGGGCTCGAAATCGCATCTGCTGCCGAATACGTTCGCGCACGTTCCGCAGGTGGCGCATCAGACCGCATCCTGTTTGCCGGGCCGGGCAAAACACCAGACGAACTCGACTATGTTCTCTCGGAAGGCATCGGAGAAATCCACCTTGAGACTGAGGAAGAAATCGTACTCGTCTCAGACATCGCCAAGAAACTCGGACGACGCGTTCCGGTCGCATTACGCATCAATCCTATTGCCGCTGTTCAGGGCGGCTCAATGCGCATGGGTGGTAAGCCGACACAATTCGGATTTGACGAAGAAAATGCAGACGATGTTGTTGCACATATCGAACAACATCCATCGCTGGACCTAACTGGTGTACACTTGTTTGCCGGCACCCAAGGCCTCAGCGCCAACACGCTTCTCGCTCAATGGGCGCACGGCATCGACCTTGCGCGCCGCATGGCAGAGCGACTCGGTCGCCCAATCAAAACCGTCGATATGGGTGGCGGGCTCGGCATTCCTTATTTCGCCAGCGACAAGCCACTTGATCTCTCTGTCATCAAAGCACACGCACCGCAGATGTTCGCTGATGCAGCCGCGTTACCAGGATTGCGCGACGCAAAATTCATCCTTGAGCCTGGCCGCTTTCTCGCCGGACCTGCCGGAATCTATCTCGCTCGTGTGTTGAGTGTGAAGCAGTCGCGCGGTTCAACTTTCGTCATCCTTGATGGGGGCATGCATCATCATCTGGCAGCTTCCGGAAACCTTGGCCAAGTGATCAAGAAAGATTACCCGATCGTACTAGCCAACAATCTGAACGCTCCCTTGCAGGAAGGCAGTCAGATCGTCGTCGGGCCGCTGTGCACGCCGCTCGACACAATCGGGCGCAAGGTCGCCATGCCAACCGTGAACACTGGTGATCTGGTTGCAGTTAAACAATCCGGAGCTTATGGATTGTCCGCTAGTCCGATCGGTTTCCTCAGCCACCCAATGCCAGCAGAAGTGTTGGTGGAGGCCGGAACCGAACCGCGCGTCATTCGCCCGCGCGGTGACTTCAAGCAACCGGTAACGCTGCTGCCATGAGTTTGCGGCTTAGTATGTAATGATCAACTTGCCAACGGCGCGACGATTAGCGACTTTGCTCAGCGCCGCCTGAGCGCCGTCAAGACCACAAGTTTCCATCACTTGTGGTCTGATGAGGCCCGCACTCCAGCCGTCCAACAACTTGCCGAGCAGTGCACGGCTATCGTCTGGAAAGCGCGAACAGTGCTCTCCAAAAACGACACCCATGACCGAAAAGTTTTTAACCAGGATCATGTTTGCTGCGACCTTTGGAATATCTCCTGACGCAAATCCAATCACCAGGATACGGCCTTCCCAAGCGATGCATCGCACGGATTGAGTGAACGCATCACCACCAACCGGATCAAAGACGACATCAACACCTTGATTGTCTGTCAGCGCCCGCACCCGGCCCCGAAGGTTCTCTTCGCGGTAATTGACCAGCTCATCCGCACCGTGCTGGCGCGCCTGCTCCAACTTTTCTGCACTACTGGCCGCCGCAATCACGCGCGCACCGAGCAACTTGCCAACTTCAACGGCCGCGAGGCCAACACCGCCTGCGGCACCAAGCACCAAGAGCGTCTCACCGGCCTTGAGTTGTCCACGATAATCGAGCGCAAACTGCGCCGTGCCATGCGCCACCGGCAGTGCCGCTGCCGTCACATAATCCATAGCATCAGGGATCTTTGCGACGATCCCACCAGGCACCACAACCTCTTCGGCATGCGCGCCACCATGCCCGGCAAACGCCAACACTCTATCACCGACCTCGACATGGTCACCCACATCCGCTCCGACCTCAAGCACCTCGCCGGCTGCCTCAAGTCCCGGTACAAAAGGCAGCGCTGGTTTGACCTGGTATTTCCCCTCAACCATCAAGATGTCCGCGAAGTTGACACCTGATGCTTTAACCCCGATCCGAACCTGATCGGCACCGATAACCGGCCTCCCCGTCTCACCGACTTCGAGCTTAGAAATCTCGCCAAGTTCGTGGCAGAGTAGCGCCCGCATCATAAATTCCCTTCGAATGCTCTAGCTATCAATGACATTGATCACGAAAACAGATCAGGTGGGTCGGCTTCTTCAGAGCCTCGAATATCGCTGACACCAACGCCAATCAAGCGAAACAATCGACCGTCAGCAACCGCGTCAATCAAAGCCGCAACCTGCTCGTGCAGAGTGTCCGCCTTCTGGGTCGGATGAGGCAGCTGTCGACTACGGGTAAGCGTCTTAAAATCATGCGTTTTCAGTTTCAACACCACGGTGCCACCACTGACGCCCTGACGCTGCAGTTGCGTCGCAACTCGTTCGCAGAGCCGGGCAGCAACAACATTGAGCTCTGCGCGTTTGCCTGTGTCGACGCGAAACGTCGTTTCTGCAGAGATACTCTTAGAACCGCGCGCAGTTGAAACGTCCCGTGCATCTTCGCCCCGTGCATAACCGCTCAGGCGCCGACCGAACCGACCAACAAGCGCCATCAATTCTTCTTCCGGACGTGCGCGCAGATCACCGATCGTCTCAATCCCGGCAGCTTGGAGCCGACGGGCCGTCGCAGCACCGACGCCGTTAATTTTCGAAATGGACAACGGACCTAAAAACGCCTGCGCCTCACCACGACCGATCACCGAAAAGCCATCAGGCTTATCAAGATCAGACGCTAATTTGGCGAGGAACTTATTATACGAGAGCCCAACCGAAACTGTCACTCCGACCTCAGCCCGAACATCCCGCGCCAAACGCGCCATCAACACCGCTGGAGCAACTTCGTTGTCGGCAACATGTTCAGGTCTCAGATCGAGATAAGCTTCGTCCATCGAAACGGGTTCAAAATTATCAGTCGCTTTCAGAAACAGCGCGCGTATCTCATTGCTGACCTGCTTATACTTGGCCATATCTGGCGGCATAACGACGGCATCGGGGCATAACTCAAGCGCCTTAAACATAGGCATCGCGGATCGCGCGCCCGACTGCCGCGCCAGGTAGCACGCAGTCGTCACCACGCCGCGCCCACCGGCGTGACCAACAATCAACGCTCGGTCTTCCAATGTCGGATCATCTCGTTTTTCGACAGAAGCATAGAACGCGTCACAATCAACATGCGCAATATCGAGCCCGGCCAGCTCACGATGCTGCACGCAACTATCACCGCAACGCGGGCATACGTCTGCTGTCGGCATTAATCGACAGCACTTCCGGCACAACATATTCTGCATAACAGCTTCACACGTACACAATGCCAAGCGCCACAGGCGCATCATGATTCGGTGACAGTATCACCTGAGACGCACTTTAAAACAAACCAGGAACATTGAGCTGTTAGCATTGCCTGATCCGGACCTATCGTCCGGGCGGTCATTCGCCCCAGGTTCACCGTTACATATTCGCAGTATGTAATATGTGGTTTGTTAACCTGACACATGCGATTCAATCGCCGACCGAAACTCGGAGGGAAACTTTGAACAAGCATCTAATTATCGGCGCACTCGCCGCCTTGATTGCCAATACCGGTGCCGCTTTCGCTGAAGGAGATGCCAAGAAGGGTAAATCCATCTTCAAGCGCTGCATCGCTTGTCACAACATCAATAAAGAAAAGAACAAGGTTGGCCCGCATCTTGTGGGCATTATCGACCGCAAAGCCGGCATCGCCGAAAAGTTCAAATATTCCAAGGCCATGCTCGCCAAAGCAGCAGAAGGCCTCGTCTGGGACAAAGCGAACATCAGCGCCTATCTGGAAAAACCAAAGGCTTTCATCCCTAAGAACAAAATGGCCTTCGTTGGCCTCAAAAAACCAGCTGACCGCGACAATGTTATTGCGTACCTGGAAGAAGCCTCCAAAAAGAAATAGGCCGATTTAACGTTCGACATACCAGGCACCAACTGCGCAGAGTAGTTGGTGCCCTTTTTGTATTCATCGGATTTGGATCAATCATTCGATTCAGCCCACTAGCCGAGGTGACAATGCCCCGAGGGTACAATGCCATGAGCAGCCGGATCACGGCTCTCGGCGTCGCATTATTTCTGGCAATGCTGACCACATCATTTTCGACGCACGCCGGCGAACTCATCATGGTCGAACAAGAGAATTGCCATTGGTGCGACAAGTGGGATGAAGAGGTCGGCACCACTTACAACAGCACGCCGGTTGGCCGTATCGCACCGCTACGTCGCGTCGATATCGGCAATCCCAGCCCCGTTGACTTGGCTCACATCAATCTTGGTCGCGCTACGCCGGTGTTTATTCTCATGGAGGACGGCGCCGAAATTGGACGCGTGCGCGGTTATCCAGGCCGCGATACATTCTGGATGCTGCTACAGGAGCAACTCACCAAGCTACCGTCACTCAAGCAGCAGGGCGCACCGCCCGAGCTGAAGAAGACGCGTTACTCGTCATCCAGGAACAATTCCCTCTGCGTCCGCCCTTTGTACGATGTCCGATAAACACCACGTTTCTGTAATATCGGCACCACCTGATCGACGAATTCTTCAAGCGAACCAGGCGAATAGATCATCGACAGCATGAAGCCGTCGCCGCCAACTTCGCCGAAAAATGCTTCCATTTGATCCGCCACCATCTCAGGTGTTCCAACGAACTGTGGCAGCCCAACGCCCTGTCCATGCCGTTCGCCGGCTTCACGCAGCGTCATCGACGAACCGTCATCTTTGCGGAACCGGGATTTCATGCGCTGCAATGCAGGCTCGTTACTATCCGCAACCGGCAAATCGAGATCATACTGTGAAAGATCATGATCAAGATGCGCGGACAGAATGGCCAACCCTGCGTCAAGCGGGACGAGCGCATTATGCTCCGCCTGTTTATCCAACGCCTCAGTTTCGCTGCTCCCCAGAATAGGTTGCATACCAAACAACATCTTGCAGTGATCGGGGTTCCGGCCTAACTCTCCGACGCGTTGCTTGATGTCCGCGTAGTATTTCTTTGCTTCCGTAACATTGGGTTGAATTGCAAAGATCGCGTCAGCGTACTGCGCCGCAAAATCGCGCCCCTTTGGCGAAGTCCCAGCTTGAAGAATGGCTGGTCCATTTTGCGGTGACCGAACAACATTGAGCGGCCCCCGTGATTTGAAAAACTTACCTTCATGCTCGATGCGTCGCACTTTTGCGTGGTCAGCGAACACCGCCCCTTCGCGATCCATCACGACAGCATCTTCATCCCAGCTGTTCCAAAGTTTGCGGCACACTTCCATGTATTCAAAGGCGCGCTCATAGCGTTGATCTGTATCTTCACGCTCAACGCCATAGTTGGCCTGTTGATTTCGATTGATCGATGTCACAACATTCCAGCCGGCCCGCCCACCTGTCAGATGATCGATCGTCGCCCACAGTCGCGCGGCATAAAACGGGTGCTGATTACTAGTCGAGAACGTGGCAGAAACACCAATGTGCTTCGTGGCTGCCGCCATAAACGACAGCAATGGAATCGGATCATGTTCCGGCGTCTGCACAGCGTAACGGAGCGCGGGCTCAAGCGTTCCTTGGAACGAGTCCGCGATGTAATTCAGATCGGCAAAAAACACAGAGTCGAACAAGCCACGCTCGCACACCTGGGCAATATGCTGATACAGCTCCGGCCGCCGCCAATCGTAGCCTGCTTCCGCTGTCTTCGGATGCCGCCACATGCCAAGCGAATGATAGCTCGGGCCATGCACCAGAAACTGCGCCAGATGAATTTTCTTGGCCGACATGCCTGTCCTTAATCTGTTGCGTCGTTAAGCC
>CAJQQK010000271.1 GCA_905480435.1 uncultured Hyphomicrobiaceae bacterium | reverse complement strand
CGAGGGCATCAATTCTCTCGTCCAGGCCGCAAAAGCCAAGGCGCGCGGCTACCGAAACAGCAAGACCTTGAAGGCCGTCACCTACCTTATAGCTGGCAAACTCGATCTCAGGCTACCCACTTGAAACGTCGGGGAGCCCTTAAAATGCCCAATCTTCGGGCGATTTATGGCTCCTATTAAACGCGACGTGCTTTGAATGCCGTTTATCCGCTGCGTTGCCCTGTTTTTGTTTTCGCAAGCCTAGTTATCCGGCAATGCACTTCCCAGTCGCCGGGATTGTCGCAAACGAAGTCAATGTCGCGGGTTTGCCCAACCGTCAACTCCGCTCAGCTGGCGCGCCATACCCGCCGCCACCACCCGTTCGAATGATAAGCAAATCTTCGGGTTGGAGGACAACGCGGGTCTTCGATCGCAAGCGAATTTCTTCATCTCCGCGCGCAATTACGAATTCGGCTGATGCCCCGGGGCCGCCGCCGAACAGACCATCAGCACTCGTTCGAAACCGGTCGCTATAAGTTGCAAACTGAACCCCGTCGGTCAGGATTCGATAGCTCCGCTCAAGGCCGAGACCGCCACGATGCTTGCCATCACCACCAGATCCCGGTCGCAATCGATACGCCTCGATACGTGCAAATGGATAATCCATCTCCAACGCTTCAATCGGTATATTGGCGCAATTGGAGAGCGGACAATCGACGCCATCGCAACCATCATTGTTAATGCCGGCACCATAACCACCACCCAGAATTTCGAGATATATATTGTAACCAGCTTCCCCAAGATGGCTGAGACATATCGATGTCGTGGTATCAAAACCTTCGGCGATCACGTCTCCTGGCGCGATCTGGGCGAGCGCTTTCATCACAGCATTGAAAACACGATTTGACGGCAGGAGACGCGCGCGAACCGGCGCCGGCGGTCTCGGATTGAGTATCGATCCGAGCGGCGCATCAACCTTGATCACACGGGCAACGCCATCATTGAATGGAATGTCAGGATCAGTGAGTACGGATTTAACGCACGCCACTGCTGACGCAACCGTCGACGCGAACGGGTTATTCATAAAAGTCGGCACTTGATCATCCGTGCCATCGAACCGAATGTCGATGCGTTCGTCGCCAATCTCAATTTGCGTTCGAATGACAACAGGATCCGTACCAATGCCATCATCGTCGATGGTGGCCTCGGCGCAATATAATCCGTTCGGCAGATCACTAAGCGCCACTCTGATCCGGCGCTCGGTATAGTTGAGCATCTCGCTCATTGCCTCATCGAGTGCGTTTGCACTGTACTTCGCCGCCAATGCACTGAGCCGTTTGGCGCCGATCGCGTTGGCGGCAAACTGTGCATTAAGATCGCCAATCGTGGCATCCGGCATGCGCACGTTCGCTGCAATAAATCGCTCCAGCGGCCCACCGTTCCAATCATGTTGCATGTTGTACTTGGTCGGTGGAAAAATCAGGCCTTCCTGATGCACATCACCAGCATCCGGGTTCATACCAGGCGCGCCGCCACCGAGATCGATGTGATGGACAACAGAGGCACTGAAGCCGATCAGCTCACCCTCGAAGAATACCGGCGAGAACAAGAAGATGTCCGGGATATGTTGGCCGCCGTTGTACGGATCGTTATTGATAAAGAAATCGCCATCCTTGAGTGTGTCAGGCGGAAACAGCTCCATACATGGTGCTAACGTCTGGGCGATTGAGCCCAGCTGGATTGCAATGAGGTCGGATTGAGCGATCACTTCGCCATGCCGATTGACGATCGCCGCCGAGCAGTCCTGAGCTTCACGCACAATCGGTGAGTGCGCCGACCGGATCAGCTTGGTGCCCATCTCGTGTGTTGCAGCCACCAGAGCTCGATTAATAATTGCGTGATCGACGTCGGAAAGACCTGTTACAGAACGCGTCATATCATCAGCCCTCCCGCTCGATTAGCAAATTTCCAGGATTGTCACGGCGCACTTGCCACCCCTCCGGCACATAAAGGGTCGACGTTCCATCCTCCACCAAAATCGTCCCACCCATGGCCTTCGTGCCGATTGCCTGTCTCGGAATGATTTTGCAGACAATCGTCGCGCCGCCTTCTTCGATGTCAATTGTCCGCAGCGGCGCTTGCATTGCGTCAGGCTCGACGGCGTTACCACTATCGAACGCAAATGAACCAACCTCGGCCCGCGCGCCGACCCGGTACGATACGACCTCGGCAGGTTTCTCGGGCGGTTTCGAGAACTCAAAGATGCGATGGTGAGCAGCACGAAACGCTTCAAACAAATGCGCAAAAGTCAGCTGTTCCGGCGTGACTTCCAACGGAACCGACAACTCAAAAGCCTGACCGACATAGCGCATCTCGACAATGTATTCGAACCGGCGCGTTCCGGACACACCGACCTCGTCCAGGTATGCTGCAGCCTCCTTGGCCAGTTCCGACAAAATGGATTGAACCGATGCCACAGCGCTCTCATTGAGCAGTGTCCGTTCCGTACGTGATCTGTAATGAACGTAGTCAGCCATCAGCAGTCCAGCAGCCGAAAGCACGCCCGCATTGACCGGCACCAGGATCGTCTCAATGTCGAGATCCTCTGCGATACGGACGGCATGCAATGGGCCAGCACCGCCGAACGGCACCAGCACGAAGTCACGAGGGTCCAGACCTTGCTCCGTTGAAACCTGCTGAATGGCACGGACGATATTGCTTTCGGCGATCCGAATTGCACTATCAGCCGCAGCCTCTATTGACAGGTTCAAGCTGTTCGCCAGAACTTGAAACGCCGCCACAGCCGCGTCCCGATCAACTTCCATTGAACCGCCGAGAAATGATTTCGGCTGCAACGTGCCGCGAATGAGGTGCGCGTCTGTCACCGTCGGCGCGGTGCCGCCACGGCCATAGCAAGCCGGCCCTGGCGTCGCGCCGGCCGATTGCGGTCCAACACGTAATAGACCACCGTCATCAACCCAGGCGATCGATCCTCCGCCCGCACCAACCGTCGCGATATCGATCACCGGTGTGCGAACCGGCAATCCGTCGATCAGCGTTTGCGGCGCCAATTGCGGTTGGCCATCAGCAATCAAGGCGACATCGGTACTCGTGCCGCCCATGTCGAGTGTAATGATATTCGCCACACCTGACTGGGCGGCCGCACCAACTGCACCGACAACGCCTGCTGCCGGGCCAGAAAACAAAGCGGCGATCGCATTCCGGGCCATACCGCTGGCTGGCATCCGCCCGCCATTCGACTGCATGATGCTTAGGCGACCATCGAAACCATTCTCTTGCAACTGAACGACAAACCGATCGAGATAACCCGAGATGACAGGTTGTACATAGGCCGCAAGCGCCGTCGTCGATGCGCGCTCGTATTCCCGGAACTCCGGCGATACATCGCAGGAACACGTAACAGGCAAGTCAGGCGCATACTGCTTCACGATCTCCGCGACGGCGCGCTCATGTTGCGGATTGGCGTAGCTATGCAGCAGGCAGATCGCGACGGCATCGAAAGGCCCTGATTTCAAGAAAGACTCCACCGCCAGTGACAGCGTTGCCTCATCCAGTGCCTGCACGACCGAGCCGTCAGGAGCCAACCGTTCGGCAACCTCACAAATATCCTCGCGCATAACGACGGGCCTTGGTTTGCGGTAATGCAAATCATAAATAGCCGTTCGATCCTGGCGCTGGAGTCCAAACAAATCGCGCGTGCCCGTCGTGACAAACATACCGACGCGGCCGCCTTTACGCTCCAAGACCGCATTTGTGGCAACTGTGGAGCCGTGAACCAGATCCGATATCAACGTCAGATCGAGGTTCGCCGCGTCGATGGCATTGAGCGCGCCAATGTCAGGCTGGTGCGGTGTGCTTGGCACTTTTGCGATCTCAACGACGCCGTCACGAATGACGACCAGATCAGTGAACGTCCCACCAACTTCAACTCCAACGCGCATTCTTGATTCGCTCCAAAATGTATTGTGCAGACTTCGTTATCCACAGGGCAGTGAGAAGAATGGTGGAGTCGAATAGACTCTCGCGCACCACAGCTGTCGATGTTCAGTTTAGAATGCAGTGGCTTGCGCTCCGAAGCAATCTGATAGCCGGTAATCATCGCTCATGTATATGGGAGGCAGTTTGGGATCGGCCTTTCCGCAGGCAACGCGCCCATCCACCCATGCAAATTCGACACACCAATCCGTATCAAGAGCGACAATTCCCCATCCACGTCCCCACAACCTTGCAGCACACACGTGTGTTCGTTTACTAATGAGTCCACGAGCGCCGTTCTGGCGATCGGCCGCTGTCGTTTGCGAGAGGGAACCCATGAGATTGGCTCGGATATGTTGGTTGCTACTGCTTGTCGGTGTAATCGGCAGCGCACAGCCCCATCAAGTGCAGGCTCAATGGTCAAACAACTCCTATAAGTTCAAAAGCGATGTTGAAAAGCAGCGCAAACAGCGCGAGGCTTTACGGGTCGAGCGACGCACGTCCAATCCTGTCCGCTATCCCAAGTACATGAAGGGCGGCGAAAAGCCCAACATCCAAGCGGAAAAGCCCGATATTGTCTATCTGGAGCGGAACGAGGCGCCCGGCACGGTTATCGTCAACACCAGTGGCCGGCAGCTCTACTATGTCCTGCCCGGCAAACGCGCCTACGCCTATCCGATTTCGGTTGGCCGGCAGGGTTTTACCTGGACTGGAACCGAGCGCATCAGCCGTATCAAATCATGGCCATCATGGACGCCACCGGCTGATATGCGCCGGCGTCAACCTGGACTGCCGATCACCGTCTCAGGCGGACTGATTAATCCGCTGGGTGCCAAGGCTCTTTATCTCGGCAACTCAATCTACCGCATTCATGGCACCAACAATAAGCGCTCAATCGGCCGTGCTTCGTCATCAGGCTGTTTTCGCATGCTCAACAAGCATGTGACGCACTTGGCCACGCTCGCAAAAATCGGCACCAAGGTGCGCGTTGTCAGCAGCTATTCGGGTGTCAGCGAATCGATGCCGCTTGCAGTGTTCTTTTCTGGATTTGGTGCGACCGAGGACACCGGCTCCATCAAAACCAAGAAAAAGAAAAAGAAGAAGACCAGATCGAAGAAACGCAAGAAGAACTGATCTGGTCTCAGTTTGCGTTCAGCCTGCCATCATCAAGATATCGTAGGCCGAACGCTGGCGGCGGTTGATGTGATCGCGTATATAAATACGCTGCCCCTCAACCCGCGCCCTGAGTTCAATTCATGACATCAAAAATCCGCCTCTCCGCTGACATCGGCGGCACGTTCACTGACATTGCTCTGGATGCCGCCGGGCAAAGACACACCACCAAAATCCTGACCTCAACAGCCGCCCCCGAAGAGGCGCTCGTCGAAGGCGCCCGCACGGTGCTTGCAGCGGCCGGGCTTGAATTCTCCGATCTCGACCAGATCATTCACGGCACCACGCTTGCAACCAACGCCATTATTGAGCGCAAAGGCGCGCGTACCGCACTCATCGCCAGCGACGGATTTCGCGACACGCTCGACATCGCCGATGAAAGCCGCTTCGATCAATACGACGTACTGATCGAAAAGCCGCGCCCCCTAGTCCCGCGTGAGCTCCGCTTGACCGTGCCTGAGCGCATCGATGTCACCGGCAAAATACAAACGCCTCTCGACGAGGACGCTGTCGCAGCCGTCGCCAAACAACTGCGTGCGGCGAATGTCGAAGCCGTCGCCATCGCCTACATGCACTCTTACATCTACCCCGATCACGAGCGCCGCACGCGAGACCTATTGGCAAAGCTGCTGCCGGGTGTCAACGTCACGTTATCCAGCGAAGTCTGTCCCGAAGTCCGCGAGTACGAACGCACCTCAACCGCCGTCGCGAATGCCTACGTGCAACCGTTGATGGCTGGCTATCTGACCCGGCTCGATGCAACCTTGCGCGACTTGGGCACATCGGCCCCGATCCATCTCATTACATCCGGTGGCACGCTGACCAGCGTCGAAACGGCGATCCGATTTCCGATCCGCCTCGTTGAGTCAGGCCCCGCCGGCGGTGCCATTCTCGCAGCCGGCATTGCAGCTGAGCGTGGCGAAAGCCAAATCCTCTCATTCGACATGGGGGGCACCACAGCCAAGATCTGCCTGATCGAGGACGGCATCCCCTTGAAAGCCCGCAGCTTCGAGGTCGATCGCTCGGCGCGGTTCCTGAAGGGCAGCGGACTGCCGGTCCGCATTCCCGTCATCGAGATGATCGAGATTGGCGCCGGTGGTGGCTCGATCGCGAGCATCGATGGCTTGAAACGTGTCCAGGTCGGCCCACGCAGCGCCGGCTCCAGCCCGGGCCCTGCCTGCTATGGACGAGGCGGCGAGCATCCCACCGTGACAGACGCTGATCTAGTACTCGGCCGCATTGATGCCGCGGCCTTTGCCGGCGGCGGCATGCCGCTTACCCCTGAGAATGCCGAGACAGCTTTACGGACACACATCGGCGACCCACTTGGCCTTGCTCCACAGGCCGCCGGCAGCGCGGTGAGTGAGGTTGTTAACGAGAACATGGTCAACGCAGCCCGCGTGCATGCAGTCGAGCGCGGTGTCGATGTTGCCGGCCGCACGCTGGTCGCATTTGGTGGCGCAGCTCCGTTGCATGCCTGCCGCCTCGCACAAAAACTCGGCATTACCAAAATCATAATTCCCGCTGACGCAGGCGTAGGCTCCGCCATCGGGTTTCTGGAAGCACCCGCTGCATTCGAGATCGTTCGTTCGCAATTTATGGCACTTGATGCATTTGACCAGACCGCTGCCCAGAGCGTACTCGACGAACTCGCTCACGAAGTCACCCAGTTGGCCGCCTCAGCAGCCGGTGATGCACCGCTCACAGTCATGCGCCAAGCTTACATGCGCTATGCCGGCCAGGGCCACGAAGTTGCGGTGTCACTACCGGAGGGCGCACTCACTGATGCCGCCGCTGATGTCCTGCGAGCCGCATTCGAAGCAGAATACGAGCGGCTATTCTCACGGCAGATACCGCACGCCCGCGTCGAGATCATGAGTTGGTCGGTGCTGGCCACAGACCAGAGCACCATTCGCCCAATGCTCGCACCTGCCGCATCGCTGGATGATCAGCCAAACGCAACATCAACCCGCAGCATTTTCGATCCCGAAATTGGCGACCGCACCGATTTCACTGTCTACCAGCGCACCGAGCTCCGTCCCGGCCATCAAATTTCAGGACCATGCGTGATTGCCGAATCCGGCACATCGTCGATCATCCCGTCGGGGTTTGAACTCACCGTCGACGCTGGTGGTGCCCTCGTCGTGGCGTCTTCCGTCACTGCTGCGCGCACAACAGCTCGCACGACGGGTGCGCACAGCGACCTCACCATGCAGATCATGTGGAACCGACTGATCGCCGTAGTCGAGGAACAGGCCCAAGTCCTGCTGCGCACTGCGTTCTCCCCGATCGTCCGCGAAGCGGGTGATCTCTCGGCTGGCATCTTCGACGCCGAGGGCCGCATGCTCGCGCAGGCTGTTACCGGCACCCCCGGACACGTCAACTCAATGGCGGAATCAGTCAAACACTTCATCGCCCATTTCGAAGTCGCGAAGATGCAGCCGGGTGATGTCTACATCACCAATGATCCTTGGAAAGGCACCGGCCACACCAACGACTTCGTCGTCACCACACCGTGCTTCCGTGGCGACAAGCTTGTTGGCTTGTTCTCGTGCACCAGCCATTTGATGGACATCGGCGGCATCGGCTTCAGCCCGGACGCGACGGATGTCTTCATGGAAGGCCTCCAGATACCATTCCTAAAACTGTTTGATCGCGGCGAAGCAAACGACACGCTGTTCGAAATGATCCGCTCCAACACACGCCTTCCAGTCGATACCATCGGCGATGTCTATTCGCTGGCCAACTGCAACGAGATCGGCTGCACGCACCTTATCGAGATGATGTCGGAGTTCGGCCTAGACACATTGGATCAGCTCGCCGACCACATTTGCCAGCGCTCAGAAGCAGCCGTGCGCGAACGCATTGCAGCTTTGCCAAACGGCACGTGGAACTACGAGATGAACGCCGACGGCTATGAAACGCCGATCACACTAGCCGCCAGCACAACGGTCGACGGTACGAACATCACCGTCGATTATACCGGCACCAGTCCCGTGCAGCCGCGCGGCGTCAATGTCCCGCTCGCCTACACGACGGCCTACACGGTCTTTGGTTTAGCGTGCGCGATCTCGCCTGATGTGCCGAACAATGCCGGCTCGCTCGCACCGTACAAAGTGACCGCCCCCGAGGGCTCGTTGCTCAACCCACTGAAACCTGCCGCCGTGCTCGTGCGTCACGTAACGGGCCAGATGCTGCCCGACGTCGTATTTGGATGCATGCGCCAGTTCCTGCCCGAACGCATTCCAACTGAGGGCACATCGTGCATCTGGAATATCACGTTGCGTGGCCGCTTCGATGAGTCTGACACGGGCAACTATGGCTTCGCAACGACATTCACATCGAATGGCGGCACCGGTGCCCGGCCGAATTCCGATGGACTATCCGCAACGGCCTTCCCCTCTGGCGTCAAAGGTACACCCGTTGAAATCGCCGAGCAGATTCTACCGTTGATTTTTTGGCGCAAGGAACTTCGCCCCGGATCAGGCGGCGCCGGCCGCACACGTGGCGGCCTTGGCCAGATCATCGAAATTGCCAGCCGTATCAATCAGCCGTTTGAGCTGCTCGCCGCCTTCGATCGCATCATCCATCCACCGCGTGGCGCATTCGGTGGCAGCAACGGCGCACCAGGTCGGGCCGTGCTCGCCTCTGGAAAAGCCATCGTTGGCAAAGGCACCCAGCCGATACCTGCCAACGATCGCCTCATTATCGAAATTTCCGGCGGCGGCGGTTACGGCGATCCAAGCAAGCGCGATCCAGCGAAAGTCGAGAGTGATCGCAAAGCCGGCCTTTTATAGGCATGTCGCGTTCCAACTGATTCACAATGCGCCCTAAAACACCCAATCTTCAGGCGATTTAAGGCTCCTATTCACGCGACATACTTCAGTCGTGGATGATTGATGCTGGCTGCGGTGGCTTGGCCTCAAGCAGCTTGAGGGTGCACCTGCGATGTCCGGCCTTCAAAGAGTGGCAAAACCTTCTCTGAAAAAATGCGGGCTGCCTTTGCGTGCGGATAGCCCGACAGACAAAAACTGGTGCAGCCGGCATCAACAAACTCTTCGAGCGTCGCCGCGACCTGAGTAGGATTGCCGACAACTGCAATGCCCGCACCAGCTCGGACTTTTGAGATGCCGGTCCACAGATGCGGCCCAAGCTTCATATCATTGCCGGATTCATCGAGCAGCTGCCAGACCTGACGATTAGCTTCTGACGTTTGCCGAATGCCCTCAATAGCATTCTTGTTCGTGCGCATATTGACAAGCTTCAAACCGTCAACGCCCGCAATCAATCGCTCAGCGTCAGCCCACGCCTCTTCTTCGGTGTCAGCACAAATGATCTGCAATCGCATGCCAAACCGGATGGCGTCTTCACGGCCATAGCTTCGCGCACGCTGTTTCAAGTCCGCAATCTTGGCACGGATACCGCTCGGTCGATCGCCCCAGAAAAGGTGCACCGTTGAGTGCTTGGCGGAGATCTCAAGCGCTTGCTCTGAGCCGCCCCCAAGAAAAAAGGGAGGATGAGGCTGCTGGAAAGGTTTCGGCTCAATCGCCGAGTCAACCTGATAGTGCTTCCCCTCGAACCCAATCGGTTCGTCACTGGCCCAAAGTCGTTTCATGATCTGGACTTCTTCGTCCATTTTCTCATAACGAATTTTTTTGGTGTCAGGAATGCCATCAGCTTTGGTATCGTCATCGTTGATGCCCGCAATCAAATTGATGCAGAGCCGACCGCCCGAGAGCTGATCCAATGTGGCAAACATTTTTGCTGACAAAACCGGATTGCAATATGCCGACCTAAGAGCAACCAGAGGCGCCACGTTCTTGGTCCGGGCAAGATAGAAGCCACCTGTCACGGTCGCTTCCCAACAGGTAGCATTGACCGGCATCAGCATGTACGAAAAACCACCATTGTCGACGATGTCGACAATTTCATCAAACAATTCACGGCTCTGCGGAATGTGCCCTGCCGGGTCACCCAGCGCGTTGCTGTCACCACTGGTTGGCAGAAACCAGCCAAACGTTAATTCTTCCTGTGTCATCTGCATAACAACCTCCCACCAGGGCCGCACCGGTTTATGGTTCAACCAAGCCTATCAGAGCCCAACACCGCATCATAATCAGCTCCCCGCACAGTTTTGCAATTCTGCTCAGGATATCGAGCCAAATCTAGTTCGACAGAACGATGACATCCAACTCAGATAAATCCATAAAAGTTATCCCCGCCCATCATCACACCTCTACACTCTTGTCATCCCGCCCAATCAGGGGCTGCTCGCCGGAGGCGTCCACGAACGGGGGCGGGATGCCGGTTGCGCGTGGGACGACGCAGTTCCACGTTAACAGTAACGCTCCCCGCTCGCACCTGGGTAAAAATCCCAGGCAGCCGTACTTTAATGCTGGGCGGTTCTGCGAAAAATCCTGCGCGGGGCAGCGGTCTGCTGCTCACACTAACTAAATAGAACGCGGCATGCCAATGCCCCGCATCCCTGATTATCCAATAACTCCGATGGCTCACGCCATGCGGTGCGCCAGTCCTTGTTCAGGGCATCAAGCCTTAACTCCGCTTGTACAGCCAAAGAAAATAGAGGCCAAACCCAGCCACAATGGTACCCAACATATTGGTCAACCCAAGCGCCAACAACAGCACTGTCAATGGAATGTGCCACCGTCGAAGCGTTATGAGCCAGAGTAGCAATGGAAGCCTGTTGGATGTGGCACCTGATTGCCGCTGTCGCCCATCATTACCAATCGACATGACGGATGACGCTTGTGCACGACTACTTGACTGGTCCGTCTGCTGCTCCAGCAACTCCTTCGGCTTGATTGGCGGCGCGATAGCAACCGACGTCCACCACTCATCCCGAGGTGCGCGCCCCTCAGCCGCTGCCCGTCGCAAGTTAGCTCCTCGCAGAGCGCCAGGAGCACTTATGGTTGGCCGTTTCTTGGAGCCAAAAATTGCATGCACTTTGTGAACGAGACCACGCACGCCGTCGCCATGCACCATTGTCAGAAATTGCGCGTAACCAAGCGCACTTACTTCAGGCGATCCCTGCCGCCAGGACCTTGGTGGAGCCTTCGCATTTTCGGTCTGGTGGAGATAAGCACGAAACTTTCTGCGCTCTTTGCGGCTGACACCAACGCCATCGTTGACCGTCAAACCGGTCACTTCCTGATGCCGCCCCTTGCGCATCACCTGCGTCTTCTTCTCATTGATGACCAAGCCTTCATCACGCACAACATAACGAATGGTTTTCATCAATCGGTCGAGCCCGGACTTGTCGTAGGCTTTAGCGCTGAACGTCAAATCATCGGCATAGCGCGTGTAGACAAAACCGTATTTCTGCGCCGCACCTGTAAGACGACGATCGAGCTTTCGGCACAACAAATTCGTAATCGCCGGGCTGGTCGGCGCGCCTTGCGGCAGGGCGCGTTCTCCAGCAGCCACGTGCCAGGTCTGACAATCGATCTCCATTTCATCTCGATCCGCCTCCGTCGCAAGCAGAGCAAAAACTGCAGCTTGCGCTTCGGCATAACCAAGCGATGCAAACAGGCCTTTGACGCGCCGGTAGCTGATACTCGGAAAGAAGTCCTTGAAATCAAGATTGATGACGACGGCCTTGCCAGTATGCGGCGCCGCATTCGTCATGATCGATCGGCCATGTCGAAATCCGTGTGCCGCATCATGCGGTTCGACTTTCAACAAGATACTTTCGAGCAACCAATACTGCGCGCGCTTCAATCGCGGCATCGGCGCCGATACATTGCGCATGCCGCCAGATTTCTTCGGGATCTGAAAGCGCTTGTAATGCGAAACCTTCCCAACTTTGCGGTCATAGCTCAGGAACCGCAATTCTCCGACAGGAACACCCATCGCATCGGCAATTGCCTTCATATCCGAAAACTGAGGAAGCCCATTCACCTCCAGTCGGTCAACATTACTGTCTCGCTTTGCAAGAGCCTTCGAACCGGTGTCGCCAAGATAAACAATGTCATCACGGCGTTTCTCATACCAGGCGCTCGCCTTATCGAAACGTTGTTGAGCTTGCCGCGTCTTCGTTTCCACCCGCCGTTCCCGGGCCAGCTTCATACGATCCTTCATGATCTCGCGAACAGCTTGTTCGGGATCATCATAGGCGCGCGCTTGTTGCGCAAGGTCGGCGATCTCACGCTGCAATTCACCACGGCGCTGAATGAGCGCTGCCGGCAGCGACGGCTTTTCAGCCTCGCTCGGCCAAAAACCGTGACGAATCATTTCCTCAAGGATCACTTCATCCATCGAGGACTCGCGAATGCGGTCGTAGAGTTGTTGGCGGCTGTCGCTGGTCATGCCGCCATTCCTATCGGTGCGGCATGATTTAACCGGAACTGCGGCGGATGAACTTTCGAACAATCCTTAGAGCTGGGGCGCTCAACTCGAAGCCGATACGACCACCTATGCACCTTTGAATTCACGGAATTCAAACCGCAAAGTGCATAGGTGGTCTGTATCGGCCCAGTCAAGAGCGGACCAGCGACGCGTGAGATGTCAAATGGCATGGACGGCGAAACACCGTCCGAGATGCAAAGCCATCCGCCGCATTCCCGTATCTGAGTTCTAAGACCCAAATTCTGTAAAATCAAGGAAACACTCTTCTTGAACCAGGGACTTTTCAAGACGTACCTCCCCATGGACCTTTCAAAACATTCGCAAACTCCCGATGTGCTGATTGGCGCCGGAGCGCTAGAATATGCTGGCACGGCCCACGACGCAGGCGGTTCTTTCTGTAGAAATGACACTCACAGGTTGCATCCACCAAACGGTCATCGTGATCAGTCTCAATTGTAACGCTGTGTTCCCGGCCGTTCTCAATAACAACCCCCGTAGCACCGTGCTCATTGGTCTGTTTCACATCGACCAGCCCATTATTGATCAACTCGTCCGCCACACGCTCTTCGTCACTCAGAAAGCGCAGTTGATCAAACGGCAAAACTTCGCGCGTCAACTCACGGAAGCGCCAAACTTGCTTATCAAGGTCGAACATCACACGGCCATGCTGCGCAAGTGCCGTCAGCGCTGACGCAGCATCAGCTCGATCGACGCCGGCGCCGGCGCCGTTGGCAATCTCTGTGACATCACCGAGCCAGCGTTGTTTGATCGTCTCGAAAACCCGCTCTCGAATATCAGTTGACGTACGCCGACGTGGCGCAAGCAGATCAAATTGTCCCGCACGAGACCAATCGTTAGCTGTCCATCCCGACAACCCCAACGTAAACTTCATCGGCCCAAGGTCAGCGACAACAAAACTAGGCAGACCAGTTCCAAGCAGATGGAATTCAAATGACTTCGCCAGTGGGACGAGGCGCTCCAGAATCAAAAGCCGCCGCCGTCCCCAAAGACGTATCTCGATCTCTTCACTCCCGGAATATACAGCTCGGGGACAAACAAGTTTTTCGTTCCAGGGCTCAAATACCATCTCAACCGGTGCGCCAGGCTTTAACTGTATTCGGATCGACCTCGGACTGTGACGCTCTTTCTTGCGACGCAGAAAAAAGCACAGGTTATGAATATCCATCGGATGAAATTTTTGGCTCCTCGACGAATTGAGTGGGTGGATCAGGTGTTTTTGGGTGGTCGGTTTTCTGCTTAATCCTGTTGGCAGAGCATTCCCCGTCGATGTGACGGGCGGCGGTCAAGGACGCGCTCTATAGCGCGCCCGCGAGG
>CAJQQK010000270.1 GCA_905480435.1 uncultured Hyphomicrobiaceae bacterium | reverse complement strand
CCTGCGTGCCAACGGCGAAAACAATATCTCGCAGGCCATGTGGCACAACGTCCTCGACATCACACGGCCGCTCAATTATCGCTTCATGTAGTTAGCGTTGAACAGCCCTGTCCTTTGTGGCTACCGGCAACAACACCCATCGGTCCCATCTGATCGTCGATGTCATCGAGCGCGACGCCGATGGTCAGCAGGTTGTACGCCGTGTGCGGCCAGAACGGGATGTCTTGGTGCCACTTTATTTCGGCACCACCACCGGACCATTTGAAATTTAGCTTGCCGTGATGGAATTTGAGATCAGGACCGAGCAGATCTTCGGCGATGTCAACAATCGGTCCGTTCATGGCAAAGTCAGTATAAATCGGATCGTGATCCTGCGGCTTCATTAGACGGCGCAGGCGAGGGTTTTCAGCGGTGTGGTTTGGTTCGACATCGAATTTGTCAGTGGACTCGGTGACGCCACGGCTCTCTTCGATCATGCGTGCGGTTACTTCTTGCAACTTCGCAAGCCAATCGCCTGACACGAACGCATCAAGACCAAGGAAGCCATCATCGTCGTAGGCGCGCAACTGTTCGCTGGTCAGTACCTTGGGGCCGCTTGTGCCTGCTGCTACATCCTGCATTGCAAACTCCCGATGATCGATATTCGCAAATCAATTGCCCGCACTGTAGCGCAGTATCGTGTTGGAGCAACTTGGCCACGCAATAAAACCGTTAGGTGATGGCATTGCCTGGCGTTCAGTTATTGAGCGTCATCAGACGCTGCGGCATCGGCCTGTATCAAAGCCCATTCCGCGCGCATCCACGTAACGCAGGCGATAGCTTGCTCAAACAACGAATACTTGCATCCCTCGCCGTAATCTGGATTGGGGATGAATTCGGTCGAGATCTGGCCTAACCGGCACTGGCTATCGCGCGCGCGATAGCGCAACAGTAGTCGAATGCCTTCCTTCCAGGGCTCCAGCGCGGCTTCTGACCAATCGGCATGGTATTCACCATCAGCGGGCTTCTTGAAGGGATATTGAATGCCGCGGCCAATGCTGCCGTCAGGATGTCGACCGGTTACATTCTTCGGATTGTTGGGGATCGCGGCACGAGCGTGGCAATGCCGGACCCAGCCCGCTTCGACCCAACGCGAGATAACATTGCCCGGCTGGAAAGGATCAAGGATGAGCGCACCCGATGCGATTTTTTTGTCGGTGTCAAAGATCTGCTGCTCGGCCGGATTGTCCATCTTGAAGATGACATGGCTGTGGTCGAGCGTGATTTTGAATTCGGCACCGCGATCTTCGACCATCCGACCGATGTGTTCGACACGCGGGAAGTCTTCCGACCACATATTGACGTGCACCTCGAAACACGGTGTGCAGCCGTACTTGTCGCCAAGCTCAGCGCATCGCAGATAGGCAGCAACGAGTTCATCGTCGGTTACCACATGCCCTTCTGAGTGAAGCAGTTTGATCTGGATATTGTGGACAAGCGAGCCAAGGCGTTGCGCCGTCGCCAGGTTCTTTTCCAAGAGAGCCTCATCGCCGCCAAGCGCATAGAACCAACCGCCCGCGCGCACCGGGATGTTATATTTGTCGCGCGCTCTCAGAAAGTCGTCGATCTGGTCATCGTCTGGCGTTTTATCAACATAGTCGAAAATGCCAGCGTCGCGGACCATGCGAAAGCGGGTGTCGACGTCGGGCATCGTATCAGCATGGGTGTGTTTGATGCCGTTGGTCTGAATACCAAATTGAAGGTCATTGTGCATGGCGTTCCTGACGTCTTTTATGTCTCAGTCATTGTGTCGTGCCGATAGGTAAGGCTTTCCACCCAAGCAGCAATTTTACTGTTATAGAGTGGCAACAAATTCAGACAGCAAGGAAAACTGAAGTGGCACGAGCTAACGATATACCGCAACCAACCAGAGATCACATTCTTGCACTGGAGTGCCCGGCATTTCCAGATACGCCATGGGTCGCAGCAAAGCCGTTGCGCGAATGTCGAGTCGCTATTCTGACGACGGCAGCCTTGCATCAAAAGTCAGAAGCATCATTCCCAACCGGCACGGCGGAATATCGGCAACTCCCTGCGACGCTGACGGATCCAGCGATCAGCCACATATCGATCAATTTTGACCGATCCGGCATGCAGCGCGATATCAACGTGGCGTTTCCGATAGATCGTCTGAGAGAGCTTGCAGCCGACGGTGTGGTTGGCAACGTCGCCGATACGCATTATTCGACAATGGGCTCTACTGATCCAATGCTGATGTCAGAAACAGCTGATTCGATTGTAGCTCATCTGAAGGCACAGCAAGTTGATGCGTTGCTGCTGGTGCCTGTCTGACCATTCTGCACGCGTGCCGTGAGCGCGCTTGCCCATATGATCGAAAGCCGCGGTGTCGCCACGGTTATTATCGGTCTGGTCCGTCCGCACATGGAGCGCACGCAGCCACCACGCGGATTGTGGGTTCCGTTTCCGCTTGGGCGCCCACTCGGCGAACCGGCAGATGCTGGATTTCAGAGACGAGTGCTTCAGGCAGCTTTGGATTTGTTGGAGCGCCGCGATGGTCCCGTCATTCTCGAGGACTTTCCCGATGATTCACCGAGCATGGCCGATCGCGGTGCGTGGCGGCCTGAATTCGTTCTGCCGCCACGTCCGGCAACACTGCTTGAAACGGCGGATGAGTGGATACCGGCACTAGAAGCGGAAATGCAAAGCCTGATCCCGGCATGGGAGGGCGCAAAGCGTAACTCTGGTCGGACGATGGTCGGCAATTCGCGCCTGGCTCAGCCGGACTGGCTGCCTTACGCAGCAGAGTTTCTCAGAGGAAATGTTCCAGACAGCACCGTTGAGGGCATGTCGTCAGCCGTGCTGTTGCGCTACGTCGCCGATGATATCAAAGCGCTTTACTATGAGGCAGCTCAGGCGGTGGCGCCGTATCCAACGAGCCGGCAGATGGAAAACTGGTTTTGGTATGAGACGCTGGCGTCAGACTTTCTGCGGGCGCTTCGGGCAACGGCTATTGAAAGTGAGCACAAGGGTTTCAATGTTGCCTGTTCACGCTTTGTGGTGCCATTGCCCTTCGTAGAACGACGTTAGTTCGCAATAAATGCTAACAATCTCCCTACACGCCGCCGCAAAGTACGGGCGCTTCATCCTGGTGCTGGGTTTGTTTGGCGGCGTGTTGTTGCCGGATCTGGCGCAGGCGATGAAGCCGTGGCTGCCGGAATTGGTTGCAGTGCTGCTGTTCCTTGCTGCAGTACGCATCGGATTGCGCCAGGTGCTCGGCAGTCTGGCGGATTTGAAAGCGAGCCTTTTGCTTGTGGTCGTGTTCCAGATCGCAATGCCATTGCTCATGTTCGCCCTTGCGAGAGCCGTCGGTCTTGGAGAGGTGCTGACAACGGCGATCGTACTGATGGCCGCGGCCGCGCCGTTGCTGGGTGCTTCCAATCTCACAATCCTGACCGGCAATGATCCGGCACCCGCGCTGCGTCTGCTCGCGATTGGATTGGCTTTGCTACCGCTGACAATCATACCAACATTGTTGATCCTGCCAGCGATCGGTAGCATTGATGTCATCGCAACAGCTTCGGTGCGCCTTTTCGGTCTTGTCGCTGGCGTTGCAGGACTAGGGTTTGCGGTGCGTCACTACTTTTTCCGAAACCTCTCGACATCCGGCGTGCAAGTCCTTGACGGCATGTCGGCAATTGCGATGGCGATCGTCGTAATCGGGCTGATGGCGGCCATCGGACCGGCATTGCAGAATGATCCAGCAGTGGTGCTGCGAACATTCGCCTTGGCAGTCGTCTGCAACTTTGGTCTGCAGCTGGTGATGTACGTTCTGGCAGGTAGCGCTGGCTCCGATGTCAATCGCGTCGCGTATGCTATCGTGGCTGGAAACCGCAATATGGCGTTTTTCCTGGCCGCATTGCCGGCTTCCGTGATGGACCCTCTGTTCCTATTTATCGGGTGCTATCAGATCCCGATGTATCTGACACCATTGGTGCTCGGTCGCTTGTATCGGCGTTCGCAGATCAGTGACAGTCAACGGCAAAATTGATTGGATGCGACATCATTGGTTGTGCGGTCGGGCGTTGACTTGCTACGGCATGGTGCGGGGTATGGCTTGAATATCGAAGATTGGTTGGAGACGAACGAATGCGGATCTTCGTGGCAGGGCACCGGGGCATGGTCGGCGGCGCTATTCTGCGCAATCTGGATGGCGCGCAAGCGTCTGGTGAAGCCATTGAAACGATCACGCGCACCCGCACCGAGCTTGATCTGACGGATCAGGCGGCAGTGCGCGCATTCATGACGAGTGAACGGCCCGACGTCGTGATATTGGCGGCAGCCAAGGTCGGCGGCATTCATGCCAACAACACCTATCCAGCGGATTTCATATACGAAAACCTGATGCTCGAATGTAACGTCATCCATCAGGCATTTTCTGCAGGCGTGCAACGTCTGCTCCAGCTAGGCTCGTCATGCATCTATCCGGTGGACGTGCCGCAGCCAATGGCCGAGGCAGCCTTGCTGACCGGCACGCTGGAGCCGACCAATGAACCTTATGCGATCTCCAAAATTGCCGGCATCAAGCTGTGTGAAAGTTACAACCGGCAACACGGTGTTGACTACCGCTCGGTGATGCCAACCAACCTTTATGGGCCGGGCGATAACTTCCATCCGGAAAACAGTCATGTGCTGCCAGCTTTGATGCGCCGTTTTCATGAGGCGACGCGCGACGGCCTTGATGAGGTTGTGATTTGGGGCAGCGGCAAACCGATGCGCGAATTCCTCCACGTTGATGATATGGCCGCCGCGTCACTGTTCGCCCTCGACCTGTCGCGGGACATCTACGACGCGAACACTCAACCGATGCTCAGTCATATCAACGTTGGCACCGGTGAGGATATCTCGATTGCGGAACTGGCTGCATTGGTCGCGAAGGTGACAGGCTTCACCGGCCGCATATCTTTGGATGCAACGAAGCCCGACGGCACGATGCGAAAGCTCATGGATGTATCGCGATTGTCTCGCATGGGATGGACAGCCTCGATCTCGCTGGAGCAAGGCGTCGAAGAAACGTATCGATGGTTCCTCGACAACCACGCCGATCTGCGAAGCGTTTAGTAACGGGTTTGCTGTTTGATCGACTGTCTCGATAAGATTTCCCATGCAACATTTGCGCTAATATTACCAAGCCAAACCTGAAATGAGCGGATGCCGAAGTTGACCGATACAGATAAGAGCACCATCTCAGATCTTCGATTGCGAAGAACCATGTTGCTGACGCCGGGCAATCAGCTCTCCAGACTCGAAAAAGCAACCAAGCTGGACGTCGATTCAGTTGTGTTTGACCTGGAAGACGGTGTTGGCCCGAACGATAAGGCACAAGGGCGAGATGCCGTGAATGAGGCGCTTGCGACGTTTGACTTCGGCCATCGCGAGCGGCTGGTGCGCGTCAACGCGATCGGCACATCAGAGTTTCGCGACGACATGGCGGCGCTGGAGATTGCCAATATTGACGCCCTGTTTGTGCCGAAGGTTGAGAGCGCTGAGCAGCTGCAGAAGCTCGATGGCATCCTACAAGGTCTTGAAAAGCGAGACGGCGGTGATCGGCATATCGATGTGGTGGCGACGATCGAAACGCCGCGAGGGCTGCTAAAGGCGCTCGATATTGCGGATGCCAGCACGCGCACGTCGGCCTTGTTCTTCGGTTCGGGAGATTATGCGGCGGCAACTGGCAGTGCGACGACGGCGCGTGCGTTTGAGTTTCCTCGAGCGACGATAGCGGCGGCGGCTGCGGCGGCCGAGCTGCAGGCCATCGATGCAGCCTATTTTGTAGGGATCAAAGACGCTGAGGCAACGCGCCAAGACGCAGCTATTGGCCGCGAGCTTGGCTTCGATGGCAAGATCATCTTCCACCCCAATCAGGTCGCGCCATGCAATGAAGTGTTCTCGCCGTCACCCGAAGACATTTCGAGTGCTCAGCGGATCGTTGACGCGCATGCAGCTGCCGTTGCGACTGGGGAAGGGGTTGCCTATGTCGACGGCACATTCCTGGCGATCGATATTGTTTTGATGGCCGAGCGGGTGCTGCGGAAAGCTGCCGCTATTGCAGCGCGTGCGAGAGCATAGCGTGAGCCGCAAAGACCATCCCCATACCCCTGACGGCCGTTATTTTATTGCGCGTGGCAAGTTGGACCGCTGCACCAACCCTGGCTTGGCGGATACGGAGCGTCGACGGCTCATCAAGAAAATGATGCAGGCGCGCATGGCTGTTCGCAAGGCGCAGGATGAGGCAGAGATGGCAGAAGCGCGCGCGGCAGTGCATGAGGCCAAAGTGGCGCTGGGTGAACGCGGGCCGGTCTGGTGGGATGACGATGCGCCGGATTACAGCGGCGCTGATCCGGCACAGACGCCATATGCGGATTGGTGGAAGACGGTCGCAGCAAGCAGCTGAGGCTACCCTATTGCGAAGAGCCGTTGCCCCAATCATCTGTGTTGAGCGGTGATGCCGGATCGTCAAATTCAAATAACTCAATTAGCAGATTATCTGGCGCGGCAATCATCACGTAGCGCCAACCATCCTGCTCGCGCATGCCGTTTGGAGACGTAATGCCGTTGGCCTGCATCTCGCGCCAGACCGCTGCTAAATTGGCGACGCGGACGCCGACATGATGGACCGGTCCGCGGCCGGTGTCGCGGGGCGGTTGATCATAGATGTTCAGGCGACCGGAGCCGACACAGATCATGACGTTTCTGACGCCGGCATGCTGACCATCAAACAGGATGCGGGCACCAAGATGCCGTTGCCACCAATCAAGCGTCAGGTTGATGTCGCTTGCAAATATATGGGTGTGGTGAAGATCTATGCGCGCCGTCATACTTGATCCTCGGCTCCGGCCAGGATCATTTGAGCGCACTTTTCGCCAATCATAATCGATGGCGCATTGGTATTGCCGGATGTCAGTGTTGGCATGATCGAGGCATCGGCAACGCGCAGGCCTTTGATGCCATGCACACGGAGGCGGTCATCGACGACGGCCATTGGATCCTGCCCCATCTTGCAGGTGCCGACGGGGTGATAGGTCGTCTCGGCATTGTTGCGCACCCATTCGAGAAGTTCGTCGTCGGTTTGCAGGGCAGCTCCTGGCGCGATCTCGTGCTCAATGATATCGCCCATCGGTGATGCCGCCATCAGTTCACGCGCTTTGCGCATGGCAGCCAGTAAGCCCGTTCGGTCTTGCGGTGCCGAGAGGAAGTTGAACTTGATCGCCGGCGCGTCGGCTGGGTCGGATGATTTGATGTGGATGTTTCCGATGCTTTCTGAGCGCAGCACATTGATATTGAATGTGATGCCACGCTTGCGCGAGATGCGGCGCTCGCGACCGACCATCTCATACAGGAATGGCATGCCTGATATCGTGACGTCGGGTGACGCCAGGCCTTCGCGCGAGCGGAAGTACATGCGAACCGGCACGGTGGAGGTGGCAAGCAGTCCATTGCGGAAGAAGGCATACTTGAACGCTTCGCGCACGAGCCGCCAGCCGCGTCCGTCGTTCCCAAATGGTGGTGCCTTGTCGGCAACCGCGAATTTAACGCGCGGAGAATAGTGGTCGCGAAGGTTTTCGCCGACGCCAGGTAACTCATGCACGAGATCGATGCCAAAACTCTTGAGAACTTCTGGCTGACCGATGCCCGAAAGCTCAAGCAGCTTTGGAGAGTTTATCGAGCCACCTGAAACAATGACTTCACGTGTTGCGCGCGCTTCATACTGCTGACCGCCGACGGTGTAGCGCACGCCAACACACGTCTTGCCGTCGAGAATGAGCGCTTCTGCCATGGCGCCGGTTTGGATCGTGAGGTTAGGCCGACTACGGGCTGGATCGAGATAGCAATAGGCTGTGCTCTGGCGGCGGCCATAGTTGATCGTCGCCTGCGTCAGGCCGATGCCATCCTGCGCGCCGCTATTGTAATCTGGGTTGTACTTTATGCCGACGGCTTCAGCCGATTGGATGATGTGCTCGTAAAACGCACCCTTGCGCTCGGTGTATGTCACCTTTACGGGGCCGTCGCGACCGCGGAATTCATCGGAGCTGCCTTCGAACGATTCCATCATCTTGAATAGGGGCAGAACATCCTTGTAGCTCCAACCGCGATTGCCCATTTGCGCCCATTGATCATAGTCCTGTGGCTGGCCGCGCACGAACACCATGCCGTTGATGGAGCTGGAGCCGCCGAGCATCTTGCCGCGCGGCACATCAATGCGGCGCCCGCCGCTGCCTTCATCCGGCTCAGAACTGTAGCACCAGTTGACGACTGGATTGTCGATGAGCTTGGCAACACCGGCTGGAATGCGAGACCACAGATATCCGGAGCCCTCTGTGCCAGCTTCAAGGCACAGGACGCGAAACTCGCCGCTGGCACTCAGGCGGTTCGCGACGCCGGCACCGGCCGAACCGGCACCAACAACGATGTAGTCGTAAACATTGACATCCACGATGCGTATCCCTCTTAGGCAGATAGTGTTGTGGGTTAGCGCAGCGTGCGGGCAAACGCACGAATATCGGGCAGCAGCAGCTCAGGCACTTCGAGCGCTGCGAAATGTCCGCCGCGTGGCATTTCAGTCCAGCGCTGGACATTGAACATGCGCTCCACATAGGGGCGTGGCGGCCACGCGAGAAGTTCTTCCGGGAACAGCGCACAGGCAGTCGGAACCTCAACGCGCCGTCCGTCCGTTGACAGCGTGCGATCGCCCTCTTCGCGTCGCCCATAGTAGATCCAAGACGCTGAGTTGAAGGTCCGCGTGACGATGTACACCATTATGTTGGTCAGCATGGCGTCTTTACTGTGCGCGCTTTCAATGTCATCGCCATCAGTATCGGACCAGGAATTAAACTTTTCGATAAGCCATGCAGCGATGCCGACGGGGCTGTCCATCATCGCGTAACTCAAGGTTTGCGGCTTGGTGGCTTGCTGCGTGCGATAGCCGTTCTCCATAACTTGCTCGCGCTCGAAACGTTCCGCCCAGGCATCCTCTTCCGGCGTTTGCGGCCCGTCCGGATGATGCATCGACATCATATTGATATGGATCGCTTTGCAGGCCGGTGCATGCTCGAAGCCAAGCCAGCTGGAGATCGCAGCCCCCCAATCGCCGCCTTGTGCCAGATAACCATCATAGCCAAGCGTATCGGTCATCAGTGTGTTGAGCACGTTGGCGATCTTGCGCGGCCCATAGGGTCGCGGTGGGCGGCCTGAAAACCCGAAGCCGGGCAGCGATGGCGCGATGACATCAAATGCGTCTTCGACATTGCCGCCAAATCGCTCCGGGTGCGCCAGCGGCTCGATGAAATCAAGGAACTCGACGACGGTGCCCGGCCAACCATGGCTTAGAATCAGCGGCATTGGCGCCGATCCGCTGCCTTTCTCGTGGATGAAATGCAGGTCGATGCCATCCACCGGCGCCCGGAAATGCGAGAAGTTATTGATCTTGGCTTCCTGCTTGCGCCAATCAAAATCCTCGATCCAGTAGGCACAAAGCTCTTTCATGTAATCGAGATTAGCACCGTATTCCCAGCCGCCATCGTCCGGCATCTCATGCCACGGGTAGTTCGCCACCCGCCGACGGATCTCATCGAGTGTCTCGTCAGGAATGTTGACTTGGAAAGGTTCAGTCGATGTCATGCAAGGGAGCCCGTTCGCCAGAATGCAGAATGTGAGGACGCTAGCCATAAGTGTGGTACAGCGAGCAAATCATCGTGAACCCACGAGCGGGTTATATTATCCATCGGTTTGTAGCGCAGTTCACAGCAGGAGGCATCGCGACCGGTTAGCAATGACATCAACTGATCAACAGGAGATGTCCCAATGACCCTACCGCAGAACCAGGTTTCGCCAGCCAATTCACCACTTTCGATGGCTGCTTCATCAATCGGTGAAGCGCCGTTGCAGGCTTTCATTCGCCGTTTACATGAAAGTCGCCATACGTTGAGCACTGATGAAGAACCGGAGCGCGGCACAGATCCTTGGCAGGGCATCGGGCTTTGATCTGAACCCTTAATGTTTTCATCGCGCCCTGGACAGGGACAATTCACTGGATGGTTTCGTCCCATGCGCCGCTCCAGAATCAACCGCTTGATATCCATATAAAGGCCGATTTCTTCTAGCGGCGAACATGATAGAGTGGCCCCAACCACACTTTCATAGCAGCGCACCTTTGGTGTCGCTCGCTGAGACATAGGATTGGGATATGCCACAAGATACCGCCAATATCGGCTCAGGCGCTGTTGAGGCGCCGCTCTGCTTTATCGTGCCACAGGACAAAAAGCCTGAATTCCACAGTGCGGCTTATACTGGTACGGAGCCAAAGATCTTCTTCGAAATTGAAGACCGCATGGTCACGATTTCCGACGTACGGGGGATGACGACCGAGGCTGCGTTCGATCGCGAAGGCTTCGAATTGCTGCAAAGCCCAACAGCTGTTGGAGATCTCAATAGCGACGACGCGGTGGAAAACCAATACTACCCAGAAATCGAGGTGTTGTTGAAGAAGCGCTTCGGGGTATCTCGTATCGAGATTTTTGATGCAACACGCCGATCGGACAGCGGCAACGGGGCCAACAACCCTTATGGCGCTCGTGGACCTGCAACACGCGTGCATGTCGACTATACCGCAAAGAGCGGACCGCAGCGCTTGAAGGACACGGTTGGCGCAGAAGAAGGCGAACGGCTGCTGGCATCCGGCGCGCGCATTATTCAAGTCAACGTCTGGCGCCCAATTACAGGGCCGGTGCAGCGCGCACCACTTGCGCTGGCGGATGCTTCGTCGATCACGAAGGACGATCTGGTCGCCACCGACCAGGTATTTCCGGATCGCGTTGGTGAGATTTATCATCTGGCGCATAGTCCAAAACATCGCTGGTACTTCGCCTCTGAGATGAAGCGCGATGAAGCCTTTCTGATCAAAGGCTGGGATTCCAAGGATCCGAACGGCTCGCACTTTGCTCCACACGGTGCGTTTCAATTGCCGAATCAGGATCCCGCAGCCCCACCGCGGCAAAGCATCGAGATCCGCACATTCGTCATTATCGAAGAGGCGCGACAGACAAACCGGGAGCAAACACCATGGCGAAAATGACCGGCGGCTGCCACTGCAAGAATATAAAGGTCGAGTTCGAAAGCGATGTCGCACCAGCTAACGCAGAACCGCGTGCATGTCAGTGCTCGTTCTGCCGTCAACATCAGTCGCGCGCTGTGTCCGACCCGAGCGGGTCGTTGCGCATTTCGGTCGAAAACGGCGATCTGCTGAACCGCTATCGGTTCGGCTTGAAGTCGATCGACTTTCTGGTTTGCCGCGAATGCGGAGTTTACGTCGCAGGATTTATGCCCGATCCGACGGACGATAAAGCCTATGGCACCTTGATGATCAGCGCGCTTGATGACCGCAAGGGTTTCCCGCCGCCGATCGAAAAAGTTTACGACGATCAGGACAAGCAAGACCGCGCCGTGCGTCGGCGCAATGTCTGGACACCGGCGATTTTGACCATCAGCGGCTAGCTAAAACTGACAACGCGCAGAAGGCGTAAGCAATACACAAAGGCGATCGATGAAAGTTATCCAGACGTTGCCGCAGGCGGACCTCAACGCGGTTCCAGATGCTGCGAGAGCCGCCGATGAAGCCGGTTTTGATGTTCTCATGACAATGGAGAATCAGCACGAACCGTTCCTGGCGCTCGCCGTCGCAGCCGTCACTACAAAGCGCGCTGAGCTTGGGCCTGGCATCGCAATCGCATTTGCGCGCAGCCCAATGGCTGTCGCCAATGTCGGTTGGGATTTGCAGCGTGCCAGTGGCGGCCGCTTCGTGTTGGGTCTCGGCCCGCAGATCCGCCCGCACAATGAGAAGCGCTTCTCTGTACCGTGGTCGCCGCCAATGCCGCGGCTGCGCGAATACGTCAATGCGTTGCGCGCGATCTGGCGGTGCTGGGAGACGGGCGAGAAGCTGCGGTTCGAGGGCAAGCATTACACGTTCACGCTGATGACACCCAATTTTACGCCTGAAGCGACCGGCCAGCCGCCAATCCCGATTACGATCTCAGCCGTCGGCCCGCACTCGCTGCGACTTGCCGGCGAAGCGTGTGATGGTGTCCGCCTGCACCCATTCTGCACGCGTGGTTATGCAGCGGATGTCGCGATGCCGTTGATCGCGGAGGGCATGGCAAAAACCGGTCGAACGCGTGAGACGTTCGAGGTCACTGGTGGTGGCTTCGTTGCAACTGGCGCGACCGACAAAGCTGTGCACGAAGTCGCCGAATGGACGCGCTACCGCATCGCGTTTTACGGCTCGACGCCTGGCTACTGGCCCGTGTTCGACCATCATGGCCTTGGCGATCTTGGCCGCAAGTTGAACGTCATGACCAAAGCTGGCGAGTGGGACAAGATCGCAGCCGAGATCGACGATGATACGCTGCGCCTGTTCACGGCGATTGGCCGCTATGATGAGATTGCGGGCGCCATTGAAGAGCGCTTTGGCGGCATTTCCGACACCGTTAATCCAGGCACCAGCATTGTCGCGCGGGAGCCGGTGCCGGCAGATCTGTTGCAGGACATCAAACGCATTCCGATGAAGTTTACCGGCTTCGCACCGAAACAGTGACGTTTCTGGGCGGCAGCTGTGGGTGATGTCCGCGATATCATCAGGAGGGTCGCGCGAACCGGTTGTTTTCTCTTAGGTTGATATCAACCAGGGCGGGTGCGCATGCGTCCTCTTCCGCCCGTTCAAAATTCAGCAGATGCACAAGGTTTAGTATCATGCCACATGCAATTATTCTTCATGAGCAGGGTGGCCCTGAGGTCATGAAATGGGAAGAGATTCCGACACCTCAGCCAGGCCCCGGCGAAGCCCGCCTGAAGCAGATAATGGTCGGGCTCAACTACATTGACGTTGTTCAGCGCTCTGGTGGCTATCCACTCAAGCTGCCGGCAAGCTTTGGCATGGAAGGCGTCGGTATCGTCGACGCAATCGGCGACGGTGTAACCGATGTCAAAGTCGGTGATCGGGTCGCCTATGTCATGGGCCCACCTGGCGCCTACGCGGAAGAGCGCGTCTATCCAGCCGAACGCCTGGTGCCGCTGCCTGACGATATTTCGGATGAGCAGTCCGCAGGCATGATGCTCAAGGGGCTGACGGTATCTTATCTCGTGCGCCGCACCTATCAGGTCAAGAAGGGCGACACGGTGCTCTTTCACGCCGCAGCCGGCGGCGTCGGTTTGATCATGTGTCAGTGGTTGAAGAAAATCGGCGCGAACGTCATCGGCACGGTCAGCACAGATGAGAAGGCAGCGGTTGCCAAGGCGCATGGCTGCGATCATCCGATCGTCTACACCCGTGAAGATGTCGCCGAGCGCGTCATGGAAATTACCAATGGCGAAGGGGTGCCGGTGGTCTATGATGCCGTTGGCAAGGACACCTATGAAGGCTCGCTCAAATCGCTGGCTCGGTTTGGGATGTTCGTGTCGTTCGGTGCAGCGTCTGGCCCGCCGCCGCCGGTTCCAGCTTCAGCACTTGCGGGGCGCGCACTCTATTTTGCGCGGCCGGGTCTTGCGCCTCATACAGCCACCCGCGAGCTGCTGATCGATGCAGCCGAGGCGCTGTTTGATGCCGTTCGCAACGGCGTCAAAATCGAGATCAACCATCGCTACGATCTGAAAGATGCCGCTAAAGCACATGCGGCGCTCGAAGGCCGGCAGACGACTGGCTCGACGATCCTCAAGGTTTAACTTTGGTCTTTGCCCCATCCAACAGGAGGCGTGCATGCAACTCACAGCCAAGCGGCATCAGGCGGATGACTTTCAGGCGGTGCAGGAATATTTCCATAGCCGCCAGTGGACCGATGGTCTGCCAGTGGTGCCGCCGACACCGGAAGCGGTCGCCGCCTGCCTTGATTGGGTGGTGATGCCGCCTGACCAACTGATCGGCGTTGAGCCGGTGCGCGAGCGGCCTATCACGGCTGAAAAGCTTGCCATCAATGCCGTGATGGCCGGCTGCCTGCCGATGCATTTTCCCGTTGTCGTTGCAGCCTTCACCGCCATGCTAAAGGAGCCGTTCTTGTTGCACGGCGCAACGGCAAGCACTGGCGGTTGCGCGGTTCTGATCGTGATCAACGGACCGATCCGCGATGAGCTTGGCATGGATGGAACGTTTAATGCGCTCGGCCCCAGTGATCGTGCGACAACAGCCATAGGCCGTTCGATTCGGTTGATCCTCGGCAATCTGATGGAAGTGCGCCCGGGCCACATCGACCGTTCAACATTCGGCCACCCGGGCAAGATCAGCTATTGCATCTCCGAAGATGAAGCGAACTCGCCATGGAAACCTCTGGCATCAGAGCTTGGCGTGCCGGAGGGTTTGTCAGCAGTCACGGTGATGGCAGCCGGCAGCCCACGTCAGCTGATGAATGAGTGGACGACCAAACCCGAAGAGATCCTTGATACCTTTGCTGCCGAGATCTGCGCCAACATGCGGCACTATTCGATCTGGCCTGGCAATTACGCGATCGTCGTCCCACCACAGCTGCGTACGCACTTTGCCAATGCCGGATGGAGCAAGGCCGATATCCGCCAATACGTGTTCGAGAAGGCGCGTATTCGCCGCGCTGAGTGGGCCGATTGCGGCAAGGGCGCGATCGTTGCCGACAAAGGCGAGCAGGAATATGCGGCGTTGCCGAGCCCGGACCATCTACTGGTCATTGCGGCCGGTGGCCCGGCTGGTGGTTTTGGTGCCGTGATCCCGCCATGGCTTGGTCACAAGAGCCGGGCTGCAACCGTTGCCATCGATGCTTGTCTCGACTGTGGCTGACGAGCTCGTTAGTCTGAACGATAATACTGGAGGTGCCAATGCCAATTGAATTCCTAGACCCGACCCACGAGGTTAGCGTGGCGGGGCTGACCCGCGCCAGGCGCTTAGCTTCGCTTGAAGGCGCGACGGTCGCAATCATCTCCAACGGTAAGAAAAACACCAAACCGTTTTTTGACGCGTTGGGGGCTGAGCTGCGTGAGACCCACAAAGTCGCGGACGTGGTCCGCATCACGAAATCAAACTATTCGGCACCGGTTGAGCCGGAACTGTTGGTCGAAGCCGAGAAATGGCAGGCGATCATTTCCGGTATCGGAGATTGAGGAAGCTGTTCGTCGTGCAGTTTGCATGACTCGATTATTGGTGAACGTCTCGGCTTGCCGTCAGTGAGTGTGATGACAACGCAATTTGTCAGCGCGGCTCAGCTGATGTCACGTGTGCTTGGCGCAGAGGACTATCCGTTTGTGGTTGTTGAGCATCCCATCTCAAGCGCATCAAACGATGTACTTGGCGACCGCGCCCGCCAGGCGGCAGCCGATAGCGCCGCGATTCTGCTTGGGAGTTGATCAATCTCTCAGATCGGCTGTCTCCGCGCCATGAAAGCCGCGGAGACATATTTCCTAACGTGTTGCCGGTTTCGGTGTGCCGGTCCCAGGTAATGACCACAGCGTTTTAGCGCCGGCATCGCCGCCCATGAAGGTTGTTGGGAACTTACCACCCCAACGCTCGACCTTCTTGTACTCAACAACCAACGGATGCTTGGCAAGCGCTTCGCCCATGATACGGATGGCGTCAGCCTGTGCTAGGCCTTGCACTTTGATCTCATAGGCACGACCATCAGCGCGGGCTTTGTCGGCGTCTCGTTGCGCCATCGCTGTCTGAGTGACCTGCGTGGTTGTTAGGCGCTGGCGGTCGAGCACGAACTGCTCTGTTTCTGCCTGCTCACGCGCAACCTGCTTTTGGCGAATTGCTTTGGTGTATTCAGGTGGGAAACCGACATTTTCGATCGAAAAGCCCGTGATTTGAATGTCATTCGGCATGCGGGATGTAAATACTTTTTGAGATTGATCCCGATACTCAGTCCGCTTGCGCAGGAGATCGTTGACCTTGTAGCGGCTCGTCACGCCTTTGACAGCATCGTTCAGGCGTGGGCGAATAATACGGCTTTCAAATTGCTTGAGTGAACCATACTGAATGTAGAGCTGCTCAACGTTGGGCCGCTTTACAAGCCAGTTGACCGTCACCGTAATTGGGAGCTCAAGCGGGTCCTGTGAGGCGGCAGCAAGTTTTAGGCGAAACGCACGCTCGCGCACTTCCATTTCTTCGACAGTGTCAGCGTAAGGGATTTTGACGTGCAGGCCTGGGTCGACGACGTCAATCACATTGCCGAACCGTTTGACGATGCCGACGTGGCCAGCATCAATGCGATAGACGCCAAGGAACATCGTTACGAGCGCCACAATCAGTAGCGCGATCGGTATCCAGGACAGAGCACTAAGTGATGATAATGGGTTGCGTGGAATACGAGGGACCTGGTTGTTCATGGCGATGCCCTTTTGGAAAAATCCGAATTTGTTACGGTCCTTAAAAGATAATTATATTAATATTTTATTTGAATGTATTGGAGAATAAATAAAAGTCCGAGGAGTTTAATCCGTAGGCCTTAAATCATTTTTGAGTAGATCGAATTTAGTTTGTCTCAGTCACCTCATAGCTGACCAGAGGCAGTAAGTCCGGCGATGCGCTCAACGTAATCGGGGTCATCAAAGCGCGTCACTTCGAACGCATCGCTGTACGATGGCCGCTTGTGCCCGAGAACGTGGGCGGCGAGCAGTTCGCCGGCCGCGCATGACGCCATGATGCCGTAGCCGGAGAAGGCACCACAGACAAATGTACCAGGCACGCTGAGTGGGCCGATCAATGGTCGATTGTCGCGCGTTTTTGTATAATAGCCGCCATCAGCAAACGGCTTGGGCATTGGGTCGAGGTAGGCGCTGAGCTCGGGCACCATGACCGCCATGCCGCGCAGTGTGACCTCGGGCAGAAACGGATCAGGCTCGATCGGAAATGTCGGAATTTCTGATGCTTCGCAGTCATAAGTCCAGTACATCAGCAGTTGATCGCCAGCTCCGACGGGGCGTCCGTGCACGCCGGCTGGAAATGTCTCAATCAGGCGCTGTGTTTCCGGCGTCGAGCTGAGGGCCTCACGTTCGTCGTCGTTCCAGGGCAGATCAATGGGGTCATTCCAGATAATAAGCGGCGCGTCACGAGGCACAACGCCGAGGCGGTCGCTCATGCTGATCTTGACGTGCTTTTCGACCTCCAGTGGCAAATCCGTGCCGGCCTTCATAGTGGTGGCTTTCAAGTGGGGCCCGGTCGAGAGGACGAGTGCGTTCGTCTCAAGTACGATATCACCGTCAGCAGAGCGGCAGGTGACGCCGGAGAGTTGACCGCCAGCTGTTTCGATGCCCGTGTAATCTGTAGCGATAAGTTGGGCGCCATGGTCGATTGCGTCTTCCAGCAGATACATTCCAAGCTGTTGCGCGCTGAGTGCGCCACACTTGCGGGCATGAAGTACGCCTACGGTGTCCTCTGAGAGGTACGGAAAATGCTGTTGGATCATTGCGCGATCTGTAATCAGATCCGTGCCGTTAAGGTCGCGACACAGCCCTGACGCTGGGCTCTCTGTGTACGGTTGGCGGCTCCCTCTGCCATGGTTGCGAAAAGCGCCGCCTCCGAATGTCTCAAGCGCGACTGCCTGCTTGGCCAGTGCGTCGACTTCGCTTTCCCGGGCGGTTGCAAACAAATAGCCGCGTTGGCGCATCAAAAAGCGGTCGCCAGATCGCTCAGTGAGGGTCGCAAGTCGGTCGATGCTGTCACTGACCAGCCGCAGCATGGCGTCATCCGGCCCCGGCCAGAAATTACGGTAGCATTCGGTGGATTTGTCACTCGTGAGCCCAAGCGGAGGGCCGCTTTCGACGATGGCGACGCGCCCGGCGCCGGCATGAACCAGCGCATGCGCGGCCGCAATGCCGGCAATTCCGCCGCCGACAACAACGACATCAAATTGTTGGCGTTGCATGTGTTCGCTTTCCTATCGCTCAATTGCCCCAGCCTGTGTTTTAAGGGCAATGATCACCATCGTGAAACCAATTTGATCGTTTTGTGCTGGCTCATTATGAGCCGGCTTACTATATTCCATCCATGCAGGATGAAACCTATCTTACACGGTCACTTGGCTTTCTGCTCGGTGACGTTTCGCGCCTTATTCGTATGCGCTTCGATGCGCGTGCTGAGGAGCTGGGCTTGACGCGCGCGCAATGGCGGGTACTGGCCCAGTTGCGCCGTCGCGAAGGCATTAACCAGTCTGCACTCGCTGAAATACTGGAAATCGAACCCATCACGCTCGTCCGGCATATCGACCGACTGGTCGCCAAGGAACTCGTTGAGCGCCGGCCGGACCCCAATGATCGGCGCGCCTGGAAGCTCTACCTGAAGGAGGAAGTGCAACCCGTGCTCGATCGATTACGGCAGCTTTCCGAGCAGACCCGAAACGATGCGCTTGCCGGCATACCCCCTGAGCAACGCGAGCAATTCATCGACAATCTGCTGATCATGAAAGCCAATTTGGCCGCACTTGACGTCACGGAGCCGGATCCTGCCGCGAAATCAAAACGCGCAGGCAAAAGCCGGGGGAGCAAAGTCCATGGCGCCTAAAGATACAGATGCGGCCAGCGAGCCTGCTGCCAAATCTGAGCCAGATAAGGCACCTATCAAGCCGGAAGCTGCAGCACACAATCACACTCGACGTTACGCTATAATCGGTTTGGTTGCCTTGCTTGGGCCGCTCGCAGCCGTGATTGCAGGCGTCTGCATCTATCTCGCAGGTGGGCGCTATATTTCGACCGACAACGCCTACGTGAAGTCTGCAAAAATCGCCATCAGTGCCGATATCACAGGGCGCGTCACGAAGGTTGCGGTTCATGAAAACGAGACCGTCAAGCCGGGTGCACTGCTGTTCCGTGTCGATCCGGCCCCGTTTCGCATCGCGCACGCACGTGCCGAAGCACAATTGCTGGCGGCCCGCCAAGGGGTTGAGGCGCTGCGTGCGATCTACAAACAGAAATCAGCCAGTTTGAAGCGAGCCCGTAGTGAGGTTAAATTTCATCGCCAGCAATACGGCCGGCAAAAAACGCTATCGCGCAAGAAGCTGGTGTCAGGTCTCAATCTCGATGTGGCGGTCCGCAATCTGCGCAATGCGGAAGATCTGGTGAAAGTTGCGGTGCAGGGCCTCGCAGAAGCCAGTGCCAAACTCGGTGGTAATCCAGATGTTTCCGTCGACAGTCATCCGGATGTGCTCGAAGCGCGCGCACTGCGTGAACAGGCAGCTCTCGATCTCAAGAACACGGCTGTCTACGCGTCCATGCGTGGTGTCGTAACCAACTTTGATCTGCAGCCCGGTGAATACGTCAAGGCCGGTACGCCGATCTTTTCGCTTGTCGCAGCAGACAACGCGTGGGTGCATGCCAACTATAAAGAAACAGAGCTGACGCATGTTCGCGTCGGGCAGCGCGCAACGATTTCGATCGATACCTATCCAGACAGGAAGATCGAAGCGACGGTTGCAGGCATTTCACCTGCGACCGGCGCTGAATTCGCATTGCTGCCACCACAGAACGCAACCGGCAACTGGGTCAAAGTGGTCCAGCGATTGACTGTGCGTTTAAAATTGGTTGAGCCGGAAAGTGCCGCGGCCCAACCGTCAGATCCAAAATTGCGTGCCGGCATGAGCGCCGTTGTTACGATCGATACCGGTCACAAGCGACAGCTAACCGGCATGTTCGCTGTCGTCGCGGATTGGGCGAGCGGCCTTACCAGCGGCATTCTATGAGCAGCCCTGCCGCCGGGACTCCTGCAGCGCCAACACCCGAACCGACCTATAGCGGCGGCCGCTTGGTGCTGATGACATTTGCGTTGATCCTGGCGCCGCTTGTCCAGGTGTTCGATACCTCCGTCGTGTCGATTGCGTTGACGCAGATGCAGGGCTCGCTGTCTGCAACGCAGGATCAGATCGCATGGGTGCTGACCTCGTATTTGATCGCGATCACCATCACTACCCCGCTCTGGGGTGCGCTCGGTGGCCGTTTCGGGCGCAAGCCGTTGCTCTTAGTGTCGATCGCCGGCTTTACAGTGTTCTCGTTGTTCGCTGGCTCATCGCAGTCGCTCGAAGAAGTGCTCGTGCATCGCTTCTTTCAAGGCGTGTTTGGTTCTGCGCTGATCCCGCTGGCGTTGTCGTCACTGCTCTCGATCTACAAGCGCGAGGATTTCTCGATCGCCATGGGTTGGTGGGGCGTTGGCATCATGTTTGGCCCCGTGTTCGGGCCGACGCTCGGCGGTTACATCGCGGAATATTATAGTTGGCGCTGGGCGTTCTATTTGAACCTGCCGCTCGGATTGTTGGCCTTCTGCATGGTCGCGCTGCTGGTGCCAAGGCCCGGTGTCCGTTCGAGCCGGCCATTCAATTATTTTGGTTTTATTATGCTGGCCGTCTCGGTCGGCTGCCTGCAGTTCATTCTCGATCGCGGCAACCGGATGGATTGGTTCGATTCGCCGACGATCATCACGTTGAGCTTGATCAGTGCCGCAGCACTCTGGTTGTTCCTCGTCAATTCATGGACATCGAAAACACCTTTCATTGATCCCTGTCTATTCCTTGATCGCAATTATCTGGCGGGCACGGTGTTGCGCGTGTTGTTTGGTGCCGTACTGTTTGGCAGCCTCGTTCTGTTGCCGCCATTCCTGCAGAAACAGGGCGGCTATTCGTTGATCGACAGCGCCTGGATACTGGCGCCGCGCGGGCTTGGGTCGATGCTCGGCTCGATGTTCATCGGGCGGCTCATTCAGACCATAGACCCGCGCAAGATGATGGGCTGTGGCATGGCGTTAACCGCCTACACGATGTATGCGCTATCAACTTTTACCAACGACATTGATCTCACCGCCGTGACGATCATCTGTTTTTTCCAGGGGCTCGCGTTCTCGATGTTCGTTATTCCCGTCAACACGGTCGCATTTTCGACACTCAGTCCCGAGCGGCGCGACCTCGGGACATCGTTTTACTCACTGCTAAACAACATCGGTCGCAATCTCGGAATTGCTGTGTTGGTTACTTACTTCACCTATCAGGTGCAGGCCTCGCGATCGGTGCTGCGTGACAACATCAATCCATTTAACGACGCGTTCCGCCATGGTCTCATTCCTGACGCATGGGGGGCTGCCAATCCGGCGGGATTGTCTGCGCTCAATCGAGTCATGGCGCGAGAAGCTGATTTGATCGCCTACGTCGCGGATTTCCGTGTGCTCGCTATCGCGATCCTTGTCTGTCTGCCGATCGTTTTCATTATGAACAATCCACACGCACAAAAGAAAGCGGATGCTGCTGCTGGGTAGCGCAAAAAAAAACGCACCTGCAAACCAATGCAGGCGCGTTTCCATTGTTGGTGGACTGTGCGTCCGAACCCTAAGTTCTTAGCTGACTTGCTGCGGACGGAAGTCGTCCTTGCTGATGCCCGCAACGACAACTGGCTTCTTCATCGCGTCGCGGCGGAATGGCTCGCCCAATTCCTGGTTGAGGATGACTTCGATGAACGTCGTCGTGCCGTTCTTCTGATCTTCCAACGCGGTGTTGAGCATGGATGTAACTTCATCCATGGAGCGCGCCTGCACGCCTTTAAGGCCACATGCTTCGGCGATCGCGGCATAGCTGACATCAAGGTCAAGCTCGGTGCCAACAAAATTGTCATCATACCACAGCGTTGAGTTGCGCTTTTCAGCACCCCACTGGTAGTTGCGGTAGATGACCATTGTGATCGCCGGCCATTCTTCGCGGCCGATTGCCGTCATCTCGTTCATCGAGATGCCGAAAGCGCCATCGCCGGCAAAGCCAACAACCGGTGTATCTGGGCAACCGATCTTGGCACCCATGATCGCCGGGAAGCCATATCCACAAGGGCCAAACAGGCCAGGCGCGAGATACTTGCGACCTTCTTCGAACGTTGGATAGGCGTTGCCGATAGCGCAGTTGTTGCCGATGTCGGACGAAATGATCGCCTCTGTTGGCAGTGCTGCCTGGATCGCACGCCATGCCATACGCGGTGACATACGGTCTGGCTGAGACTTGCGCGCACGCTCGTTCCAGGTCGTTCCGGGATCGTCGTCCTCGTGGTCCATGCCGGAGAGGGTCTGCAGCCAGGCTGATTTAGTCTGGTGAACCAGTGCCTTGCGATCATCACGGCCAGCGTTGCCAGCGGTCGGTGTCAACTTAGCAAGGATGCTTTGAGCAACCTGCTTGGCATCACCGCAGATGCCGACGGTTACTTTCTTGGTGAGACCTATGCGATCCGCATTGATGTCAACCTGGATCAGCTTGGCGTCCTGTGGCCAGTAGTCGATGCCATAGCCCGGCAAGGTCGAGAATGGATTGAGCCGTGTGCCAAGTGCCAAGACGACGTCGGCTTTCGCGACCAATTCCATCGCAGCCTTCGAGCCGTTGTAGCCAAGTGGGCCGACGGCCATCGGATGTGAGCCAGGGAAGCTGTCGTTGTGCTGGTAGTTGTTGCACACAGGCGCATCAAGTTTCTCAGCAAGTGCGACCGTGTCCCCAATCGCATTGCCAAGAATGACGCCGGCGCCCGAAAGGATCACAGGGAATTTCGCTTCAGAGAGCAGCTTGGCTGCATCGTTAACAGCTTGCGTGCCACCAGCAGGGCGCTCGAACGAGACGATCTCAGGCATTGGCACGTCGATGACCTGGGTCCAGTAATCGCGCGGCATGTTGATCTGGCACGGCGCCGAGAAACGATGCGCGTTTGAGATGACACGATTGAGCACTTCCATGACCCGTGACGGATCGCGGACTTCTTCTTGATACGCGACCATGTCCTCGAATGCTGCCATCTGTTCGACTTCCTGGAAGCCGCCCTGGCCGATCGACTTGTTGGCCGCTTGCGGCGTGACCAACAGCATTGGCGTGTGGTTCCAGTAGGCAGTTTTAACGGCGGTCACGAAGTTGGTGATGCCGGGGCCGTTCTGCGCAATGCACATGCCCATCTTGCCGGTCACGCGTGTATAGCCATCGCACATATAGCCGCCGTTGCACTCGTGGGCGACGTCCCAGAACGTGATGCCGGCTTGAGGAAAGAGATCCGAGATCGGCATGAAAGCCGAGCCGATGATGCCGAAGGCATGCTCGATGCCGTGCATCTGGAGGACTTTGACGAAAGCCTCTTCAACAGTCATTTTCATAGTGCGTCTCTCCCTTAGGGTTTGCGTCTGTTCTTGATGTTTATCGATCTTGGTCGTTATGAATTCTCAAAAATAAGACGTTGTGTCTCATTTTTTTGCAGTCTCAAGAGCTCGAAGTCAATCTGAACTTCGGCTCCAGATTGTCGCGATGTGGATCGCAGCGGCACGTAGGCGTGGAATGTGCGTCTTGGCGTCTGCAATCGACAATCGCTGTGACGGGCCATGCAAGGCAAGCGCCCCAAGCGCACGTCCATCTCCAGAAATAATCGGCACGGCGGCGCCAACTACGCCAACTGTGTGCTCTTCGTTGTTGAGGGCATAGCCCTGCGTGTGGATCTCATCGAGTTCGGCTTCAAGCAGCTCCGGATGTACAATTGTGTTGTCCGTAAACGTTTCCAGTTTGCGGCTGCGGATCAAGGCATTGCGCTGCGGTTTGTCGATATGGGCCAGCAAAACTTTGCCACCACTTGTGCAATGGGCCGGCACGCGGCTGCCCGCAGACAGATGCACGCGCAAAGACCAGGAGCATTCAAGCCGGTCGAGATACATGAACTCAAGACCGTCCAGAACCCCGAAATTGCAGGTTTCTTCAACATCTGCAACGACTTCCGTCAGCACGGCACGCAGCGGTGCGCGATGATTATCAGAGTTGATCGTCGCCATTGCCAAACGTGACAGCCGCGGGCCCACGGCATATCGGTCGCGCGATGGATCGCGAATGATCAGCCCGTTCTCGCAAAGCTGCTGCAGGACGCGGTGAATAGTTTGACGTGGCAATCCAAGGTCGGCTGTCAGATCCGGTAGTCCAACTGGCCGCGGATAGGCGACAACAGCTTCTAGAACCAATGTCGCCTTGTCGAGGGCGGACAAGCCTGACGACTTATTCCCATCGCCCGGCAAAGCTTGCTTATCCGATGATTTTGCTACGTAATCCTGCACTGCTAGGCTCTTTTCCTGCGCGACGGTCTAAGTCGCATCGTGACTGTGATTGACATTTCTAAGACGTCAAGTCAATAAATGAGACGTCACGTCCCGGTTTTGTAAAAATCAACGCCAAGCAGCCAATTACGAGAGATCAAGCCCATGCAGGATACAGCAGTTGCCCAGGCTCCACGGGATGCCGATGAGACGGACGTCATCGTTCAAGATCTGATCGGCAAAGCGCGAGCCGCCATGGCCACATATGCAAGCGAGATTGAAGCGGGCGGCCAGGAGCGGATAGACGAGGCGGTCACGGCGCTGGCGTGGTCGATCTATAAACCCGACAATGCAAAACGGTTTGCTGAAGTCGCGGTCGAGGTCACAGGACTGGGTGATGTTGAAAGCAAGATCATCAAGAACACGCGCAAAACATTTGGCACGTTGCGCGATCTGCTCAGGGTGAAATCAACCGGCATAATTGAAGAGGTCCCCGAGAAAGGTCTCGTTAAGTGGGCGAAGCCAGTTGGTGTGGTCGCTGCCGGTACGCCGTCGACGAACCCGAGCGCGACGCCTGTTAACAAGGCCATGATGGCGCTCAAAGGCGGCAACGCAATTATCATGGCGCCGCCACCAAATGCCTGGGCTGCGACCAATCCGGTCATCGAAGCGATGCGCGCTGCACTGAAACACATTGGGCTGCCGGAAGATCTCGTGCAGATGCTGCCAAAGCCGATCACGCGCGAGATGACAACGAAGTTGATGGAACTTGCCGATCTGAACGTCGTTACCGGCAGCCAGAAGAATGTCACCAACGCTTACAAGTCGGGCAAGCCGGCGCTCGGTGTTGGGCTTGGCAACGCACCGGTGATTGTCGACTCAAGTGCCGACCTTGCTCAGGCCGCACACAAAATCATGCTCTCGAAAACCTTCGACAACGCAACCAGTTGCTCATCCGAAAATGCCATCGTGATCGTCGACGATGTCTATGACGCGATGATCGAAGCGTTCCAGGCTGAGGGCGGCTATATGTCGACACCGGAAGAGCGCACGCGCATCGTTGATCGGTTGTGGGTCAATGGTCAGCTGAACCGCTCGGTTATCGCCCAAGGGCCAGCCGCACTGATCAAGGAATTCGAATTGGCTGATGGTTCCAAAGGCTGCAAGTTTGTAATGGCCGAGGAAACCGGCATCGGCAAAGAGCATCCGCTTTCCGGCGAGAAGCTATCCCTGGTGCTGACGATCTACCGTGCGAAAGATTTCGCTGACGCCAAGAAGCGGGTCAAAGACATCCTGGACTATCAGGGCCGCGGCCATTCGTGCGGTATTCATACAACCAACATGGATCACGCACACGAGTTGGCAGCCGATACCGATGTCGTTCGCGTTCTGGTCAACCAGGCACACACATTCGGCAACGGTGGCGGCTTTGACAACGGCTTGCCGTTCACGCTGACCATGGGCTGCGGCACCTGGCAGGCGAATTCAATCGATGACAACCTCAGCTGGCGCGATTTCGTGAACGTGACGCATTTGGTCAACACCATTCCAGAAGATAAGCCCGAAGAAGAGGCGTTGTTCGGTAAGTTCTGGGCCAAGTACGGCAAATAGTTCGGTGTGTTGCGAGCCAACACTTGACGTTGGTGGTGCTGGCTCGCTTTTAAGGGGTGCGCGTTTCCGGGATATGCGACGGCGTCTGATTGGAATTCCTGTACGGGCTGTTGTCCGGGGGCAATGGCACTGCACGGGATACCTGTCCGCCAGCATGGTGTCCGGGAGCGCGCATCTTTTTTGTTGCAAGGGGAGCCTGCGAGGCCATGGCGTTTGATCGTCGGATACGAATAGCGCCATCGATCCTGGCAGCCGATTTTGCCAACTTTGGCGCCGAATGCGAGGCCGTCGAGCAACAGGGCGCCGACTGGGTCCATATCGATGTCATGGACGGCCATTTTGTGCCCAACATCACGTTCGGCCCCGAAACCTGCACGGCGCTCCGTCCGCACATCAAGACGGTCATGGATGTCCATCTGATGGTTGCACCGGTTGACCGTTACCTTGAGGCATTTGCGCAAGCAGGAGCCGACATACTAACGGTGCATGTTGAGGCCGGACCGCATCTCGACCGCTCTCTGCAAGCAATCCGCGCGCTTGGCAAGAAAGCCGGTGTCGCGCTCAATCCAGCAACACCTGCGTCAGCTGTTGAGTTCGTGCTCGACCGCATTGATCTGGTCTGCGTGATGACCGTAAACCCCGGTTTCGGTGGCCAGAGTTTTATTCACGCAATGGTCGACAAGGTCCGCCAACTGCGCGCTATGATCGGTGACCGTGACATCCACATCGAAATCGATGGCGGTGTCACAGCAGACACCGCACCACTCGTCACGGCAGCAGGCGCCGATGTCCTGGTTGCCGGATCAGCCGTATTCAAAGGTGGCTCAGTGACCGATCCGGCCCCCTATGGCGCCAACATCGAAGCTATTCGATCAGCCGCGGAAGGCGCGTAACACCCAAAGGTGAGACGCAGCCCAGGCAGTCGGTCACTCCCTCAACATCTGCGCGCGCGCTTTCATCAACGCAAAACCAAGCAGGTTTTCGCCGCGCCATTGCTCGGGATCAGCGAGTGCCTTGTCGTCGCGGGCGAGGTCGGTGCCCCAGATGCGATCTTGCGGTGACGCTTCGACGAGCACTTTGCCCGTTGTCGCCAGCAGATAATCCCGCAGCATCGGCGTCTGGCCGAACTTGGCGAGGCTGGCAGCAACGACAATGTCGAAGCGCGCCCGAACCCACTCGGCTTCGTCAAAGGCAATGATCTTGCGGCCAAGCGCCTTGGCTTTGCCAGGGTCGCGGGCTGAGATGATCTCTTGGCGAGTATCCTCGTCGCCGAATAGGCGGGCCTTCTCAGCCATCATGTAATGTTCGGCTGTTGGATACGATATGCCATCAAGGCTAAAAGGAGCCTCGCGCCATTGGCTGAGCACGAACGGGCCGACGGCGTCCGGACGGCCCGTGTGTCCCCAAAACGCAATGAATTTTGTGCGCGCGCCAGAGCGCCAGGCGTCAATGAGTTCCGCGCGCGAAAAAATCTGATCGAAGTCGGCCATGGTCTGTCTTATTGCACGTTATGAGGTTTTGCTGAGGCGCAGCATCGCCGCGCCAAGCAGGGTAACGAACGTCGAGAACACTTTGGCCAGATCAAGTTTCTCGCCAAGAAACCAGACGCCTATGACGAGCGCAAAGATAATGCTGGTCTCACGCAGTGCCGTCACGAGAGCAATCGGTGCCTGTGTGAATGCCCATATAACGATGCCATAAGCGACGAACGACGCGGTGCCGCCGATGATGAATGTTTGCTTTGCCTTGTGCAGCGAACTCAGCAGCCCGGGCTTGGTTGCCGCAATGTAGGCTGCAAACAAAACGCTGTTGCCGATCGCAACCCAGCTGTAGAAGCCGAGCGCTGAACCCGATATGCGCGCGCCGGTACCATCGATCAGCGAGTAAGATGCAATGAAGCAGCCGGTTATGAACGCCAACAAGCTCGCGCGACCGTTGCGCGTACCATCTTGCTGGCGGACAAAACCAAGGCTGAGGATGCCAAGCGCAATCGTCAAAACCGCGAGCAATTCTAACGGCGCGAGTGTGACGCCGAGAAAAACAGTTGAAACGCCAGCTACAATCAACGGTGCTGTGCCGCGCGCGATTGGGTAAACTTGGGTCAGATCGCCGATGCGATAAGCGGCCAATAGTACAAGCTGATAGCCGGTGTGCAGAACCATCCCGACCGCAATATAGGGCCAGCTTTCAGGTGTTGGTGTCGGCACGAATGCCAGGGCCGCAAGTGCGATGGGCGTGTGTCCGAGCGCGACGGCGGTCATGCTGAGATGCTTATCGGTGCCGCCTTTGGCAAGTGCATTCCAAACAGCATGGAGGGCCGCCGCCGAGATAACAGCAACGAAGACTATCGTCGTCATGCTCTGTTCCCTTTAGGCCCGCGTGCCTGCTCGCATTGGGTTGCTGCCGTGCGTGCTCCGGTCATGTATCGTCACGGAGAATGCGGCGAATGTCTTTCGTGTCTGCATCTATGATGTGCAACTCATCCGCCTCAAGCAGGTCGAAGGTTTGCTTACGTTGCGTATGTTCCGTGATCCACCGGCTGGATGGTGAAGGGACATCAGCGCAAATCAACACATGACGCGATCCATCTGCCTTTGGGGCGCGTGCAACCGCAATGATTGACGGCCAGCTGGTCATGCCGTCCGGCAGATCCATCGCGTCGCGATCTGTTATGATATCGGCTGCCACGCCAGCCTCGCGGAGGCTGTCGGCAATCACTGCCTCGAATTCCGGGACGGTTCCGGCATGCGCCTGCCAACTACGCTCAACGCCATGCTGCTGATAGGCTGCCATGAGTTTCGCGAGATCGTGAGCGGTCATGTTGAATGTGTCTGGCAGGCCTTTCGAGCGGCCAGAAATCGAGCGGTTCATTTCGCCGGCGTGGGTCTCTACGTCTCGCGCTCGGTCATAGACCACCTGCTTGGTGCGGGTGAGGCGGTAGACTTTGAAGTCAGAACATTCATCCCAGCGTTCGGTTGTGCTGCGGCCGAAATTGGTGATGGTAAATGTGTCAGCGTTCAGTTCGAGATGAGAGCCGGCGCCGGTGAGTTGCAGCGCCGCGACGGCAGCAACGAGGCCGAAGCAAAGCGTGATGAACCAGGCGAGGAAATCGCCTTTTATGAAGATCATGGCAAGGCCGATGACGGCGAAGGCGCTACCAATCGCAAGCACGCCAACCCATTTGCGTGTGCTTACATACAGCACGCGATGACTGCCGGCAGCAGGCTCGCCGACACGAGGTATAGGTTCGGCAATTGCATCATTCATCTGTAAGGAGTTTCCAGCCTGTTGCTGCGCGTTGACATTTTAAATCTCAAGCGCCGGCATCCTCGCGGATCATTGAGGCACCCTTCTCGGCGATCATAATGGTCGGTGCGTTGGTGTTGCCAGTGGTTACTGCCGGCATGATTGACGCATCGATCACGCGCAGTCCATCAATGCCTCGCACGCGCAGGCGCGGATCAACAACGGCGTTTGCATCGGTACCCATCTTGCACGTACCAACGGGGTGGTAAAGCGTCGTGCCGTTGCTGCGCACGTAGTCTAAGAGCTCATCATCGGACTTGAGATGCGCACCGGGGACGATTTCGTGGCTGGTATGCTTCGCGATCGAACTGGCTAAAAATATCCGGCGGGCATGCGCAATGCCGGCAAGCACGACGGCAATATCGCCTGAAGCCGATAGGTAGTTCGGCTTGATTGATGGTCGATCAGTGGCAAACGGGCTGGTTGCCATGATCGTGCCACGGCTATCAGGTCGTGCGATAGAGACTGCGACGGTGGCGCCTGGCTGTTTTTCAAGTTTGCCGAACCGTGCCTCGTCATAGCTCGCCGGCGAGAACAGCAGTTGGATGTCGGGGCTCGCAAGCCCGTCACGGCTTCGGCAGAATATCTGCGCACTGGAGACACCGAACGTCAAAGCACCATTACCGCGCACCAGCCACTTGCCAACTTCGCCAGCCAGACGCAGACCACGCGCGTACTGATTGATCGATAGCAAGCCTTTGACACGATACGAGACGCGCGTTGCATAGTGGTCGGAAAGGTTGCCACCAACGCCGGGCAGATCATGCACCACATCGACACCGATCGCCTTCAAATGTTTCGCTGGCCCGACGCCTGATACCTGCAGCAAATGAGGTGAGTTGATCGTTCCGCCCGAGACGATCACTTCACGCGCAGCTGTCAGCTCGCGGTACATGCCTTTCTGCTCGAAGCGAACGCCCGTGCAGCGTTTGCCATCGAACATCAGGCGCGAGGCGACTGCATAGGTCTCGACGCGCAGGTTCCGGCGGCTTCGCGCTTCAGCCAGAAATGTCTGGGCGGTTGAACCGCGATAGCGGCCATTCCGTGACATCTGAGAATAGCCGACACCTTCTTGGTTCGCCCCGGATAGATCGGGCGTAAAAGGAAAGCCGGCCTGCTGGGCTGCCTCAACGAAGCGGTGCGTTAGCGGCAAAACAGTCCGATAGTCTTCGATCTTGAGCGGGCCTGATTTGCCGCGATGGTCATCGTCGCCGGGCTGATAGGACTCCATCGATTTGAAATGCGGCAGGCAGTCCGCGTAAGTCCAGCCTGTACAACCCATCTGTGCCCAGTTGTCATAGTCAGCCGCGTTGCCGCGCACGAACAGCATACCATTGATCGAGCTAGAGCCGCCAAGCACACGCCCGCGCGGCCAATGAATGGCGCGGTTGCCGGTGCCAGGCTCCGGGTCCGTCGCGTACATCCAGTTGACACTCGAATTGTAGAGTAGATTTAAGACGCCGGCTGGAATGTGGATCATCGGGTGCCAGTCTTTTGGACCGGCTTCTAGCAGGATCACTTTGGAGCCGTCGGCGCTCAGCCGATTGGCGAGTGTGCATCCAGCGGAACCCGCACCAACAATGATGTAATCGCAATCAGACTCGGTTGATCTGGTTGTTCTGGACATGGTGCAATTCCCGCTGCTAGCCCCGAGGGGCAGGACTGTTTGATAGCATGATGCCAGTTTTTATTGGCGATGTTGATGCCCAATGCCGGTCAGATTCAACACAACTCCGATAAATTATGCCCACGGCGCAAGCTGTGCTCAACAATGCTCTGTGTGTGCTATCTCACCGGCAGGGAACTATTTGGATACATTTAAGGAGTGCGGTGATGTCAGCGGTTGGAAAACTCGGGTTTATCGGACTTGGCGTAATGGGCGGGCGGATGTGCCGGAATCTCGCTGAAAAGGCGGGCAGACCCGTCGTGGCGTTCGATGTTGATCCGACAAAGGCAGCCGCACTCAGTGGTCACGGCGTGACGGCTGCTGCATCGGTTGCTGATCTGGTTGGTCAGGTTGATATGATTTTCATGTGCGTGCCGGGCGAACCTCAGGTACGCGACGTCGTCTTTGGCAACGGTGAGTTGCTCGCCAATGTACGCGCCGGCCAGACTCTGGTCGACATGACGACGGCAACCGTTGAAGTGAACCGTGAGGTGGCCGCAGCGCTCGCCGAAAAAGACGTGGCATTCGCTGATGCACCCGTGGCGCGCGGCGTGCCGGCTGCTGAAAACGGTACGCTCGCGATCACCGTTGGGGCAAGCGACGAGGTGTTCGAAGATATTTTACCTCATCTCAAATGCATGGGCGGCGACATCTCGCACTGTGGCGGTGTCGGCAATGGTCAGGTGTTGAAACTGATGAACAACATGCTGATCTTCCAGAACGTGACGGCATTGGCAGAAGCCATGGCCATCGCAACGCGCGCCGGCGTCGACCGATCCATCGTATTCGACATCTTGTCGAAAGGCTCTGCTGACAGCTATGCGATGCGCAAACACGGCTCGCACATGGTATCCGGCGAGTATCCGGATGATCAGTTTCCCGTGACGTACTCGATGAAAGACATCGGTTACGCGCTCGACCTTGCCGAGAAATGCGGTGTCGATGCGCAAAGTGCGAAATATGCTGAGAGCCGCCTAAAGCTTGCAGCCGAAAAAGGTTACGGCAATTACTACAGTCCGGTGATTTACAAACTGCTTGAGGACTAGCGTGACAGGTGGATCGACGCCGAAAATTGCGGTTTGATCCATCTTGGACCGGATATCCGGTCTGAGGTTTGACGCGACAAGCGTGGTTGCCATGTTCAAGTCGCAGCAAGATCCTTATTGTCAGTCCCAATACGATCAAGCGCAACGATAGGAATTCAGATGGCTGGCCAAACACTGTTCGACAAAATCTGGAACCGCCATGTCGTGACAGAAAAGCATGGTCAGACCCTGCTCTATGTCGATCGGCATTTGCTACACGACGGCTCGATCTGGGGGTTTGAGCGTTTGCGCCAGAACGGCTGGAAAATGCGCCGGCCGGATCAGGCATTCGCAACGCCGGACCACTACACGCCGACACACACAGCATCGCTGGATGATCTGACTGATCCACGCGCCAGAGAGATTGCGCTGGCGATCAAGAGCAACTCCGAAGAGTTCGGCGTCACTGTTTTTCCTTGGGGCGACAAACGTCAGGGCATCGCCCATGTCGTTGGCCCGGAGCAAGGCATCACATTGCCGGGACTGACGATGGTGTGCGGCGACAGCCATACGTCTACGCATGGCGCGCTTGGCTGTATTTCGATGGGGATTGGCTCTTCAGAAGTAACGCATGTCATGGCGACACAGACGCTCTGGCAAACCAAGCCAAAGACGATGCGCATCAACATTGAAGGCAAGCTCGGCTTCAGCGTTACAGCCAAGGACGTGATCCTGGCCGTCATTCGCCAGATCGGCACGGCAGGCGGCACCGGCTACGCGATAGAGTTCGCGGGCTCAGCCATTCGCGATATGTCAATGGAAGGTCGGTTGACGGTCTGCAACATGACGATCGAAGCCGGCAGCCGTTGCGGCATGGTTGCGCCCGACGAAAAGACTATTGAGTACGTCAAAGGCCGCCCGTTCGCGCCGAAAGGCGACAAGTGGGATATGGCGCTGAAATTTTGGCGCTCCTTACCATCGGATGACGACGCGGTGTTCGATGCCGAGGTGACCGTTGATGCCAATGCAATCGCACCGATGGTCACCTGGGGCAATTCTCCACAGGAAGCGGTCCAGGTCACCGAGCGCCTGCCTGACCCAGACAAAGAGGACGATCCCGATCGCAAGGCGACACTCCTCGCGGCATACGACTACATGGGGCTCACGCCCGGCATGCCGATTGCTGAGATCGCGGTCGACAAGGTATTTATCGGCGCCTGCACCAATGCTCGGATCGAAGATCTGCGCGCGGCCGCAGCCGTCGCCAAAGGGCGCAAAGCAACCGTGCCGACCTTGGTGGTGCCGGGCTCTGGTTTGGTCAAGGAACAGGCCGAAGCCGAAGGCCTCGACAAAGTGTTCACTGAGGCCGGCTTTGAGTGGCGCCTGCCTGGCTGCTCGATGTGCGTTGGCATGAACGGCGATCTTCTAAAACCCGGCGAGCGCTCGGCATCGACCAGCAATCGTAATTTTCGCGGCCGTCAGGGCGTTGATAGTCGCACGCATCTGGTCAGCCCGGCCATGGCGGCAGCGGCCGCGATTACCGGTCATTTCACCGATGTGCGCACAATGATGGAGGATGCTTGAGATGGAACCGTTTAAGTCGTTCAAGTCGATGGGCATGCCGATCGACATTCTCAATTGCGACACCGATGCAATTATTCCGGCGCGCTTTCTTCGGATTCCGCTCGACGATCCTGACTACAATCAATACCTGTTTCACGATCTGCGCTTCAATGAAGATGGCAGCGAGAAGCCAGATTTTATCATGAACCAGCAGCCGTTCCGCGATGCCAAGGTCATCGTCGCGGATGTCAACTGGGGCTGCGGCTCATCGCGTGAGCATGCGGTTGGCGCGCTCGTCGCAAACGGCATTCGGGTTGTGATCGCCCCGAGCATTGCTGACATCCATCGAAGCAATTGCATGAAGAATGGCGTACTGCCGGTCATCCTGAGCCGTGAAGATTGCGATACGCTCCGTGCGCACATGCACGAGGCACCTGGTGCCGAGATCGATGTCGATCTTGAAACCCAGACGGTGACAGCGCTCAACGGGACGACCTTCAATTTCGAAATCGGCCCCTTCGACAAGCACCGCATGCTCAACGGCATTGATGACATCGGCATGACCATGGAACTGGACGCCGAGATCTCAGCGTTCGAGAATGATCGCAAAGACTATGCCTGGCTGTAAGCCCTGTTAAATTTTAGGCAAGGACCCTGACATGAAAGATATCGACGAAGCGCAAGGCCCGCTTGCGGGTATCAAGATCTTGGATCTGACCGAGCACATGGCCGGGCCGTTCTGCACGATGGTGCTCGCCGACATGGGTGCCGAAGTTATTAAGCTGGAGCGCCCCGGAAAGGGCGAGAATGTACGCAACTGGGGCGACGGAGATGACGATCTCAATCCATTCTTTCGTTACATCAATCGCAACAAGAAAGGCATTACGCTCAACTACAAAGAGCCCGAGGGCCGCGAGCTATTCTTAAAACTCGCAGCTCAGGCGGATGTCTTGATTGAGAACTACCGTCCGACCGTGATGAAGCGCGCCGGCCTCGGCTGGGATGAGATGTCAAAGCTGAACCCGCGGCTAATCTATGCGCAGCTTTCAGGCTTCGGCTACGAGGGCCCTTATGCCGCTCGCGGTGGTTTCGACCTGATCGCGCAAGGTGCTGGCGGTCTGATGCATGTAACGGGTGAGCCGGACGGCCCACCAACGTCGGTTGGCGTGCCGATCTGTGATCTCGGTACCGGCATGTGGGCAAGCCAGGGGATCTTAGCGGCTCTTTATGAACGTGAGCGCACCGGGAAAGGTCGTCTGATCGAATGCTCACTGTTTGAAACCGCAATCGGTTTCAGTTCGTGGACCAGTGCTGGTTACCTCGCCGATGGCAAGGAACCGACACGCCAGGGCTCGCGCCACCGGCAGAACGCACCCTATCAGCGCTTTGGAACCGGCGACGGATTCATGATGATCGGGGCTAGCAGCCAGTCACTCTGGGAACGCATGGCGACCGCCATGGGTCACGCTGAATGGATTGAAGATCCGCGTTTCACCAGCAGCAAGGTGCGTGTCGAAAATCGGCCGGCATTGGAAGCTGCCATGGAAGCGGTGTTGAAAACCAACACAACGATGCATTGGTTTGAGATCCTTGACGAAGCTGGCGTTCCGTGTGGGCCGGTCAACAACTACGAGCAACTCTTCTCGGATCCGCAACTGAAGGCGCGCGGAATGGTTGTCCATGCTCATGATGACAAACTCGGTGAGGTGCCTCATGTGCGCACGCCGATCAAGATGGGTGAGAGTATTGCAGTGCGCTCAGTTGCGCCACGGCTTGGCGAACACAACGCCGAAGTCTACGGCGGCGTTGGTGCCAGCGCCGATGATCTCGCAAAGCTCAAAGCCAAGGGTGTCATTTGATGAAGCTGTTCTGGTCAACCCGGTCGCCGTTCGTGCGATTTGTCATGGTGGTTGCGCACGAAAAGGCAATCGTCGACAGCATCGATACCGAGCAGGTCGTTGTCGCAGCGTCAAAGCCCAACGCCGACGTGATGGCGCACAACCCGCTCAATAAGCTGCCGACGCTGATCCTCGACGATGGCTCGGCGCTCTATGACAGCCGCGTCATTGCCGAGCATTTTGACGAGATTGGCACGGGTGCCGGGCTGATACCGGCGTCTGGCGATGCCCGTCGCGACGTGATGCGTCAGACCGCTCTCGGCGTTGGCGTGCTCGACCTACTGGTCAGTTGGTTGGCCGAACACAGGAAGCCAGTGGCAGAGCAGGATACCGAATTCAACGAGGCGATGGCGCTAAAATTTGCAGCCGCACTCGATGTATTGGAGCATGAAGCGGCGGGACTTGCTAGTCGGTCATTCGACATGGCTCAGGCAGCGATTGGTGCTGCGCTCGCCTATGCAGACTTCCGTTATGGCGATATTGCCTGGCGCCAAACGCGACCAGCACTAACTAAATGGTTTGAAGGCGTAGCTGCGCGGCCATCATTCAAGGCGACAGAGCACCGCGACGAATACTGAAAAAATAATGCTCCGATGAGGTTGCAAGGTGCTCCATCCAGGCTCTGTGTGGATGGAGGCGGCGATCTCGGAGTATGTCCGAGGCCGCCGACCTGCGCCTCGGTGACAGTTTAACCCAAGCCAAACCGCATCGCTAGCGCGAGCGCTGCCGCGAGCCCTAGCACCGACGGAATGCCCCAATGCCGCCAGAGAAGCAGGTATCCGCTTAAAACAGCCAACACGACGACGCGCCAATCGAGCGTCGCCAGTTCCGGCGTCCACAGCGTCAGCGGCCCGGCTTCATTACGCGTTACTGTGCCAAAGAAGACGTGCAGGCCAAACCAGATCCCGAGATTAAGAATGACACCCACAACCGCAGCCGTGATCGCGGCCAGCGCGCCTCTTAGGCGAGGTTGTGCATTAATCCATTCGACATAAGGCGCGCCTGCAAAGATCCACAGGAAACACGGCGCAAAGGTGGCCCACAGCGAGACCACGGCCCCAGCCAGACCAAGCGCAATGCCGCCGTCTCGCCAGGCGGCAACGTAGCCAACGAACTCAGTGACTAGGATCAGTGGGCCGGGCGTGGTCTCCGCAAGCCCAAGGCCATCCATCATCTGACCAGCTTCGAGCCAGCCGAGGCGGGTGACGACATCCTGGCCCATGTAAGCCAACACTGCGTAGGCGCCACCAAATGTGACGACGGCAAGTTTTGAGAAAAACGCACCAAGTTGTGCAAGCTTATGGTCAAAGCCCAGAATGAGCCCGAGCGCCAATAGTGGCAAAATCCAGATCACCAGCCACAGCGCAATCGTTCCAAGCGTGCCGGCCAGACTGTCCTCGAGTTTCTCCGGTGGAGGTGCACTTGCATCGATGGTGCCACCGGCACGCAGATAACCCCAGATGGCGGCTGCGAGCACGATCAGAGGATAGGGCAGCGCCAGAAAGAAGATGCCGACGAACGACAACGCGGCGATGATCCAAGCTTCGGTGCCACTCAGTGCGCGCTTGGCGATACGTAACAGCGCTTCGATCACGATGACCAGAACCGCAGCCTTGACGCCAAGAAAAATCGCTTCGACGAATGGCACGTTGCCAAACGACGCGTAAATCATTGAGAGCCCGAGGACGACGGCAGCACCGGGCAGCACGAACGCAAGGCCGGCGGCCAATCCACCGATCGTGCCATGCAGGCGCCAACCGGCGTAGGTGGCAAGCTGCATCGCCTCGGGGCCTGGCAGCAGCATACAAAAACTGAGAGCGTTGAGATATTGACGTTCCGTCAACCAACCGCGTTCTTCAACAACCATACGGTGCATGAGAGAGATCTGGGCTGCTGGCCCGCCGAACGATAGGAAACCAATCTTGATCCAGACCGTGAGGGCGTCTGAGAATGAGATAGCCGGCGGTGTGGCTTGCGATGTGTCGATGTTTGTCGTCATGAAAATGGGCCTCGGTTGAGGTGCAGGGCTGTTCAACGCTAACTACATGAAGCGATAATTGAGCGGCCGTGTGATGTCGAGGACGTTGTGCCACATGGCCTGCGAGATATTGTTTTCGCCGTTGGCACGCAGGATATTGAGGGCGAAGCTACGTACCCTGGC